>JAFTVE010000009.1 GCA_017465905.1 Bacteroidaceae bacterium | reverse complement strand
GTTGAGTGCTTCGGGCCTCTCCGTCTCGGGGCGTTCGATACCCTTGGCGTTGTAGACCTCCAGCTCGGGATTGCTGTAGTCGCCCTCCTTCTCGGGAGCCTTATATACGGGGAACACGCGTGAGAAGCAGCCGTGCGGGTCGAAGTTGAGCATCGCACGGGTGTAGGCTCTCACCTCGTAGTAGCCGCTGGGGTAGCCCAGCACGCCGCGCTTCTCGTTGGCCTCCTCCACCGAAGTGTCCACGAGGGGCAGCGAGCCGTGGCAGCGGCCGTCGATGACCTGCAGCTTCTGCTGGCGCAGCACGATGCCGGTGGGCGAGAGCAGCTCCACATAGAGAACCTTACTGTCGGCCGCCGTGCCCTCGGTAGCTTTCAATACGGTGGCGCTGAACCAGATGGTCTCGCCCTGGAAGTAGGCGGTGTTGTCGAAATGCAGGTACACTTTCTCCTGAGGACACAGACGGTTGAAGTGGTTAATGTGTGCGCCCTGCATGAGGATAGTCTGCGCCTGCTCCTGTAGCGTAGGTTGCTGGGCCAGGAGGACAGTGCTGAAGAACAGCGCGATGAAGGAAGTGAGTATGTTTCTCATAGACTACTTGTTTGATGCTGCGAAGATACGAATAATTCCTTGCAACTCAGTTGCAAATATGCAAAGATATGAATATACGAACAAGAAATATCAAGTTTTTTGGATGCCAAGTGCTCCAACTGGCGCATGTGGCATGCTGCCACTCCCCATGCAGAGCCTGTCGAGGAGAAGAGTGTGTGGTGCCGTGCGGAGCTTCGGGATGCCAAGGTAGGTGTGATTCCCGAATCGGCAAAAATAAAAATGAAGGAATAATCTTGGCGGATAGTATTTTAATTTGTAATTTTACGCACTGATTGAGATTACAGATTCTATACTAAACTTTTATCACGAATGAAAAACAAGAAAAAGACATTGCTCGTGGCTTTGTGTACACTGCTGAGTGCGTCGGCAGCTGTGGCTCAGGCCGATGTTACTGCTCTCTATTTGGAGAATGCAGGGTTTGATACCCATTACGACTACGACATCAATGCCACGGGAAATGTGGCTCAGGAGATGCTGCCCGTGGTGGGGTGGACCAACGACTACACGATGAACTACACCATCGTGGGCGTCTATCAGGTGGGTACCCAGAAGACCTTCAATGGGGCAAGTGTGCCTGCTACCAATGTTGACGGCACTGCCGAGGGTGGTGTGCTGGCGCTCAGCACGGGATGGCAGGAGTCGCTGAAGCTCTACCAGGAGGTGACGCTGCCTCAAGGAAAGTATGCCCTCGTGACGGCCTACTATAATGGCTGCGACGCGACGGCCAGTAGCAGCCTCTTTGGCTGGATTCCTGCCAGTGGGGCCTCGGCCATGTCGAAGGTGAGCAAGTTTACAGCTCGTGCGTGGACGGTCGATACCTTGGTGTTTGAGGTGACGGCTGCCCAGCAGAAGGGAAAGGTGCAGATAGGCATGAAGGCGGCTGCCAATGGCTCGGCCAACTCGGCAAAGCTGTCGGTGGACTATGTGAAGCTGCTGAGCTATGATTGGGACAACAGTGGCTTGGTGGAGGCTATCGCCGAGGCTACCGCGCTCTATGGCGAGGGCACAGGCAACGGTGCCGAGGCACTGAAGGCGGTCATCGATGCGGCCAATGCGCTGCTTGCCGACGAGAATGCTGCCACAGCGGCGCTCATCGAGGCCATGCAGGCACTGGATGAGGCCATGGAGGCCTATCGCCTGGCCAATGCCGATGCCGATGACCCCATCGACATGACATCGCTCATCCTGAACCCCAGCTTCGAGAACGGATTCACCGAGTGGACGAACGCATCGATGCAGACACAGACCAACTCGACCTTCACCTACAAGGCTGGCAATACCTATGTAGAGAAGTGGGTGAGCCAGGGCAACAAGGCTGGCGATGCCCATGTGAGACAGACGATAGCGGAGCTCGCCAACGGACGCTACATGCTGAAGGTGGCTGCACAGAATATACAGCAGAACTCGTCGGCTGCGCAGACGGGCGTGTGGATTGTTGCTAACGATAACAGGTTGCCTGTGACGGCAAGCGGAGAGTATGAGTTGGAGTTTACGCTGATAGAGAAACAGCTGACGGTGGGCTTCGAGGCTGTGGGCGCTACGGGCAACTATCTGGCTTGCGATAACTTCCGCCTCTACTTCATGGGCAACGATATGGCTGTGTTGCAGGCCGAGCTCAAGCGCCGTGCCGACGAGGCCGAGGCGCTGGCCGCGCAGATGATGAATGCCGGTGTGCTGGCTGCATTGCAGGAGGCTGTCGCGGCAGCACGTGCCGAGCTGGAGAAGGAGGGCGACGAGGGCTATCCCGCCGTAGCAGCGGCGCTCAAGGCTGTTGTGAACGCTGCCGAGGAGTCGTCCGAGGCTTATGCCACGCTGCAGGCGGCCATTGATGATGCTGCCGCCCTGCTGGGCACTGGCGACCAGACTGGCGCCGAGGCGCTGCAGGCTGCCATCGACGCGGCCAAGGAGGTGGTGGCCAATACCGCCGCTACGCCTGCCGAGCTGCAGGCTATGGTCGATGCCCTTGACAACGCGGCATTTGCACTCCGCCTGGCCAACGGCTCGGGTACAGCACCCAAGGTGAAGACCCACGACTATGTGGCTCGCGGCGCGACGATGGCATTCGGCCGTAGCACCGTATCGGGTGTGGCGGCTGCCGACCTGCTGGAGCAGGGCTTCTGCTGGGGTACATCGCCCGAACCTACCGTGCTGGACAACCGCACCACGGCATACTATAACCAGAACGGACGCATCTATCACATGACCGGCCTGGAGCCATCGACCATCTACTACGTACGTGCCTATGCGCTGACCAAGACCTATGCGGTGGGCTATGGCGATGTGGTGAAGGTCATCACACTGCCCAAGGGACAGATTACATGGTCGTATAACAATGGAGGCTCGGCCGAGGAGAACGCCCGTATCAATGCGGCGGTGGCCGATGCGGTGTACTACCTCAACAACCTCACCAGCATCAAGGGATTCCACACCACGGTCAACTATGGAGCACAGACACCTACTGCCGACTGCTCGTATGGCGGATGGATGCGTGTGGGGCCGAATGCTTCGTATCAGCGCACTGGTACCATCATGCATGAGCTGGGCCACGGCATTGGCGTGGGTACACACGAGATATGGTATGGAGGCTCATCGCCCCTGCGTGCCGGTAGCGGACGTGGCGACTGGCTGGGCGACCGCGCTACAGCTGTCGTGCGCTTCCTCGACAACAGCACCACCTCGGTGATGACAGGCGACGGTACTCACATGTGGCCCTATGGTGTCAATGGCGCTCATGAGGATACTGGCAGCCCCATGCTCTACATGAGCAACGCACTCATACACCAGGCCTTGGGCGAGGACGGACTGCCCCCGACGGGCGGATTCTGCACTCCGGCCTACGTCTTCGACCAAGAGGACACCGTGAAGTACTACCTCAAGAGCGAGAGCGAGGGACATGGCATGTATACCTCATACCTCGTGGAGGATGAGAAGGGCCACCTCGCATGGAAGACCCTCACGGTGGAGGAGACTCTGGGCAACGACAGTGCTGCATGGTACATCACCTTCAACCCCACGAACAGCTACTACCAGCTGCGTAATGCCGCTACAGGCCATTACATGAGCTATGCAGGCACTGGCAGCAACGGCATCCGCACGGCGGCAAAGAGCTCGGCTACAACCAATGAGAACTTCCACCTGATGCGCTCGCGCATCGATGTCAGCCTGGGCAGCGGCGATGCCGGGATGGACCTGCGCGGATATTGGATTATCCATCCCGAGCACAAACTCAACCCGACGACACTCGTGGCTGCGGCCAAGGGCGGTGTGAGCACTGCAGCGTTCAACCTCACCGATGCCGCATCGGCACAGCGCTGGTTCATGCTCACTGCCGAGGAGGTGGCCGACTTTGACAAGGCGGCGATAGAGGGCTTTATGGGCCAGCTCGACGATGCCATCGAGCACATCAAGGGCATGGTGGCTGTTCCCCACACCGAAGATGTGGAGGGCACGGATGCAGCTGTCAATGCTGTCGTTGCCGAGCTGGAGGCCAAGCGTGAGCAATCTCTCACCACCGGTGACGTGGCTGCGCTTCTTGAGCAGGCCGATGAGGCGCTGTTTGCCTTCCTGACCAATGCCACTCCTGCCGATGTGGAGCAGCCCTTCGACCTCACCTACATGATTGAGAACGCTGCCATCGACGATGCCTCGGGATGGTCGGTGGTTCCGGCATTCAACCACTCGTGCTTGGAGTTCTACCAAGCGACCTTCGACTTCAGCCAGACGATACAGAACCTGCCTGCAGGTACCTATCAGCTGTGCATGCAGGGATTCCAGCGCCCCGGCTCCTCGGCCGACTCCTACAGCGCCTACGTCGCTGGACGTAATCAGGTGACTACTGTGCTCTATGCCAACAGCAAGACCAAGAAGATACAGCACATCGCCACCGAGGCCCAGAGCCGCAAGCTGGGCGGTAGCGAGTCATCGGTAGGCAGCCCCACCAAGTATATGCCCAACGATATGCAGGCGGCAAGCATCTACTTCGGCAAGGGACTCTATGAGAACGCACTCATCACCGAGCTGAAGACCGACAAGGCCAGCATGAAGATAGGCTTGCGCTGCAACAGCTCGCAGGACTACTACTGGACCATCTTCGATAACTTCCGCCTGTACTACTACGGCTCGATGAGCGAGGATGTTGTCAGCAGCATCGAGTTACCTTCGGTACCGGCAGTAAGTGCCCCGGTCGACGTATACAGCATCACGGGCGTGCGTGTGCGCACAGCGACGACCTCGCTCGATGGGCTACCCTCGGGCATCTACATCGTTGGCGGACGCAAGGTGCTGGTAAAATAATCATGACACAATGAACCGAATCTATTCGTTTATCCTTTCAGTAGTCTGCGTATGCGCCTCCGCTGCGCAGACTACTTTCGTTTATCAGGGCCAGCAGCTCACCACCAATGAGCATACGTGGCTGGTGGATGACAGTGGCGTGAGCGGTGCCCATGTGTTTGCCTCCCTGCGCGAGGCTTTGCTGGTGGCCGACAGCCTCCAGCGTCGCGCCCCTCAGGGCACCTATACCGAGGATACTCCGCTGGCCATCTATATCGCCCCGAGTGTGTATTGGATCGACGACCCCGACGACCCTGCCGTGCGCCGTCCCCTCCCGGGAGAGGGCATCCCCTACGGACTGAAGGTGAGGGTCAGCCACCTCCGCCTCATAGGTCTCACGGACAGCCCCGAACATGTCATCGTGGCCTCAAACCGCGGACAGACGCAGGGCGCTATGGGCAACTTCACGATGCTGCACTTCACGGGCGAAGATATCGAGCTGGAGAATCTGACCCTGGGCAACTACTGCAACGTTGATCTGGACTATCCGCTCAACCCCGCGCTCAACCGCAAGCGCCGTGCCGATGCCATCGTGCAGGCTCAGCTCGCCATCTGCGAGGGCGACAGGGTGGCTGCCCGCAACTGCCGTTTCATAAGCCGTCTCAACTCGTGCCCGCTGGTGGGCGCCCGCCGTACCTTCTTCGAGGACTGCTATTTTGAGTGCACCGATGATGCGCTGTGTGGCACGGGTGTCTACCATCGCTGTCGCTTCACGCTGTTCAGCGGCAAGCCCTTCTACAGCACGCAGGGGACCGGGGCGGTATTCCTCAACTGCGACCTGCATGCGCGTACCAGTGGCAGGCAGTATCTGGTGAAGGCGGGTAGCCCCGTGACCATGGTCGACTGCCGATGGACATGCGAGCACCCCAACCTGCAGATATGCTGGACGCAGGACCCCACCGACGACCAGCGCAGCTATCAGTATGGCCTCACGCAGGATGGGCGCCCTCTGCTCATCGATAGCGGACGCAGTCATCTGACGGTGGACATGGCGGGAAAGCCTGTGCTCGAAGCCTTCCGCGTGGAATATCCCGATACGGTGGTCTACAACTTGCGCAACCTGCTCGGCGGCACTGACGGCTGGAACCCTGCACGGCAGACCATCGAACTGCCCCAAGCTCCCGTGGCGCTACGCCTCACTCACCGGTATGCCCGGATTGAGTCGGGTGTCGACACGCTGCTTCTGCGTGCCTGCAAGCTGGGATTCATGCAGCAGCCCGACTTCAAGGATATGTCTACAGATATATCCTGGAGGGTCATCAGTGGCGAGGCTGGCAGTGTGGCTCTGCATAGACAGACGGATGGGAGCCTTGTCGTGAAGGGCTGCAGCGAGAATGATGAGCCCTGTAGGGTGTGCATCCTTGCTACCGACCCCTCGGGGCTTGAGGCAGCGTGTGTCGTTACCGTATACCCGCGCCAATTGCCGTCACCGGCGTTCACGGCATCTCCACGGCTCGTGCGCCGAGGCGACAGCTTGGTGGTGGACTATCAATTGGCATTGGAGGGACGTGCCGACCATTCCGAGATTACCTGGTGGTGCTCGCCTTCATCCCTGCAGAGCGAGGCCATACCGGTGGCCGTATCGCGCAACCATATTCCCCTGCGTAGCTATCGCCTCACAGCAGCAGATAAGGGATGCTACGTCTGGGCAAGCGTGTCGCCCAAGCACCTGCGCAGTCCGCTCGGACAGCCCCAGTATGCTCGGACACGCCGTGCCGTACGCATCAAGGCACAGCACATGGATAGCCTGCACACCGATTTTCTGCATTTCCCGTCTATGCGACAGCCTCGCATCATACCCGGACATTGGACCGTAGATGCCTGCAAACCTGCCGATACCGATGCCTTCAACTGGGTGGCCGATACGCTGCGCTCGCCTTGGCTATATGGCAGGGGTGTCGATGGCGCTGCACGCTCCTGGGGATTGATGCAGGGGGTACGTGGCGCACGCCTGCGCTACACTCCCTTGACTCGCCCGTATGGCGATATGGAGCTGACCCTGCGTGTGGACCCCTGCAAGAGTGCGGGACAGGGCTTCGGTAGCGCTACAGGACAATACATGGATGTCTGCATCAAGATGGATACGCGCACCCTTACGGGCTATGCCCTGCGTATAGAGCGTACGGTGAAGCACGACAAGGCGGTGGACTTCTGCCTGATGCGGTATACCGATGGCGTGGCGGTTCCTATCACCGAGCCGGTATCATCAATCTGCTACCGCACGGGATGTGTGATTCGCCTCTCGGCATGTGGGGGCAAGCTGGTGGCTCATGTGAGCAACGCCCGCCCGCTCCCTGCCATTCATCGCGAAGGACTGGTCTCCGAGGTGCATCTCGAGGCTCCTATAGAGATGTCATCGCATGGCGGTATCAGCATCCAGCATACAGGCTCTACAGGAGCGAGTGCTACGCTCCTGCGTGAATTGTCGGTAGTGTGGGAGTAAGCGTCAGTTTGATATAACCTACCTGAACACCTCGTTGAGAAACGCTATAGCCTCTTGCTGCATCGCCCTGCCAAAGTAGTGGGGCGACTCTACGAGGCGTGTCTGCAGCAGCTCGTCGGCACCTTGCGACTGCCATACGCGGCGCATCTCGGCATAGGCATCCTTGACTCCCTGTACGGGGAACAGCTTATCCTTGGTGCCGTTCATGAAGAGCATCGGCTTGGGGCAGGCCAGTGAGGCTACGTGTGGATAGTCCAGGTAGTTGCGCACTCCAGGGATAATCATCGAGTAGGCCGAGCCGCCCTTGTTCTGGTTGTTGGTGAGTGTCATCAGATACTCTGTCGTGTTCATCCAGCAGATGGCCACGCCTGCCTTCACCTCTTCGGAGAGGGCAGCCGTCATCCATGCCCGGTGGGCACCCATGGAGTGTCCCAGAACGGCAATCTCGCCTCGCTCCACGCAGGGCAGTGTGTTGAGAAACTCCACGCTGCGCAGGTCGTCCCAGGCGATGAAGCTGCCGAAGGCCATGCCCATCTGCTGCAGGTTGCTGTTGAGTGCCTGCTGTGCATCGTAGTCGACCCCTTCGCGGCGTCCGCGGTCGCCCCAGAAGAGTGCATCCACGGTAAGCAGCACGTAGCCCTCGCGAGCTAAGCGGTCACCCACAAACTCACCGTCGTAGCAGGCATGGCTCCACTTCTCGGCATCGGCCATCACCTCATCAGTGACCCTGAACGGGCGCACCATCTTCTCCTTGCCAATGCTGAAATGGGCACCGTGGTCGTGCAGGGCAAGCACAGCAGGGAAAGGCCCCTCACCATCGGGGATGAGCAGATAGGCTTGTACGCGGCTCCAGGCGTTGATGTTGAAGACAATTTTCTGTGCCTTGTATCCTTCGCGCTGTTCTTCGTCAAGCACCTCGGGAGCAAAGCTGTCGGCTTTCGGTGGCGCCGGACTCATGCACTCCAGCACCTTGGCGCGTCCCTCGCGTTGCCACTTGCGGAAACGTCGTGTGGGACTGTTGCCCCAAGCCATGGGGTAGGTGAGTGTGGCCTTCAGCTCTTCATAGAAGGCGGGCATGCCCTTCAGCACCTCATACTGCATGGGAGCGCTTTCCTGTGCTCTGGTGCAGCAGAAGCATAGCAGCATTCCGAGTGTTATGATTGTTCTTCTCATCTTGTTCTTCCTTGTTTTTATGAAACGATGGTGACGACAATGCGGCGCGCACCTCCACGGTTGCGGAACTCGCACAGGTATATCCCTTGCCATGTGCCCAGATTGAGTCGGCCGCGGGTGATGGGGATAGTGAGGCTGCAGCCGGTGATCACGCTCTTGGCATGTGCGGGCATGTCGTCGGCCCCTTCAAATGTGTGCATGTAGTAGGGCTCGTTCTCGCGTACCATGCGGTCGAAGATCTGTCCCATATCATACCTCACATCAGGGTCGGCATTCTCATTGATGGTGAGTCCGCAACTGCTGTGCTTGACGAACAGGTGCAGCAGTCCCTGCTCGGGCAATGCAGGAAGATGCTCAAGCAACTCAGAGGTTATTAGATGAAATCCGCGCGAATAGGGGCGCAGTGAAAACTCGGTCTGTTGTGTCATATCAAGAATCTGTGTCTTTAAAATTATCGCTAATATGTGTTTGAATCCACGAAGATAGAAAAATATTCCGTACCTTCGCGAAAAATCTGTCGTAAATATGAAGAATAGCCATAAGCACCCCTTCCACGCCTTTCACTACTGTCCTCAGTGTGGCGGTAACTTCCGTGAGCATAACGAGAAGGCATACCGTTGCGAGCAGTGCGGTTTTGTCTATTACTTTAATCCCAGTGCCGCTACGGTGGCGTTTATCGTCAATGAGCGGGACGAACTGCTCGTTTGCCGCCGTGCCAAAGAGCCAGCCAAGGGTACGCTCGACCTTCCGGGAGGCTTCTGCGATATGTATGAGAGTGCCGAGCAGGGTGTGGCGCGTGAGGTGTTGGAGGAGACGGGCTGTGAGGTGCTGAAGGCGGAGTTCCTGTTCTCGCTACCCAATACATACCTCTATAGTGGCTTCCTGGTGCATACGATTGACAGCTTCTTCCGTTGCACGATTGACCCTGATGCCTGCCTGAGTGCTCATGACGATGTGGCAGAGTGCATGTGGGTACCCATGGATAGGGTAGTGCCTGAGGAGTTCGGGCTCGACTCTGTACGTGAGGGGGTAAGGCGCTTCCTGACCAGGAGGATGGCCTGATTATTTTCTTTTCTTTCTTCTGAAGGGGAACAGGACCTTCGTTCCCTTGATGCGCTTGGCATACTCGGGATGTTCGTCCACGAACGACATGATGTGGCGCTTGCGCTTGTCCTCGTGCAGCTCGTTCACATTGATGAGAATGCCGGTCTCCTCCACCTCGCCAAACTCGTGGTTGATGGCGGTGCCGAATACGAGCATTGTGGGCGAGAGGTTCATGTAGGCATTCACCAGGGGAGGTATGTTGCAGCCGCGGGCACGCACCTGAGCGTTGAGTATGCGGTAGTCGAGCTTGAAGTCATCCTCTACAAAGAGCTCGCGGAACTGCTTGGGGTTGTGCTCCAGGAACAGGGGGTAATAGGCATTCACCAGGTGGCGTCGGTCGCCGAAGTGCTTGTCGAGGAAGTAGAGTATCATGTCGCGTGCCAGTCGGTCATACGAGGGGTACATGGTCATCTTGCCGAAAAAGTATTCGGCATCGTCGAGCGCTACGGTGAGGGCGGCAAGTCCGTCGAAGAGGTTGTCCAGGGCAAAGAGGCCCTTGCTGTCCTTGCGCGATGCCTGGTACTCTACAGCGACGAATGAGCGACCTAGCTCCAGGGTGTAGGGGAGGTAGTTCTGGATGAATTTCTCTGAGAAGTGAAACATGTGTGAGGTGGCCAGGATGGGCTGTCCTTTCTCGTCGAACTTGACGTCTGCTCCATGCAGATAGCGGTAGCCACCGATAATCTCCTCGGCATCGGGATTCCACACTACGAGTTGCTTGTAGGGCACCTCCATGGTGTCGAATTCGTCGATGTCGGCACTCAGACCCGTTCCGCCGCCACCGGCACGGAAAGCTATCTCGCGCAGGCGACCTATCTCTTGCATCACGTTCGGTGCGTCGTGGGCATCGATGATGTAAAGCTCGTTGCCACCACGGTTGGTATGGCGAAGCAGCTTGTCGGCGGTAAGCTCTGCCTTGAGTAATTCCTTGCTTATGGGGTCAATGATTTTCTCCATCCTTATGCTACTACCTATAATTTATGCTTTATTGCTTCTCAAATTTCTGCAAAGATAAGTTTTTTTTCCTAAAAATGGAGGATGTGCTATGAAATTATGGCACCTCTGCGATGAAATGAAAAAAAAGAGGCGCAACCCCTTGTGGAATTGCACCTCTCATGAGAGAAAATTTGTCTATCAGTGCAGGAGCTTCTCAGTCCCCTGTGTCATCTTACTCCTCACGATGGGGACGGGGACGACGCTCGCCACGCTCGGGGCGCTCGCGACGGGGACGTGCGGGACGCTCCTCATAGCCTTCGGGCTTCTCGATGAGCACGCGGTGTGAGAGCTTGAACTTACCGGTCTTGGGATCGATGTCGAGCAACTTCACGTCAATCTCGTCGCCCTCCTGGATGCCGGTCTCCTCCATGGTCTCGAAGCGCTTCCAGTCAATCTCAGAGATATGGAGCAAGCCGTCGCGGCCAGGCATGAACTCTACGAATGCACCGTAGGGCATCACGCTGCGCACCTTACCGGTGTATATCTCACCTACCTCGGGAACTGCCACAATAGCGCGGATCTTAGAGAGGGCACTGTCGATAGTCTCCTTGCAGGTGCCGGCGATTTCTACCTTGCCTACGCCGTCAACCTCGTCGATAGCGATGGTAGCACCAGTCTCTTCCTGAATACCCTGGATAATCTTTCCGCCCGGGCCAATAACGGCACCGATGAACTCCTTGGGTATGGTGATGGATACGATGCGGGGTGCGTGGGGCTTGAGGTCGGCACGGGGCTCGGCGATGCACTCGGTGATCTTGCCGAGGATGTGGAGACGTGCGTCACGTGCCTGGTAGAGTGCCTTCTCGAGGATCTCGTAAGAGAGGCCGTCGCACTTGATGTCCATCTGTGTAGCGGTCAAACCGTCGGCCGTACCGGTGGTCTTGAAGTCCATGTCGCCCAAGTGGTCCTCATCGCCGAGGATATCGCTCAGCACGGCATACTTCTCTTCGCCAGCGTTCTTGATAAGACCCATGGCGATACCTGAAACCGGCTTGCGGATGGGCACACCAGCGTCCATCAGTGCGAGGGTACCGGCACATACGGTAGCCATAGATGATGAGCCGTTTGACTCGAGGATATCAGATACTACGCGTACGCAGTAGGGATAGTCTACAGGAAGTACCTCCTTCAGTGCACGCCATGCGAGGTGGCCGTGACCAATCTCACGACGGCCTACGCCGCGCTGTGCCTTAGCCTCACCGGTAGAGAAGGGGGGGAAGTTGTAGTGGAGGAGGAAACGCTCCTTTGACTGGTTGAGCACGTCGTCGATGAGCTTCTCATCAGACTTGGTACCCAAGGTCACAGAGGTGAGTGACTGGGTCTCGCCACGGGTAAACACAGCTGAGCCGTGAGGACCGGGCAGGTAGCCAACCTCGCACCAGATGGGACGGATATCGGTAGTAGAGCGGCCGTCGAGACGCTTGCCCTCGTCGAGGATGCAGCGACGCATGGCGTCCTTCTCTACATCGTGGTAGTAGCGGTTGATGAGCGAGAGCTTCTCGGCGAGCTCGTCGGCATCCATCTCGGCGTGAGCCTCGGTGTATGCAGCCTTGTACTCTTCGCGTACCAGCTCGAAGGCCTCGGCACGAGCGTGTTTGTCGCGGTTGCCCTCAGCAGCGATGGCGTATGCCTTGTCGTAGCAGGCAGCCTTCACCTCGGCGCGGAGCTCCTCGTCGTTCACCTCGTGGCAGTACTCACGCTTCACGGTAGAGCCTACCTCTTCCATCAGCTCGAGCTGAGCCTGGCACTGTACCTTGATAGCCTCGTGGGCAGCCTTCATGGCCTCGAGCAGGTCGAGCTCCGATACCTCCTTCATCTCGCCCTCTACCATCATGATGTTGTCGATGGTGGCGCCTACCATGAGGTCCATGTCGGCACGCTCGAGCTGTGCGAAGGTGGGGTTGATCACGAACTCACCATCTACGCGGGCTACGCGCACCTCAGAGATGGGGCCGTTGAAGGGAATGTCAGAAACAGCCAATGCGGCAGAAGCAGCGAAGCCTGCCAATGCATCGGGCATATCTACACCATCAGCAGAGAAGAGGATGATGTTTACATATACCTCTGCGTGATAGTTGTCGGGGAAGAGGGGACGCAATGCGCGGTCCACCAAGCGGCAAGTCAGAATCTCATTGTCTGAAGCCTTAGCCTCACGTTTGGTGAAGCCACCTGGGTAACGGCCAAATGAGGCATATTTCTCTCTGTACTCAACCTGTAAAGGCATGAAATCGGTGCCGGGAACTGCATCTTTGGCGGCACATACTGTAGCCAGCAACATGGTGTTGCCCATGCGCAGCATCACTGAGCCGTCGGCCTGCTTGGCCAATTTCCCGGTTTCCAGCGTGATGACTCTTCCGTCGGGGAGAGTCACTGATTTTGTAATCGGATTCATCTTAACTTATTTATATATTACGTCTAAATTGATACATTCATCCAAAATTCGGACAAAATTAGTGCAAACCGAGCGAAAATGCAAATTTATTTGCGATTTTCCGAGGTGCAGCCTAATTTCTGCTTGCGTTAGCAAGCTAAAGTGCGTGCAAACCGAGCGAAAATCCAAATCTCATACGAATCCTAAACCATAGTTCCTAAAAAAAGACCTATCCCTTTTTCAGAAAAGGGCCGTCCCATTTCCCGAAAAGGGCTATCCCATTTTTCAAAAAGGGATATGCCTTTTTCCGCCCGCATAGCCCCATTCGCCCTTCTCGCCCATCCCCGAGTGGCTGCGCCGCGTGGCGGTATGGTGGCAAGTGCCACACAAGTGTCACGTAAAACTTGCACTTATCTCGCTGTAGGTCATTGTGTTGTGTGGTTCCAAGTGCCAAGTGTCACGCCTTATAATAGTTTTTTGATACACCGATATCATAACATGCATAATTACAATCAAATAAACCGTCATTGTTATGAAAACGTAAGAAACCCTTCCCTTCTGAACGAATCTCACGAGATTGCTCCCTCGCTTGAGCTGCAGTACACTTATGCCGAGGACTATGGTTGTCGCCACCCTCACCCTCATCCGTTACCTCCTGCTACCCCCTTCACCTCGGCCGAAGCTATAGCCGTGGGCAATCAGGTGGGCGTGTCGGAACGTACCGCCAAATGCTACTTCAAAGAACTCGATAAAGGACAGTTTATCAGCCGATTGAAGATGAAGCACAGCCAACGGTGTTACGCAAAAATACTATAAGGCGTGACACTTGGCACATGAGGCGTACACGGCGCTGATAATCAGTGCTGTAATTGCATTTTTCAAGTGACACTACCGTGACACTTTCCTAAACACTGAACGCTTCCCTCAGATGCGTTACCGCTTAGCCGCGCCCCACCGTCAGCAATTGCTCGACATGATGCCAAAAAGAGCCTCAGTTAAACCGAAAAGCAAAAAAAAACATATTAGCGATGATTTTAAAACAGATTCTCAGTATTTTTCCTTAGCTTTGCACGATAATTGCGATAAAATGATGAAGAAACTGCAAAATACCCTTATACTGACCGCTTTGCTGGCGGCAGTGAGCTGCACAGAGCAGCAACCGATGGCTACTATCGAGGGCCAGATTACTGAAGCTGATGGAAAGACTCTCTACCTCGACTGCATTGGGGTGGAGCGCACGACCGTGGCCGACTCGGCACGGCTGAAGGGCAATGGAACATTCAGCTTCCGTGTCCCCCAGCCCGAATGCTTCGACTTCTACCGCCTGCGTGTTGACAACGAGATCGTATACCTCTCAGTAGACTCCACCGAGACATTGCACGTCACAGCGGCGCTGCCTGCCATGAGCGTGGCATATCAGGTTGAGGGCTCGGAGGATAACGTCATGCTCAAGCGCCTGGTGCACAAGCAGGGGGAGCTGCAGCGTGCTGTGCAGATGCTGGTGCGCAACTCTGGTCCCGAGGTGGGCGTTACACGTGCACGTATCGACACGCTGGTGAACAACTACAAGAAGGAGGTGCGCATGGAATATATCTATGCCGACCCCAGCAAGCCATACGCTTACTTTGCCCTCTTCCAGCGTCTGGGAGGTACACTTATCTTTGACCCTCTCACCCAGCGCGACGATATCCGCTGCTTTGCTGCCGTTGCTACCAACCTTGACCTCTTCCACCCGGAGGCCGAGCGCACCAAGAACCTCAAGAGCATAGCGCTCAAGGGTATGAGGAATACGCGTCCTGCGCAGCAGGTGGACTACAGTGCCCTGCAGGACAAGATCGTGGAGGCCTCTATCATCGACATTGCCTTGCCGGACATTGACGGTGCCGTGCGTAGCCTTACCGAGCTCAAGGGTAAGGTGGTGATGCTCGACTTCACGGCTTATGCTCACGAGCAGTCGGCTGCCCGCATCATCATTCAGCGTGAGCTGTACGACAAGTATGCGGCTCAGGGGCTCGAGATCTATCAGGTGTCGCTCGACCCGAACGAACATTTCTGGAAAACTGCTGCCGAGAGTCTGCCCTGGGTATGTGTGCGCGATGAGGAGGCGCCCTACAGCAAGTCGGCTACCCTCTACGGGGTGCGCGAGCTGCCTACCTACTTCCTGATCAACCGTGCCAACGAGCTGGTGATGCGCGATGCAAGCGTGAAGGATCTTGAGGCAGAGATACAGCGTCTGCTGAAGGAGTAATCGGCGGGAGGCGTACAAGCTGAAGCAAAAAGGAGGGTGTGTTGCAATTGCGACACACCCTCCTGTCTTTGTTCAACGCTCCAATGCGTTATAGACCGAAAGCCTCTTTTACCTTGTCCACGTAGTCGAGCTTCTCCCAGGTGAAGAGCTCTACGGTGACGTCCTTGTCGCCCTCGTAGCGTGAGCGGAAGCTCTTGGTGACGGTCTGTGGCTGGCGTCCCATGTGGCCGTAGGCGGCTGTCTCCGAGTAGATGGGGTTGCGTAGCTTGAGGCGCTCCTCGATGGCTTTGGGGCGGAGGTCGAAGAGCTCATCGATCTTCTGGGCTATCTCGCCGTCGGTCATGGGTACATGGCTGCGTCCGTAGGTGTCGACATAGATGTTGATGGGCTTGGCCACGCCGATGGCGTAGGATACCTGTACCAGTATCTCGTCGGCCACGCCTGCTGCTACGAGGTTCTTGGCTATGTGGCGGGCGGCGTAGGCTGCACTGCGGTCGACCTTGCTGGGGTCTTTACCGCTGAAGGCTCCGCCTCCGTGGGCTCCCTTGCCTCCGTAGGTGTCGACAATGATCTTGCGTCCGGTGAGGCCTGTGTCGCCGTGGGGACCTCCGATGACGAACTTGCCTGTGGGGTTCACGTGGTAGGTGATGCGGTCGTTGAAGAGGGCCAGTACCTCTTCGTTATGTATGCCGGCTATGACGCGGGGCATGAGCACTTCGATGACGTCGCGGCGTATCTGTGCCAGCATCTGCTCATCGGCCTTGAGCTGTGCCTCGGCAGTGGCGTCGGCGGGGCTGATGAATTCGTCGTGCTGGGTGGAGACTACGATGGTGTCGATGCGTACGGGACGGCCGTTGTCGGCATATTCGATGGTCACCTGGCTCTTGGCATCGGGGCGCAGGTAGGTCATCTCTTTGCCTTCGCGGCGGATGTCGGCCAGTACGCTGAGTATGTTGTGGGCAAGGTCGAGGGAGAGTGGCATGTAGTTCTCGGTCTCGTTGGTGGCGTAGCCAAACATCATGCCTTGGTCGCCGGCCCCCTGGTTCATGGGGTCTTCGCGCTCGACACCTCGGTTGATGTCGGCACTCTGCTCATGGATGGCCGAGAAGACTCCGCATGAGTTGCCTTCAAACATGTATTCACTCTTGGTATAACCAATCTTGTTGATTACCTCACGTGCGATGAGCTGGAGGTCGACGTAGGCACTTGTCTTGATTTCACCGGCAATGACAACCTGTCCGGTGGTTACTAACGTTTCGCAAGCTACCTTCGAGTTGGGGTCATAGGCCAGCAACTTGTCCAGTACAGCGTCCGATATTTGATCGGCCACTTTGTCGGGGTGTCCTTCAGACACCGATTCGGATGTAAATAAGTATCCCATTAGTAATGTTGTTAGTTAGTTGTATTGTGTAATTAGAAGTAGAGTGTCGAGTGTTCGTTGCCCCACATCTGCTTGTAGTCCTGTGCGAGTCCGCCTTCGGCTGTCTCCTTGTACAGTGAGGGGAGGTCGTGGCCGGTCTTCTTCATCACCTCTACCACCTTGTCGAACGATACGCGGTGTACACCGTCGGTAAACATGGCGTAGGAGTTGGCGTCCATGGCGCGTGCTGCTGCGTAGGCGTTGCGCTCGATGCATGGTATCTGTACCAGACCGCATACGGGGTCGCAGGTGAGTCCGAGGTGGTGCTCGAGGCCCATCTCTGCTGCATACTCAATCTGCGAGGGGAGTCCTCCGAAGAGTTGGGCGGCAGCGGCGGCGGCCATGGCGCAGGCTACGCCTACCTCACCCTGGCATCCTACCTCGGCTCCAGAGATGGAGGCGTTGGTCTTGACGATATTTCCGAAGAGGCCTGCTGTGGCAAGGGCGCGTACGATACGCTGCTCTGAGAAGTTGCGCGACTTGTACAGGTGGTACAACACGGCGGGCAGTACGCCACACGAACCGCAGGTGGGGGCGGTGACAATCTTGCCGCCGGCGGCATTCTCCTCGCTTACGGCCAAGGCGTAGGCAAAGAGCAGTCCGCGGGTGCGCATGGATTGCTGGTAGCCCTCGGCACGTACGTGGTAGAGAGCGGCCTTGCGGCGTAGGCAGAGCGGACCAGGCAGTACGCCCTCCTGTTCGAGGCCTCGCTGTACGGCTTGCTTCATCGTCTCCCATACTTCGAGCAGGTAGTCCCAGATGCTGGTACCCTCGCACTCCTCCACATATTCCCAGTAGCTCTTGCCGGTGCTGATGCACCAGGAGAGTATCTCCGTGGCGGTGTTCATGCCATAGATATGCTTCTCTTCCATGGGAGCCTGGCCCTCTTCGGCCAATGCTCCGCCACCGACGCTGAAGACAGTCCACTCGTCGGACTGCTTGCCTTCGGCATCGAGAGCGATGAACTTCATGCCGTTGGGGTGGAACGGGAGGAACCGCTTGGGCTCCCACACGATGGTCGTGCGTTCGTGGCCCAGCACATCGAGGATGGCCTGGTCGGTCATGTGTCCCTTGCCGGTAGCGGCCAGGCTGCCATAGAGTGTCACCTCGAAGCGGGTGGCCCGGGCATTACGGTTCAGGAAATGGGTAGCGGCATTGCGTGGACCCATCGTGTGGCTGCTCGACGGGCCGTGTCCTATGCGGTAGAGCTCTCTCAGTGTTTTCATAAAAGACTGCTGTGCGGTTTATTTTTGTTTTACAGCTGCAAAGATAGCGTATTTTACGGAATTGACTTATCTTTGCAGCAGATAAAATGCAAAACTGCTCTTTCATGGTACGGTTACTGTGTATATTCTTGGCGTTGGTATGCTTTGCTCCCCTGTCGGCTCAGGTGCAGGGCGATAGCGTCGCAGCGAAGTCTCGCTTCAAGGCTGGCGAGGTTGTCATGCCCCTGTCGTTGATTGGTGCGGGTACACTGGGCTTTGTGGAGCCTTTCAGGACATCGCGCTATGAGGTGCGCGACTATCTGGATGCGTGGCGTGGCGATCATAGGGTCACTGTCGACGATTATCTTCAGTATGTACCGCTGGGATCGGTCTATGGCCTCAGCCTGCTCGGTGCCGATGCCAAGCATGGATATGTCGACCGTACACTGGAGCTGGCCGTCTCCTACGCGGCCCTCGGGGTTATGGTGAATGCGGTGAAATATTCCGTGCGAGAGCCTCGTCCCGATGGGTCGGCGCGTAACTCATTCCCTTCGGGGCACACGGCCACTACCTTCATGGGGGCCGAGCTGGTGCGCATCGAGTATGGCGACGATTCGCCGTGGTATTCGTTTGGTGCCTATACGATTGCTGTCACGGTGGGTGTGCTGCGTGTGTACAACAACCGCCATTGGTTCACCGATGTGTTTGCCGGTGCCGGCATAGGCATTCTCAGTGCACGAATAGGCTACTGGCTGCTGCCCTATACGCGCAAACTGATGTATGGCCTCACTGGCTGTGAGGCATTCGTGTATCCTTCGGTGAATAGGGATGGGGCGGCACTGGGGGTCGCGATGCGGTTTTAGAATCTGTTTTTAGATTAACGTTAATCTGTTTTGGGAACTACTTCAATGCAACGCTCTTGACATCGATGTCGTTGTCGAAGAAGATGGAGGCATACTGTCTGAATATCTCCACCGACTCGGTGGTGAGGAAGCGGCAAGTGCCCTGTTTTGTGCATAGGACATCCATCTCGGGGTGGCGTTCGAGATAGTTCATGAGGCTGCGGCCCACGTATTCGCCTTGGGTGATGACCTTGATGTGCTCGGGGGTGTGGCGGCGAATCTTGTCGTAAAGGATGGGGTAGTGGGTGCACCCCAGGATAATGGTGTCGATCTTGTCGTCCTTGGCCAGTAGGTTGTCGATATGGCGGCCGACGAAGTAGTCGGTGCCCTCGCTCTGTGCCTCGTTGTTCTCGACCAGCGGTACCCACATGGGGCATGCCTCGCCGCTGACGGTGATGTCGGGGAACAGCTTCTTGATTTCCAGCGGGTATGACTGCGACTTGATGGTGCCCGAGGTGGCAAGTATGCCTACGTGGCGTGTACTCGTGATATCGCCCAGGTACTCCACCGTGGGGCGTATGATGCCCAGCACGCGCTTGCGCGGGTCTATCTTCGGGAGGTCGATCTGCTGTATCGTGCGCAGTGCCTTGGCCGAGGCTGTGTTGCAGGCGAGGATGACGAGCTGGCAGCCCATGTCGAAGAGTGTCCTGACGGCCTGTGAGGTGAACTCGTAGACGACCTCAAAGGAGCGTGTGCCATAGGGGGTGCGGGCATTGTCGCCCAGGTACAGAAAGTCATACTCGGGCATGCGCTCGCGCATCTGCGACAGTATGGTCAGTCCGCCGTAACCACTGTCGAATACTCCTATGGGGCCGGGTGTCAGCATTTGCTGCTTGTTATTACTTTTCGATACCCAGCTCTTTCTTCAGCTTGGCGGTGATGTCCTTGCCGTGCTTGGGATTGATGGCGATGTAGGCACGCTCATCGGTGTTGAGGATATAGTCGTAGCCTTCATCGACGCAGATTTTCATGACTGCATTGTCGATCTTCTCGTGGAGCGGCTGTAGCATCTCGTAGCGCAGCTCGACGATGGTTCTGTTGATTTCGTCCTTGAACCGGATCGACTTCTCCATAAGCTCCTGCAGCTCGTTGTGGCGCTTGAGGCGGATGTTCTCGGGCAGGCTGGCCTGATCCTCGATGAACTCGGCATACTTCTGGTTGAACTCGCGCTCGGAACGTACAATCTCGGCTTCATACTTGCCCTGCAAATCGGTAAGGTCCTTCTCTACGATGGAGTACTCGGGGAGTGCCCTGAGGATTTCCTTATAGCTGACATACCCAAACTTGGATTGGGCAATGGCTGACATGGATATAAGAGTCAGAAGGAGGAGGGTGTACCTTTTCATTGTAACGATGGTTATGGTTGATGTTAGTGGGTGAGGGTGTGCCGCGACGATACTGTGCATGTCATCCTTGACACACCCCCGATGATTTGTTTCTTTTTACTTTATTCCCAGCTTGGCTTTTACCTGCGCGGTAACGTCGGTGCTGAGTGTTTCGCTGATGTAGGGGATGCCGCTGGCGGTGTCGAAGATGTAGAGGAAGCCGCCGGCTACACCTACCTCCTTGATGGCCTTGGTAATCTTCTCGGTGAGGGCTGCCATCTTCTCCTGTGATGCCTGTGCCAGCTCTTGCTGTGAAGTCTGGTAGTACTGCTGCATCTTGCCGTAGAGTTCCTGAAGCTCCTGCTCGCGACGCTGTGCGATGTTGGCAGGGAGTGTGGCTTTCTCCTTCTCGTAGGCTTCGCTCTTCTTGGCGAGCTCTGACTCGAGTAGCTGGAGTTCGTTGGTGTACTGTTTCTCGAGGTTCTGGAGCTCGGTCTGAGCAGCTGTGTACTCGGGCATTACCTGGATGATGTCGGCTGAGTTAAGGTGGCCGAACTTCTGTGCAAAGAGTGCAAGGGGTGCCATGAGGAAGAGCATGGCAATGAGTTTCTTGTTCATAGTGTCTTTTGTTTTTTTAGTTTATATTTTTGTCTTTAGAGTTTATTAGGGGCTGTTTAGGGGCATTAAAGGGTATTAAAGGCTGAATCTGATATGCAAAGGTAATGCATTTAGTTTGAATAACCTAACTTTACCAATACTTCGTTGCTAATGTCAATCTTGGGCGAGGCATAGATGATGCTGGCTGCCGAGGCGCGGTCGATGACTACGGTGTAGCCTTTGGCATCGGAAATCTCCTTCACGGCGATGTATATCTCGTCCTGGATGGGGGCCATGAGGCTCTCGCGCTTCTTGTAGAGTTCGCCTTCGGGACCGAAGTACTTGCGCTTCAACTCCTGGGCCTCTTTCTCTTTGGCTACAATCTCCTCTTCCTTCTTGGTCTTCTGCTCTTCGGAGAGGAACACGGCCTCGCTCTGGTAGTTCTTGTAGAGGGTCTGTGCCTCGAGGGCCATAGCCTCTACCTCGCCTTGCCAGCGCTTCGACAGTTGGTTGAGCTGCTCGTTGGCACGCTCATAGGCGGGGATATTCTTGAGGATATACTCCATATCGATCAAGGCAAACTTCTGTGCGTTGGCTGTAAGGCCGAAGAGACAGAAAAGGGCGGTTATCAAAAGGTTCTTCTTCATAACTTTAGGATATAATTTTCAATTGTCAATTCTCCATTCTCAATTTATTAGAACTCCTGTCCGAGGATGAAGTGGAACTGGCTACCGCTTGAGGCTGTAGAGCTGTTGATCTTGTCGAAGCCGTAAGCCCAGTCGATACCCATGAGGCCAATCATCGGGAGGAAGATACGTACACCCACACCTGCCGAGCGCTTCATGTCGAAGGGGTTGAATCTCTTGACATCGGTCCATGCGTTACCGCCTTCAAGGAAGGCAAGGGCATAGATCTGTGTGGAGTTCTCGAACATCAGCGGGTAGCGAAGCTCCATGGTGAAGCGTGAGTAGGCATAGCCTTCGCTGCCATAGGGAGTCAACGAACCATTGTCGTAACCGCGCAGGGCAATCATGTCGGTATAGTAGTTGTAGGAGTAGCCGCTCATACCGTCGCCGCCGACATAGAAGGTCTCGAAGGGCGACTTCTTGTACTTGTTGTAGTGGCCGAGAAGTCCGAAATCGGCACGAGCCATCAGCACGAGGCACTTCTGACCACCGGTGAGGGCGGTGTAGAACTTGCTCTTGAACTTCCACTTGTGATACTCAATCCAGTTGTAGCGCTTGCGCAGGCTCTGGTTGTAGTTGGCATCGGTAGCCTTCACCTCGCTCAAGGCCTTATAGTCAATACCGTCGAAGAGCGAGAAGGGAGGAGTCACAGCCACGTTGAAACTGATTTCGGAGCCTTGGCGTGGGAAGATGGGGTTGTCTATCGAGTTACGGCCAAGGTTGAGCGAGAGATTCACGTTGTTGCAATTGCCGTTGGCAATGATGAAGTACTCCCAGTTGTTGAGGTCGTAGCGCTGGTAGGTGAGCTCACCGTAGAGGGTGAAATAGTCGTCGGGCCAGTGTAGACGCTTACCCCAACCGACAGAAAGACCATACATGCGCAGGTACTTGTCGGGGTCGTAGTATGACTCGTAATTGTTGTAGTAGTTGTTGTAGTTGCCATAACCATACATATAATTATAGTAGTTGTTATAGTATGCTTGGTTATAGTAGTTGTTGTTGATACCTGTCTGCAGGGCAAAGAAGGCGTTCACGGAGAGTGAGTTGGGACGCTTGCCGCCAAACCAGGGGTCGAAGAACGAGATGTTGTATGACTGGTAGTATTGGCCGTTGGTCTGTCCGCTGATAGTAAAGGTCTGTCCGTCGCCTTGGGGGATGAAGGCGCGGTAGTTATCGGACTTGTGGAAGAGGTTGTACATAGAGAAGTTGGTGAACTTCAGGGCTATCTTACCGATCACGCCGGTCTGTCCGTAGCCGAGCGAAAACTCCACCTGGTCGTTGTTCTTCGACTCCAGCATCCAGTTGATGTCAACCGTGCCGTTGGTTAGGTCGGGCTGCACGTCGGGAACGATGGCCTCGGGGTTGAAGTGCCCCATCTGCTGTATCTCACGGGCAGAGCGCATGAGGGCATCCTTGCTGAAGAGGTCGCCGGGCTTGGTCATCAGCTCGCGACGCACTACGTTTTCGTACAGGCGGTCGTTACCGGCAATGCGTACACGGTTGATGGTGGCTTGCGGCCCTTCGAATATGCGCATCTCAAGGTCTACGGAGTCGGCTGTGACATTAACCTCGACGGGCTCGACGCGGGCAAAGACGTATCCATTATTATAATATAGGTTGCCGATGGCATCGTCGTCTACATTGATGCGCTCCTCCAGCTTCTTCTGGTTGTATACGTCGCCGGGAGTCATACGTAGCACCTCAGCGAGTCCTTGTGACTCGTATACCGTGTTGCCCACCCAGTTGATGTTGCGGATGTGGTATTGGTCGCCCTCTTCCACTTGGATGTATACGTCTACGGTCTTTTCGTCGAAGGGCACGATGGAGTCTACCACAATGTGGGCATCTCGGTATCCGTGCTCGTTGTACTTGCTGATAAGTAGCTGCTTGTCCTCTTCGTAGAGGTCTTCGATGAACTTCTTCGGGCGGAAGAGGTGACGCCAGTTACCCTTTTCGTTGGTCTTCTTCATCGCCCACTTCAGCTGCTTCTCGTCAAGGGCGCTGTTGCCGGTGATGTAGATCTTGTTGACTTTAATCTTCTCCTTCTTGTCGATGTTGATGTCAAGGATGAGATGGTTCTGCTCGGCCACGTCGTCGCGCTGCATGATGTTGACCTCGGCATTCTTGAATCCCTTGTCGTCGAAGTAGCGCTTGATGACAATCTTGGCACGGTCTATCATGTTGGGCGTAATCTGGTTGCCCAGCTTGAAGTTGAGCTTGGCTTCCAGGTCCTCGCGCTCAGATTTCTTCACACCGTTGAAGTTGAGCTGTGAGAGTCGGGGACGCTGCGTGAGCGCTATGTTAAGGTAGGCCTGATTGCCCACTACCTTCTCGACGGTGATGCTGACGTTGGAGAAGAGTCCGTGTTTCCAATACCGCTTGACTGCTGCTGTAATCTCTTCACCGGGAATCGTGATGACCTGTCCGACAGAGAGTCCGGAGAGGCCAATGAGCACGTAGTCCTCGTAGTTGTCGATACCACTTACGGTGATGCCGGCAATCTCATATCTCTTGGGTGCCGAATAGAGCACCGCAGGCTTGCTGATGGTGTCGGTGGAGCTCACCTGAGCGGTCGTCTTGCTTAAGGGAAGCGCCGACAACAGGATGGCTACTCCGAGGCATTTGAAAACACTAAGTTTATTTTTCATTCCTTATTATATATTATTGTTCTCCTCTGCGATTTGTTCGCTTGTCTTGCCAAATCTTCTCTCCCTTTGCTGATAGGTGAGGATGGCCTTGCACAGTTCCTCCTCGTCGAAATCGGGCCAATAGGTGTCGCAGAAGTATAGTTCGGTGTATGCACATTGCCACAGCAGGTAGTTGCTTAGACGAGTTTCTCCGCCGGTGCGGATGAGCAGGTCGGGGTCGGGCATGAATGAGGTGGCTACGGTCTCGTCGATGGTCTTGTCTGTGATCTCGTCAATGGTCATCTTGCCTTCTTGTACCATAGCGGCGATGCGCTTGGCTGATTGGGTGAGCTCCCATTTGGATGAGTAGCTGAGGGCCACAGTTAGTGTACCACGTTGGTTTCCTGCCGATTTGCTGATGCAGTAGTTCATTCGCTCGCGCACGTTCTCGGGCAGACGGTCGGTATCGCCGATGACGCAGAAGCGTATATCGTTGTCCATGAAGATGTCAAGGTCGAGCTTCTCGAAGAGAAGAGCCATCAGTCCGTTGACCTCCTCGTCGGGGCGTGTCCAGTTTTCCGTAGAGAAGGCATATACAGTCACATACTTCACTCCAAGTTTGGAGGCATGCATCATGGTGTTGTGCAGGGCGGTAGCTCCAGCAATGTGTCCTTCGCCGCGTCGTTTCCCCTTTTCCTTGGCCCAACGGCCGTTACCATCCATGATAATAGCGATGTGCTGTGGAATGCGATCCATGTCTAACTGTTCTTTGTAGGTCATATGCTTGTATTTTTATAGTTTGTCGATTAATTATTGCATTTCCTGTATTTTGGGAAGAGGTCGTAGCTGATGTAGAGGAACAGGAAGGAATAGCTGTCCTTGTTTTTCATCCCTTTTCCCTTGATCTGGTATGGGTCGTTAAGCTGAAATGCTGTTTTCCCCGTAGTGTCGAGACGGTCCGTAGTCGTAAGGCGCATTGTCCATTCGACTCCACAGTTGAGGCGCTCGGCAAGTTTATATTTGGCTCCAATACCTATAGGTATATTGAATGCGAATACGTGGTTGTGTGTTTGTGGGGAATAGGTAAGCCCAATTCCGAGGAGGATGTAGGGGGTAAAGCGGTGGCTGTCCTTGTATCCGGCTCCAGTACCATAGGCAAAGAAGTTGTACTCAAATTGTGCCCCTAAATCATAAAGGCTGCGGTTGAATGCAATGTGAGCACCGTCTGGGAATCGGTTGTCCATCCCTGCAGTTGTCCCCTTCATTCGGCCTATGGCAAGATTGCCTTTGACTACCATGCGTGGGTTGAAGTTGTAGCGTGCAAGGATACCGCCGGCCATTTGGGCATTCTTGAATGGATCGGTGTTGTTGGCATCTCCCATGTAGGAACCTACGCCAGCCATAGCACCCAACTCCATCTTGTACTCAAGTTCCTGAGCTGTGGCCATATGCACTGCTGCCAGCAGTAGGGCTACTGCTAGCATGCGCTGTGATGTCGATTGTCGTGTATGGCTTCTCATTGAGTTGATGTTGTTTGTTTCCAGTATGTCGGGATTCTCCGAAATCTCGTGGGAAGAGAGTCCTTTAATTTGTTTTGTTCCAAATGCCTTTCCAAACTTCTCCTGATGTGCCCCATATCATCCAGACGTATCCTTGGGCATCCACAGCGGTGGCGAAAGGTTCGTTGCGGCCGATGAAGCTCTCGTGCAGTGAGAACGACCTCTCTCGAATGCGCCATGTGACTCCGTTGTCACGTGACTCGTAGCATGTGCTGAAGGGCTCGATAGGTGCTTTGCGGTTTCCTAAGCTCATGCCGCCAAAAGCGTACAGGCGATTGCGGTAGTTGATGACAGCAAGGTCCTGCAGATTGGGGCATCCGTAAGGGTTCTGCCCTACGGGTTCAACCTTTGTCCACTTCGTTTCAGAGGATAGCTTGCTCCAGACATGTGCACATGTGTCAGTGATAGCCGCATTGCTTATGAATATGGTGCGGTGTATGTTGGTGTTGGTGCGTAATGGCTGACTGATGCAACTGATGTTTCCCTCAAGCTGCTGTGTGAGGCGTTGCTCGTTGGCTTGCCATTCGATGAGGTCTGTGGTCGACACGAACTGATTGTCGCTGATACCCCACACTGCGGAAGACGCTTCGGTGGTTGTCCCTATGAGTGCTGTCAGCGAGGTCGTTGTGTTGATTGGCTCCCAATCTATTCCGTTGGCTGAGCGGTAGAGTTGTCCGTTGGCAAGAGTGTAGAAATCCTGTTGGTGCAGTATGACGGATAGACGCTCTGTGAAGTTGCCTATGCCGGTCCATTCGGCAGGAGTACTCCATTGTGTCCCGTCAGAGAGGTCTGTCGCCGTAGTATATGCCTTTCCCTCGGAGTCTTTGCCGAATACATAAAGTTGGGTGTCTTTGATGACAGCTTTCTGCTCTGTAAAAAGGGATGCAGGGAATGTAGCAGCCTCTAACTGTTGCCATTGGGTGGCATTCGGGTCTGACTGATATACATTGATGCGAATGAGATAGTCCCGTGAGAACCGCTCGTCGTACGAGGTGATTGTGAACTTCACAGGTTGGGTGAAGTTAATCGTGTCCTCGGAGTTGTACCCAGTCTTTTCTTTGGTGGTGGGGTGTATGTAGTGTACATAGCCGTCGGCACTGAGCGAGGTGGTCACGCGTGTGATGTCGGTTCCGTATGCAATAGGGGAGGTGTTGTATACTAAACCACCCTCATGGTCAATAGTGAATTTTACGGCGTTACCCTTCATGACGCTGGTGTAGGTGGAATCCTTACCATTATCAAGTGTGATGGTATGCTCCGTTTTCAAATCATTGATACCGAACGAGAGGAGGGCTACGGTAGAGGTAAGCTCTGTCTCTTCAGCTTCGGGAAGGCATGAGGTGAAGCATATACCGACGATAAGCGGACAGATGAGGCTGATTGCAAATCTTTTCATTATATTCTGGTTGCTATTTTACATTTCAAACGACAAAAGTAGCAACAATTTTCCGCTTATCACCTACATTTTAACTTGTTTTATATTAAAAGATGAGTAAAAAGGCTATTTTATGTGCAAAAAGTGTGAAATTGAGTGTCCGAAACAGGTGAATCTCTCTTCCGTCCGATGATTACTGAGGCATGGTGCCTCTACACCGCCGTTCAAATTAATGGGAGCAGTCTCAACAAAAGCTTCGTCCCATAGGTGGGCGTCGATAAACCTCTGTAGAGTGTTGGCTCCTCCCTCAACAAGTAGGCGCTGGATATTGTGCGCATGGAGCCATTGCATGATTTGCGGCAGTATGTCGTACTCGAAGTCGAGTACTGCCTGTTCTGTCATCTCGCTCTCCATGAAATCTCGAAAAACCTCGGTGAAAAGGACGGTTTTTGTGGTTCTGTCAAACAACCTTAGCGTGTCTTTAAGCTCTCCTCTTCGGTCAATTACAAGCCGCAGCGGACTCTTGCCAGGCCATATTCGGGTGGTGAGTGATGGATTATCGAGCATGGCTGTGCGCCGTCCTACAAGAATGGCGTCGCTCATGGAACGTAGACGATGAACTCGCATACTGGTCTCGTCTGTGGAGAAACGTACGGCTTCAATACCTGTCTGTAGGCTGTCTCTCAAGGTGTCGATATATCCATCGGATGATTGTGCCCATTTCAAGATGATGTAAGGACGTTTTTCGGTATGGAAGGTGAAGAAGGCGTTATTTAACTTCCTGCACTCATCCTCCAACACTCCTACAATGACTTCGATACCTGCAGCGCGTAGCTTTTGGATTCCTTTCCCGTCTACCTGGTCGAATCTGTCGCGGCAGCCTATTACGACGCGTGGTATGCCTTTCTCTATGATAAGGTCGGCACAGGGGGGAGTCTTGCCATGATGTGCGCAAGGCTCAAGGCTGACATAGATGGTTGATTCACGCAGCAGTCGTTTGTCCTTGACCGAGCGTATGGCATTCACTTCGGCGTGTGCCCCACCATATTGCCTGTGATAGCCCTCGCCGATAACTTCCCCGTTGTGTACAATGATAGCTCCCACCATGGGGTTGGGCGCTGTATCGAATCTGCCGTTAGCGGCTAGCTGAAGGCATCGTGCCATGTATTGTTCGTTCGTAGTCATTGTTCTTGATTGTGTTTGGGTATTGCAAAGGTAATGATAATTCAGCGCCACGGAAAAACTTCTCGACTATAAATTTTAAGGAGAATCTTAGAAAAACGATTTTTTTTTTGTGATGTTTTCGTAGTTTATGCTATCTTTGCGTCTGTTTTATCAAAGTAAAAGATTACGGTATGAAGACCCTTGAGAAGATTTATGCAGAGAAACTGCTGAGAATCAAAGCCATTAAGTTGCAACCCTCAAATCCCTTCACTTGGGCATCGGGTTGGAAGTCGCCTTTCTATTGCGACAACAGAAAAACACTCTCTTATCCTGGTTTGCGCGACTTTATTAAAATAGAGTTTGCGCGTGTTATCCAAGAACGTTTCGGACAAGTTGATGCTATCGCTGGCGTGGCCACTGGTGCTATTGCTATGGGTGCCCTTGTTGCTGACTTGTTGAACTTGCCTTTTGTGTATGTGCGCTCGGCTCCAAAGGATCACGGGTTGGAGAATCTTATAGAAGGTGACCTTCGCCCTGGCATGAAGGTCGTAGTGGTTGAGGATCTTATCTCTACAGGTGGAAGTAGCCTCAAGGCCGTTCAGGCAGTGCGTAACAATGGCTGTGAAGTTATCGGCATGGTTGCATCATATACTTACGGCTTTGATGTTGCAAAGAAAGCTTTTGAAGAGGCTGACGTGAAGCTAGTCACTTTGACCAATTATGAAGCAGTGCTTGATGTAGCTCAGAAGACAGGCTACATTACTGAGGATGAACTACCTATGCTTGATGAGTGGCGTAAGGATCCTGCTCATTGGAACGGATAATCGACTGTAGTAAAACTTCAACGTTAGGTTTTCATGAATCAGTTTGAAAGTCGTGTGGTGGCTATCCCCTTTAGCCAGGAGCGTGTGTTTGCAACCCTGTCCGACCTCTCCAATCTGGAGAAGGTACGCTCTATGTTGCCTGAAGACAAGGTTCGCGACCTTAAGGTCGATGCCGATGCAGTAAGTCTCCATGTGTCGCCTGTGGGCGATGTGGCCTTCCATATCATCGAGCGTGAAGCTCCTAAATGTGTGAAGTTCCAAGCCTCTTCTACCCCCATTCCTTTGACCCTATGGGTGCAGATGCTCCCTACGGGTGAGGATACCAGTAAGGTGAAGCTCACTTTGCGAACAGAACTGAATCCTTTTATAAAAGGTATGGTGGAGAAACCCATACAAGAAGGTATTGATCGCTTGGCTGACCTTTTGGGTGAGATTCCCTATTGAAAAACATGCTGATTGATTATAGGTAGACCATGCTCTTGAGTGGCATAGGTTCTTGAAAAATATCTTTCATTATGTGTCCTTGCTCACCGTGAGGTGGGCAAGGTTTTTTTATATCTCTTTATATAATATATGAAGGCGCAGGGGAGGTGTAAAAATATGTTGTATAACATAAATATGGTATCGTGTAGCTTTTTGATGGTATTTTTTAGATTGAAAAGTTGCAATAAAGTCAAAAAACGCGTACATTCGTCCGTTAAAACTAAAAAATGTAAAATACAATTAACCGATTTATTAATTAAAATTTTTTTATCATGAGAAGAAAACTACTTTATTGTTTGTCGTTATGGGTACTATGTGCCTTTACGATGGTGGTAAATGCTCAGGAGGCTAAGACTGACTATACTGATGCTATAGTCAATGCTGACCTCTCTACCACAGATGCTTGGAATGCCGAGGGTACCAAGGGTATCAAGGACGGTATGGTGAAGGTTGGTTCACAGGCTGTCTATGATTTCAGTCAAACTATCACACTTCCTGCAGGTCAGTACAAGATGACCGCCAAGGCTGTTTATCGCTATGGCGATTCCGAACAGGCAGAGTACGATGCTATGCAGGCTGGTACTGAAACTCACAAAACTAAACTTTATGCCGAGACAGCTACTAAAAAGTATGAAGCTAACGTGCAGAATCGCAATGATGGAGCTTCTGATACTGACTATGCTGCAGGCAATGGCTCTGTAACCATTAATGGCAAGTTCGTACCGAACTCTTCAGCTGCCGTTCAAGCTTGGTTCGATGGCGGTCAGTATGTCAATGAACTTGTATTTGATGTACTTGAGGATGGTCAGGTTAAGATCGGTATCACTACAGCTGATGGCGTGGCCGGTGACTATGTCAACATCGGTGCATGGACGCTGACCCGACTTGGCGATGTTCAAGAGGAACAAGTAGATGACGTTGTTTTCACCATGGTGCAGAACGAGGCTGACCTTGTGGCTGGCGAGAAGTACATCATCATGGCTCAGGTTGACGGTGGTTGGGTAGCTTTGTCTGACCTCTACGCTAAGACTCCTTGCTACAATCCTTCTGATACGTTGGCTGTAAGTGAGAATTGGACGGTGGAGACTGTTGTTGCAACTGCTGTTTCAGAGACTGTTGGTCTTTTCCTTGGTGCTCCTTATTTACTCACATTGGAAGGTGCGGCCGGCGCATGGAAGTTTAAGGATGAAGTAAATGGCGCTTATCTGTATTGGAATCCGACTTCAAAGAATACCTTGTCTAATGATGTAACAGGTTCAACTTTTGCGATTAGCTTTAATCAATACGCTCACAATGCTGTGATTGAATTGGCAGAGACCGCAGGACGTACATTGCAGTACAATTCTTCAAGCCCACGTTTTGCATGCTATACAAGTACACAGGCTCCCGTTTACCTTTTCAAGGCTGGTGAAGTTTCTGTAGCTCCTGTAGCTCCGTCGAATCCTTCGTTCACATCTATTGGTGAACTTTTGGCTTTCGAAGTTGGTAACATGGTGGAACTCGTTCTTAGTGATGCCAAGATTACCTATTTGAAGGGTAACAATATGTCAATTACTGATGGTGTTGATACTATTGCAGTTTATGATTACAATATTCCGGCAGGCTATGCTGTTGACGGTTTGCTGAGTGGTAAGGTTACTGCTACTCTTTCTGAATATAAAGGCAACAAGCAATTGACAGTAGTTGATTGGAGCGAAGCTAAGATGGCTACAGATTACATCGTTAATGGAACATTTGATACAGCTATCGAACCTTGGCAGACTACTACAGGTGCGCAGAATAAGGCTCTTGCTTCCAACCAGACTGGTGCATTCAATGTGCCTTTCTACGAGAACTGGAACCCTAGCTCATTCACTGGTAAGATGTATCAGGTAATTGATAGTATCCCCAATGGCGTATACGAGCTTTCAATCTGTGCATTTGTAAGCGCATTTGACGCTTCTGCGCAGTATGTATATGCAAACTCAAGTAAGGTTGCCCTTGTTGCAGGTGCTCCTACTGCCTATGCGGTACCTGTAGTTGTTGTTGACGGTACACTTGAGGTTGGTTTGGAACAGACGGCTCCCGTAAACAATTGGATGGGTATTGACAACGTGAAGTTGTATTATGTGCGTGATGTGACTTCTGCAGACTTTGTCGCAGAGTACGATAAGGCTATTGCTAAAGCTAAGTCGTTGGCCGATAAAGCGATGGATCCTGCTATCCTTCAAAAGCTTAACGAGGCGATAGAGAACTATTCTGCACTAGATGCAAGCAGCTCCGTCGAAGAGCTTGTGGCTGCTATCGAGGCTCTGAAGATTGTTGGTGATGCTGAAGCTTCTGTGGCTTTTTATGCAAGCAATAAGGCAGCTATTGATGCGATGTATACATTGATGGAAAGCACTAACGTATATTCTGCTGAGGCATACTTGGCTTATCGCTCTATTGCAGATAATTATAAGGCTCAGTACGAGGCAGGTACATTGACTGGCACTGTTGATAATCCAGCAACTGTTCATGGCTGGCATGCAAGTGTTGATTATGATGACTTGTTGCTCTCTTTGTGGGGTACAAAGGATTATGACACCAACCTCTATATCAATACATGGTCTACTGAGGGCGAAACTGATGGATCTGAGTTCAAGGTTCCCTTCTTTGAGTATTGGACTGGTGATGATGCTTCTCTTGGTGCTACAACAAAATCGGCTACTATCACTGATCTCGTTCCCGGTGCATCATATACAGTTTCTGCTTGGGTGCGCGTACGTGCAAAGAATGGCGTGAATGCTGCGGATGCTACAGGTATTTCATTCGTGACAGGAACAGATACAGTGGATGTGACTAATGGTAACGTTGTGGGCGCAACTCAGATGTCTCATGACACCGTTTCTGTGGTAGGCGTTGCTGATGCAGAGGGTAATCTTACTATTAGCTTTGTCGTGGCTGCTGACAACAACATCAGCTGGCTCTCATATAAGGACATTAAGTATAGTCCCGCAGAGGCTAAGTTCCTTGGCGGTGGCGTTCTTGCATCTGTAGCTGAGGGTAATCACTATGTATATTATACTGATGCTGAGGGTGGCTACCACTTCCTCAATGCTGCAGGAGAAAATAATTGGGTGCTGAGCGATACTCCTTCTTTGATTGAGTTCTCTGCAGGCAATACAACCGAAGATCCTTATGCTGGCCTTGCAAGCTTTATGGCAAGCAACGGTTACTATATGTCTAATGCAGCAAATTCAGACGGCTCAGGTGCTATTAAGACAGAGCTTATCACGGGAAGCAATGGTTCTAAGAAGCGTACATGGGAAAGCCAGGTATTCTATTTGAATGCAGATGGTAAATATGCAATTCGTCTGACTAACTCAAAGGGCACAAGCTGGGGGGCTAACTGCTTCGCAAATGTTGACGCCGCTACTTTGGCTGTTGTTTCAGGCCAGCCCTCTCTTGAGGATGCTCTCTATGTATGGGAAATTGCTGATGAGTATGATCCTCGCTTTACCTCTAAGTTTGTATACAACCTTGACGTAGAACGTGAAGCTGGTCTCGGCTATGCAGCTGATGAGTATACAATCGAGGCAAGTGAGCTTGCTGCTCTCATGGGACTTGATTCACTCACTAATGCTACTATTTGGGGCGTTAATCCTGATGGTTCATTCGTGGCAGATGCTATGGCTACATACGATGGTTGGCGTTCTGTGAACGGCACATTCGCAGACTGGAGTTCTGAGACTGCTGCCGTTTGCGTTAAGCTGTTAGCTGAGGAGGCTGCTTATCTGATTTCAATCTGTACACATGCCGATAATGGTAATGACCCTGTAGCTGGTACTCTGAGCACGGCATCATGGGCACTTACCGTTGGCGAAGATACGATGATGATCAATATCAACATTACGTTTGTTGAACCTGCTGTTCTTAACATTGCCGATTATGAGGTGGTTTCTACTGTTAAGGTAGAGGCTGAAGATGTTGTCGGTGTAGAGTATAGTGGTGTCACTGCTACATTTGATGCTGCTGCTGCCGCTACAGCTCTTGGCTTGAGCTCATTGGCCGAAGCAGAACAGTATATATTGAATGTTACTACGGGTAACCTTGTCTCTAATACAACAGACGGTTGGCGCGATGCTAATGGCGATGCTGCTGCTTGGGGTGCAGAGAATGGCGTTTGTGTGAAGATTAACGATCCTGCTTCGGGCTTGGTTGACTTCATTGGACAGATGCCTGGTTCAACATACACTGCAGGCCAGACTTACACCGCTAAGTGGGCATTCGTTCACGAAGGCAAGGCTGTGGTAATCGAAGTTGTGATAACCTTTGTTGATGGCAGTGGCATTGAGAATCTTGCTACAGACAAGGCTGTTACCGTATATACTGTCGGTGGTCGTGCTATCCAAACAACGGTTAGTGGTGTGAACGCACTAGAAAAGGGTATTTACATCGTAAATGGTAAGAAGGTTTACGTGAAGTAATAAGTGATTGCGCGAAGATTTCTTGATTGATATTTTCGCCTGTAAACTCAGAAGGATGCGCTACGGCGCATCCTTTTTTGCTTTTATTATGCTGTAATTAAAAAAAAAGCTCTAAAAGTTGTAAGTGATAATAATAATCCTTAATTTTGCCCATTAAAATGTGTATAAAAGGCAAAAACTAAAATATTTATTAATTAAAGTTACTAATTTTATGAAGAAGAGATTTATTTCTTTTGTTTCGGCTATCGTAGTAGCATTTGCTGCATTTGCTCAGGTATCCGAAAAGGCAGTTCAGTTTACTGCCGTACAAGATGAGGCTAGCCTCGTTGCCGGTAAGCGGTACATCGTGGTTGCTGAAGCTGAAGAAGGCTTGGTGGCTTTGTCTGACCAGCACAATGGTACGACTCCCTATCGCCTTCAATCTAATGTGCTCACCGAGAGTGAAGGAGCGATTGAAACTGTCGTTGCAACTGCTGCTGTGGAAGAGAACTTATCTGTTCCCTATTCTTTGGTTTTAGAAGGCCGTGCAGGTGAGTGGAAACTCTATGATGAAGCCAATGAGAAGTACCTTCATTGGACATCAAAGCGCTCTATGGAACTTGATGATGAGGGTTCAGTATGGACTATTTCCATCAACGAGAATGGAGAGGCTGTGATTAAACTTGCAACAGAAGAGCGTACTATCCGCTATGGAGCTGATGATGACCGTTTTGCATGCTATACCATCGGTCAGACTGCAGTGAAACTTTACGAACCTGCTGTTCAAAATGCCTTCTTTGCAGCGTATGCTAATTTTATGATGCTTACAGAAACATGCTCTAGCATGTGGATGATTCCTGCTGTAAGTGAGAAATTCTTTGCACTACAGGAAGCTGGTTCTGCGGTAAATGATAGTATTTGGGAGACGCCAGTAGAAGATATTGCGTCTCTTACAGAAACAATTGTTGAAGCTACCGCTTATGTGCAGGCAATGCATGCCAAATATAATGAGTTCAAGAATCTCTTATTCCTTTGCTATGACTATCAGGATAACTCAACAGCTTCTGACGAAGTCATAGCGGCTTTTGCGGAGGTGGTAGATTTGTATGCAGGATATCAGTGGAGTTTCCCTGCTGCAACTGTTGAGGAATTCGATGTCATGATTAAGGAACTCAAGGAAGCTAGTTTGGCTTATGCTTTTGAAGCTACTCCCAACGATGGCTTCGAATTTGAAGGTGTTGTTTATGTAGAGTCAGCTTGGGTAGGAACGCTTCCTGAGGATAGTTTGGCTACCTATATTTATAATCCTACAGCAAAGGCTTTCTTGGCAGCTGGTAACTCTTGGGGAACACAGGCTTCATTCACCGAAACAGGTATAGAATGGCTTATTGAAGGTGCTGACAATGTTTACACATTGGATGGCAAGATCAGCAATGGTGGTACAAGTCATTATTTCACTGGTACTTATACTGATGGTGCTGCTACTGATGTCGTTCTCGAGTTGGTAGGTAAGAATCTTTTCACCTTGAAGGTGGGTGATAACTATATCGCTTATGATGGTACAAACGTTGTTGCTAATGTAGCCGAAGTGAATGATGGCTGCTACTGGCAGTTTGTAACTAAGGCAGAGCGTCAGGCTCTGTATGCAACAGCTACAGCTATTGCTCCTGCTGATGCTACATTCGAGATTTCTGGCGCAAACTTTGGCCGTAATGATGGTGCTAACAGCGCATGGTCAGGTTCACCAGCTTTGGGTGGCGCAAATGAAAACTTCTGCGCAGAGAAGTGGAATGCAGGTATCGTTGAGGTGGCTCAGGTTCTCCGTAATATGCCTGCTGGTACATATCGTTTGAGTGCACAAGGTTTCTATCGTATGGGTGACATGGGTCCTGCTGCTGAGGCTCGTACTAATGGTACAGAAGTTCTGAACGCTAAGTTCTTTGCAAATGGTGATAGTGTCGCTATTATGAGCGTAATGGAAGAAGCTGGTAAGCTTGAAGGTGTTGGTAACTCTGGTTACACAGGTTATGGCTTGGCTCCGAACTCTATGGGTGAGGCTTCTCAATTCTTCGGTGCAGGTTACTATGAGCATTCTCTTATCTTTACATTGGAAGCAGGTGTTGATACCATCAAGTTGGGTGCTACAAAGACAGGTAGCGTAGATAGAGATTGGATGATTTTCGATAACTTCCGTCTTGAGTACTTCGGTGCTGCTGGTGAGGAAAACTTCTTAGGTAATGGTGTTATCACCTCTATGCCTGAGGGTGACCACTATGTATACTATACTGATGCTGAGGGTGGTCTTCACTTCTTGAACGCAGCTGGTACTAATAACTGGGTAGTGTCAGATGTTCCTACAGTAGTAACATTCTCTGCTGGTAACACGACTGAGGATCCTTATGCAGGTTATGCAAGTTTTATGGCTGTTAATGGCTTCTATATGTCAAATGCTGCAAACTCTGATGGCTCTGGCGCTATTAAGACAGAGACTATTGATGGTGGTAATGGTTCTAAGAAGCGTACATGGGAAAGTCAGGTGTTCTATAAGAATGCTGCAGGTAAGCATGCTATCCGTTTGACTAACTCTAAGGGTACAAGTTGGGGCGCAAACTGTTTCGTAAATATTGATCCTACTACATTGGCGGTTGCTTCTGGTCAGCCCACTTTGGGTGATGCTCTCTACTTGTGGGAGGTCGCTTCTGTAGATGACCCACGTTTCACAACAGAGGCTCTTAAAGCTCTTATTGAGGCAGCTGAGGCACTTGATGGGGCTTGCAACAAGGCTGTAAAGGCTGAACTTGACGCTGCTGTTGCTGCCGCTAAGGAAGCTACAACAGAGCAAGTTCCTGAAATAAAGGCTACTCTTGAGGCTGCAATCGAGGCTGTTGAAGCTTCTATAGCTGACTATGTGGCTATTGTTAAGGAAGTTGCTGCTTGTGAACCTTACTTGATAGAGACTGCTACTGGCTTTGATGACTTTGCAGAGGTGGTTGAGCTGGCTGTAATCCTTACCGAAGGTGGTGATGCTACTGCTGAGACTCTCGTAGAGCTTCAGGAGGCTAAGGCTACCTTCCTTGCAGCTAACGAGGTTGCTGGTGCTCTTGTTAACGGTACATTCGGTGACGCTTCTGCAGCTTCTGTAGACGGTTGGACACAGGAAGGTGGTGAGATGGGTAAGACTGGTAACCACAACAAGTGGACAAACGTAAATGATGGTTTCTTCGAGCAGTGGCAGAATACTCTGCCTGATGTGGAAATCTATCAGGAGATTTCTGGTCTGCCCGCAGGCACATATACCTTCGCTGCTTATGTTGTAGCTTGTCAGCAGTCTAACGATGATTCACACGAGGTTAGTGGTGTGAACTTATTCGCTAATAGTGATTCTGTTGCTATCCATACAATCAATGTTGACCGTAACGCTGCAAATCAGGCTATCGGTGCTGAGCTTGCTTTGGTTACAACAACTATTGCTGAGGGTGAGACTTTGAAGGTTGGTATGAGTGTTAAGGGCACAGATGCTAACTGGGTGGTAATAGACAACGCTAAGTTGTATTGCTTTGGTAAGACCTCTGGCATCCAGACTGTTGAACTTGGCGAGGTTGCTGGCCGTGAGTTCTTCAATGCTGCTGGTGTAGCTGTTGATGCTCCTGTTCAGGGTATTACTATCGTGAAGACCACTTACACCAACGGTGTAGTTAAGGTTTCTAAGGTTTTCGTTAAGTAATTCAGATTACTTTCGTAAACGATATAAGGGATGTGCCGATTGGCACATCCCTTTTTCTTTATTAAGGTCTGTGTAGATGGAATTTTCTAACTTTCGTTCACAGATATTTGGCTTTTAATTTTGCTTGTGCTATTTTTGTACTGAATCTACCTTTTATATGTCATACTCAAAGCTATCTGTTATGAAAAAGAAAACGATGCTTGTATTCATTCTGTTGTGTTTGATTCAAGGTGTACAAGCCAAGATAAACCGAAAGGTTCTGTTGCAACGCAACAATCCCATTGTACATACGTTTGACTCGTTGGCCTCTTTGTCCGTAGGTAATGGTGGCTTTGCCATGACGGTTGATCCTACAGGCCTGCAGACCTTTCCGCAGCATTATTCCAAGGGAATTCCTCTCGGCACGCAGTCTGATTGGGGATGGCATTCTTTTTCTAATCCCAAACACTATGTTCCCGAAGATGCTTTGAAGGACTACGACTTCGGGCGTGGTCGCATGGAACCCTATTCAGTGCAGTTCAACGAAGCCGGAAGACAGCAGAGCGCATCTAATTGGTTGCGTGAGAACCCTCATCGCCTACACCTTGGTATCGTGGGCTTTGAGTTGCCTTCTACGGTTAGCTTTGATGATTTTGCCGACTTGTCGCAGACATTGATGCTGGGGAGTGGTATTATCCATAGCCGTTACACCCTGCAGGGCACTCCGGTGGAGGTGAAGACTGTATGCCACCCGGAACGTGACCTTATTGCGGCGCGTGTCAGTGCAGGGCAGCCAATGCCTATAAAACTGCACTTCCCGTATCCTACGGGAGTACATGCCGATGATGCCTGCGATTGGAATTCCGATAGCAAGCATTCGACAAGTCTTGTCTCGAAGCGCAATAACTTGGCTGTGTTCAAACGTACCCTCGATGCTACCACATACTATGTAGTGGTGCAGTGGCAGGGTGATGTGGCTATCGTGCGCAAATCGGAGAATTACTTTGTACTTACTCCTGAAAAGGGAGACTTTGCCTTCTCATGTGAATTCTTGCCGTCTTTCCCTACCACATTTGCCGACCATACGTTGCCCTCTTTTAAGGAGACTGCTGAGGCTTCGGCTACCGAGTGGGCAAGATTCTGGAATGAGGGCGGTATTGTGGACTTCTCCTTGTGCACTGACCCACGTGCTCCTGAACTGGAACGCCGAGTCGTGTTGAGCCAGTATCTTATGGCTATACAGGCTGCAGGAGATACACCTCCTCAGGAAACAGGATTGACCTATAACTCTTGGTTCGGAAAGTTCCATCTCGAAATGATATGGTGGCACCAGTCGCATTTTCCTTTGTGGGGGCATGCTGATAAACTCGACCATACACTCTCATGGTATGAGAAAGCACGTCCTATGGCACGACATATTGCAGAACGTCAGGGGTATGAGGGTATTCGTTGGATGAAGATGACGGATCCATCAGCTGCTGAAGCTCCTTCGAAGGTGGGTAGTTTCCTTATTTGGCAGCAGCCTCACCTGATTCATTTGGCAGAGCTGGTCTATCGCGCCAATCCCTCGAAGGAGACATTGGAAAAGTACTTCAAGCTGATACAGGAAACAGCCGAGTTCATGTATTCGTTTGCCGACTATGATGAGCCTAATGACCGCTATATATTAAAAGGTATCATCCCTGCTCAAGAGACATTGCGTGCTGCCGAGACGGTGAATCCTCCTCTTGAACTATCGAGCTGGCACTATGGATTGTCTACTGCTCAGCTGTGGCGTGAGCGTATGGGAATGAAGCGTGTGCCAGAGTGGGACGACCTACTTGAGAAACTCTCGCCCCTTGCTGCCGATGACCAGGATCGCTATTTGGCTGCAGAGACGGCTACAGACTCGTACACCAACACTCGCTATCTGACTGACCATCCGGCTGTACTGGGTGCTTTGGGCATGTACCCGGCGAATCGCTTGATAGATACTAAGCTGATGAGTAATACGCTGCATGCCCTTTGGGATTTATGGGGTTGGGAGACCAGCTGGGGCTGGGACTACCCGATGACAGCGATGTGTGCTGCTCGTTTGGGCGAACCAGACAAAGCGGTTGATGCGCTGCTCATGAAGGAGACCAAGAACACTTACTTGCTCAATGGACATAATTACCAGTCGTCGCGTCTACGCTTGTATTTGCCTGGCAATGGAGGGTTACTTACTGCCGTTGCCATGATGTGTGCTGGGTGGGATGGAAGCACCGGAGTTAACCCTGGATTCCCAACAGACGGCACTTGGAATGTGCAATGGGAAGGGCTCCAGCCGATGCCGTAGACGGTTTGTCAAAAATTATCACAGGCTTGGCAAGAAATTATCATAGGCTTGACAAAAAATTATCACCATGGTGAAAAAAGTTTTTCACAGGTATGAAAAAATATTATCGCAGGCATGAAAAACTGTTGTCATAAGCTTCTCGGTATCCTTCTGTTGTTGCATTCGCTTTTCGCTTATGCTTCATCAGAGGAGCGCACCTTGCGCTATTTGCCCGATGGCGAGGACTTTGTTATTGTGAATGGCGACCGCAAGTTTACTCGTGCTCTCTATGGAGGACATACAGGCTTCCGTTTGGAGACAAGCGATGTTCCCGAGTTTGCCTTCTACTTGCCTCACATGGGAGGAAATCTATCTTTCTCCTTGCAGCGTGGAGCACAATGCATCTCGCTGAATGATGCCGATAGGGTAGAGGCACGTTACCGTGCTGGAAGCCGTATCTATCATATTTCAGACTCACTTCTTGGTAAGGGGACTCTTACCATTACCGCTCAGGCTTGCTACACCGAAGATGCGGCTCTTTGGCAAGTTTCGGCCAAAGATATGCCTACTGATATAGCGCTGCAGTGGCTGTATGGTGGTGCATCGGGTGGTCGCTTCAGTCGAGAGGGCGATATGGGTGTCGACCCTATCGATTGTTTCCATCTGAAACCCGCCTATTGCAAAGGCAATGACTACAGTTTGCAGGGTGATGGATTTAAGGTTGTCTTTGGTCAGCAGAGCCGATATGGCGAGAAGACTCTTTATGCTACGTTCCCACCGCGGACAGACATGGCCGTCAGTCAATTGGCGGTGGAGCGCCCCGAGCTGGCAGATGAGCCAGACTGCCCTGTGATGAGAGGCTCCATCCCTCTCTCTTCAGGTAGCCACACCTATTATATATATATGGGTCGCGACCGCCAACCCTCATATGCCGAGTTGGATTCGCTCTTTGCTGCCACGGAGAAGGAACGCACACGATTGGCTTCGCAGCTTCGCATCACTACTCCCGACCCCTATTTCAATACCGTTGGCAGTGCTCTTTCTGTAGCTGCCGATGCCATCTGGAACGATGAGGTATGGCTTCATGGCGCCATTGGTTGGCGCACTCCGCTGGTTGGTTGGCGTGCCGGGTATACGGGCGATGCTCTTGGTCTGCACGACCGTGCTCGTACACACTTCAATAACTATGCCACCTCGCAGGTGACCGAGGTGGAGCCTACCATCCCGCATCCGGCTCAGGACAGTGCCCTCAACCTCGCCCGTTCACTCAAGGCATGGGGCACACCCATGTATAGCAATGGCTACATCTGCCGTAATCCCAATAAGCCCACCCAGATGCATCACTACGACATGAATCTCTGCTATATTGATGAGCTCTTGTGGCATCTCAACTGGACCGGTGATTGGGATTGTGCTCGCCAGATTTGGCCAGTGATAGAGCGCCATTTAGCTTGGGAGAAACGTAATTTCGACCCCGACGATGATGCCCTGTATGATGCCTACTGCTGCATCTGGGCCAGCGATGCATTGTACTATTCGGGTGGTGCCGTCACCCACTCCTCGGCCTACAACTATCGTGCCAACCGCATGGCTGCTCAGATTGCTTCACGCTTGGGCATGGCCGACAAAGCTGCCTATTATGCCCGTGAGGCCCAGCGTATAGCCCGAGGAATCGATAGCCGCTTATGGCTCGATGATGAAGGCGTGTGGGCAGAGCATCAGGACCTGATGGGTCTGCAACGTTTGCATACCTATCCTGCGGTATGGACTATCTATCATGCCATCGACAGTGAGGTCGGTACAGCCGAGCAGCGCTATCGGGCTACACAATATATCGACCGGGAGATTCCGCATATCCCCGTCGTTGCTCCTGATGTCACGCCCGAGGCCGATGGACTTGGCTTCCCACACTACGCAACTATCGCGACTACAAGCTGGCAGCCGTATGCCTGGAGCATCAATAATGTAGCCTTCGCAGAGGTGATGCATACGGCACTGGCCTATTGGCAGGCTGGACGCTACGAACACGCCTTCCATCTGCTCAAGAGCTCCATGCTTGATGGCATGTATATGGGTGGTAGTCCTGGAAACTTCGGGCAGATATCCCACTATGATGTGGCGCGCTCAGAGTGCTATCGCGATTTCGGTGATCCCATTGGTGTGGCCTCGCGTGTTTATATACAGGGTCTCTATGGTGTGCTGCCCGACAGGCTCAACAATCGCTTGACTATCCGTCCAGGATTCCCCAAGACATGGGACGAGGCCTCTTTGGAGACTCCCGACATACGCTATGCCTTCCATCGTGAGGGACGTAGAGATACCTATACCGTCCATCTGGCTCCCTCGTTTGGAGTCGACACATTGCTCCTTCGCGTACGTGCCTTCCATGAAGATATTGCTTCGGTGCAGGTCAATGGGCAGAAGCTCTCTTGGCGACTGGTGCCGGGCAGTGTAGAGTATCCGTTGGTGGAACTTGTTATCCCAGCTCATGGACGATATGATTTTACTATTGCCATCCGATGGAAAGGCCCGAAACTGGATGTCTCGCCCTCTTCGGAAGGCTTTGTCGATGCTTCTCAGGGCACGATGCGATGGATACGTCCGGCTATGCCGAGGGCGCGCAGCATACAGTCTATTGGCAATGTCGTGTTGGGTGACTTTGAGGATGTGCATCCCGCTCAGTTGGAGCCAGTGCCGATGACTCATTTGCTCAACGACTCGGTGACAAATATTTTCACTCCCCGTTACTTCTCGCCCCGTCCGCCCTATACCACGTTGCAGATACCTGTCAATGGCATTGGCGAGTGGTGTCATCCGAAGACAGAGTTCATCGTCAACGACTCGGCCATGCGCCTGGCAGAGCGTTTCGAGACACCGATGGGTGTTCCCTTCCTCACACCTACTGAAGGGCACAATATCCTCTTCACCTCCCGTTGGGACAACTTCCCGACCAAAGTCTCTGTTCCGCTCACAGGCAAGGCCTCTCATCTATACCTCATGATGGCTGGTTCCACCAATGCCATGCAGAGCCGCATTGCCAATGGAGTATTGCGCGTGAGGTATGCCGATGGCAGTGTAGATTCGCTCCTGCTCGTCAATCCCGTTACCTGGTGCCCCATAGAGCAGGACTACTTCCATAATGGCCTCGCCTTCAATCTTGAGCGCGAGCGCCCCTATCGTGTGATGTTGGCTACGGGGGAGGTGGGCAAGACACTTAGCGCTACGCTCAGCCACAACAGCTTCGATGCTCCTGCTGCAGGACGTCAGCTGGGGCTCAACAGTTCCGGTGTGTTTGGCAATGAGCTGAAGGGTGGGGCAGGGCAGTTGCTCGATATTCGTTTACGCCCCGATGTCCCGCTCCTGAATGTAGAGCTCGAAACTCTCTCCAATGATATAGTCATTGGTATCATGGCAATAACCTTGCAGCGTTAGTGCCTTTGGACGAAGTGGGGGGAATAATGCGTTGCGCTTTACGGACACAGCAGTTCCAGTAGCTCATCAACGTCCGTACCGTCGAGATAGTCTGTTACTCCTATCGGTATCAGCCGTTGTCGCAGGGCTTGACGCTCGTATCGTACTCCGCAGAGAGCCTGCTCCATGGCCGTTATTGGCAGATTGCCGATAAAGTCGCCTCCAAATCGGCATGCCGCGATGTGTCCATCCCATATTTCCAACTCTATCTCTACTCTTCCGCACGTGAGGCGCGATGCGCGATTGATGCTCATGTAAGCATCTTTGTCGCTGTTGCGAGCAATGGGTGCCCGTTTCCCATAGATCCATTCCTGTGTGGCAAACTTCCTCTTTGCAGCTTGCTCTATAGCCTGCTTGGCCTCCTCGGTAAGCATGTACTCGGCGTTTGCATAGTCATGTGATAGGTAACGCTCCAGACGCTCCTTCAGATCTTTTATATCCTTTACTTGGGGCATACATTCCCGAAGGTTCATCACTCTGCTGCGTACCGAGGCAATGCCTTTGGCCACGAGCTTCTCGGCTGGTGGGTTCAGTGCCTTCTCTAAAATGCCGAGGTCCACATCGTACATCAGTGTGCCATGCACCATGAGGCGATCCTTATATACCCTCTTGGCATAGCCCGACACTTTGCGCCCGTTTACTAAGATGTCATTGCGCCCCGACAGCTCGGCCCTTACGCCCAATGCTTGCAATGCCTGCAGCATATATCGTGCATATTCGGGATAGTCCCTGTTCAGGTCGGCGCTACGCCCTACAATTGTGTAGTTCAGGTTCCCCATGTCGTGGTACACCGCTCCGCCTCCTGTTACTCGGCGTACGAGCGCGATGTCATGCTCCTTCAGATACTTGATGTTCACCTCGGCGTGAGCGTCCTGGTTGAGTCCGATGATGACAGCTGGCCTGTTCTGCCAAAGGTAGAAGAGCGGTTCGTCAAGTGGCAACTGCTCCAAGGCATACTCATCGAATGCCATGTTAACGTAGGGGTCTGTATTTTCGTTTCTGAGGTAGCGCATAGGGTTCTTGTTGGCTTGTGTAAAGGTACAACAAATTCATCGTCTCCCCAAGTTTCTGCTGTAAAAACATTTCGTCGAGCTTGATCCTCTTTTAAAAAACGCCCATTTCATCGAGGTTTTCATTTGCCCCATGCATTTGTTACGCTTTTGTTACGCCCTTTTTTTGCTGATTATAGGATTTCTTGATACATTTGCGCGGAGTATTGTGGATAATAATAGAGAATATATGATGCGAAAACACGTCACATACCTCATCTTTGCTGCCTCCCTACTGCTATGTAGCTGCAGGAGTCTGGATAGGACGGTGGATATTACGCTTGGCGAGAACTATTACACCGGTAGTTTTGTGCGCCCCACCACACCAGACAAGGTGAGGGTATATACCGACAATGCACCATTGCCCTTGACGACGGAGGTGGTAGGACGTTTTGCCGCCACTGACCCCGAGGCACGACGCAATGCTCCGCTCGACGTGCTGCTCGATACGGTGAAGAAGGAGGCGAGCCGCTTCGGTGCCAACGGACTATTCCTAACAGACCATTACAAGCCCCATTGGCTGGGCAGTCCCCAGCACGTGATGTATGGGTATATCTTGCTGCAGCCCGATACTATACTGAAACCCGGTAGGGAGCATCCGCTGAATACGGCTATAAGGGAGTACCGAGAGCAGGAGGAGGCCAGGAAGCAGGCCGAGAAGGAGGAGATGAGGAGGTTGTTCCCACCGCACAAATTCTATCTTAGCGCTGGATATTCTAATCTGATTCAGCCAAAAGAGACGGAGGAGGCTTATTGTAGTGAACTTGCCAATGCCTTAAATCTTCAGGCAAGCTATACATACAAAGGTTATGGCATCCTCTATAGTGGTCGCTATGTCAATTGCGATGCACTGCAATCGAATAGCCACAGTATTATACCCATTTTCTTGTCAATAAACACTGACCACAAGAATAAGAAACAGTTCATGTCGATGTCCTATGGCATAGGTTGCCAGTGGGAGAATATCTTTCTGAAGTCCACGTCATCCGAAGCCGTGCAGCATATATCGGGTAGGCGTGCAGTAATATACGCTGCAATAGAATACGAATATCGTATACGTCAGCATTGGGGATTGACAACACGCCTTCATCTTCATGATTGGGGAGTAACCAAGAGAAGCGGATATCAGGACAAAAGTTCTGCAAAATGTAGCGAATATGGCATCTCTTTAGGCATCAACTATTATTTATAAGAATAAAAACTAACGACTATGAAACGCACAATTCTTTTCCTCGTATGCCTCATGGGCATGACATTTGCATTTGCGCAGGGCAACATGCAGGACGTCGTTTACTTGAAGAACGGCTCAATCATTCGTGGCGAGATTATCGAGATGGTGTCTGGCGAGACGGTAAAGATTATGACCGTCGATGGCTGTTTGTTCGTATGGGATATGGATGAAGTTGAACGGATTACGCAAGAGGAAATGCGTAATCGAGGAAAGGTGCAAGAAGAAAAGTTTGTCTTCCTCTCCGGACTGCTCTCATTCATGGTGCCAGGTGCGGGGCAATATTATATAGGAGAGCGACACGACGGTAAGATTGATTTGCTTACACATCTTGGTTGCTGGGGAGCAATGGCCGCTGGAGGTGGTCTGCTGTCAGCCTCAGCCACCGTTTGGTATGGTTTTGCAGAAAAAGCGGGTTATGCTGTAGGAGCAGTTCTGGCGGTCGGAGGCCTTGCCTTGATGGCTACCAATACGGTGTGTTCGGTAATAGATGCAGTAAAGTCGGCCAAACGTGTCAATATAGAGAATGGCTATGTTATGCTCCCTATAGGGAGTCATTGCGCCTTCGGTATGCAGCCTATGGTCGCTTACGAATATCCACAATATATGCAAGGGGCAAAACCCGAACTGTCAGCAGGAATGAAATTTAAGTTAACCTTCTAATGAAATACAACCATGAAAAGATTCTTATTAGTTTTGACAATTGTGTTATCGGCCTCGTTTTGCTTCGCACAAACCAGTCTACAGGACGTCGTTTATCTGAAAAACGGTTCTATCATCCGTGGCGACATCATCGAGATGGTGCCGGGCGAAATGGTGAAGATTATGACACCTGATGGTTGCGTATTCATATACGACTTCGTCGATGTGGAGAAATTCACCAAGGAGAAGCCGATGTATTATGGAAGAACAGCCATTAAAAAGCAATCTCCGTTGGCAGCGGGTGTCATGTCGTATATTATGCCGGGCTTAGGACAATTCTATAATGGCGAAGAACGTAAGGGATGGATTGACCTGGGAACTCAGGTGGGAGGATTTGCGGCATTGCTGGGAGGTGTCGCCATATTGGCACCTTTTAGTGATATACAATTGCAAGAAGGCCCGAATGGTGAACTCTATGAACCAATGCCTGATGTTAGCGATTTTTGGGCAAATATGGGTGTTGTTTTGATGATAGGCGGAACAATTACCATCTATGCCAACTGGATCCACTCCATCGTTGATGCCGTGAGGTCCTCGAACCGCATCAATGCCGAGAATGGCTATGTAATGTACCAACTCAACGACCGTTGCGCTTTCGGCATGCAACCCTCGATTGCTTATGAGCGTCCACAATACTTGCAGGGGAGTAAGCCTGAATTCTCAGCCGGCATGAACTTCAAGCTGACGTTCTAGCGGTAAAGTTGGTCATCCGACATTTGGAGTGGAAAACTATTGAACGCGGCGTAGGACTATTCCAAATTAACTGTCGCCCTTATAAGGGCGACAGTTAATTTATTTAGCAATAGCCTTCGCAGAAATACGCAGCCACATTTCACGGAATACGGACTTGCCTGCTCCATTTTCAAATTCGAGGATAAGCACCTCCTTGCCATCATCAGCAAAGCGGTATTTGATAGGCACAGTCGTCCCCTCTTGACTACGGATAAAATGGTTCGTAATGGTTTCTTTATAAATGCTGTCGTTCATGATTTTGTACGTTCCTATTTGAGTCATTCTACCGCTTGAATTACCACTGTAGACAAACATCGTAGAGAACGTTCCGTCAGCATCGATGATTTTCAATATAGGCCTTGCTTGTAGCTTCCCGTCCATAGTTCCGGCTTGTTGCCACACTCCCACAAGGTCGCTCTTTACTTCCTTACGTTTCTTCGCACTCACGCTGCCAAACCCTATGAACAGGGCTACCAATACCAATAAAATTCTTCTCATAATATCGTTTTAAAGTTCAACAAGTTGTGTATATCTTTTCACGCTGCAAAGATATACATTCGCGTAATAATATCCTACTATTGCGACTTACAAAATAGTTACAATTTGCCAGACTACGATGAAATCTGCATTTTTTGCATATCTGATAGGCAAAAGAAACCCTTTTGCAGGTGAAAAAAGTTTATTTTTGGGGTGGCAGTGGCATGGAAAAGCTGGAGTTGAGTCAGACTTTATCCTTGAAGTCTATAGTGTTTTCCCGGTAATTTCACTTCGTTTTTCCCTACGAAACAGTTTTGTCAAGTTTTTTCATAGGCTTGACAAAAAATTATCACTATGATGACAAAAAATTTTCACAGGCTTGAAAATATTTTATCAAGCCTGTGAAAATTCGTTTTTGTTAGTTAAAAACTGCAGTTTGTAAGGCTCCAAACAGTAATTTGCATAGTCCCAAACTCCAGTTTGGATAAAGAAAAACTGAAGCGGCTCTCTGCCACTGCCACCCCAAAAATAAACTTTTTTCACCTGCAGAGAAGGCGTAGCAGAGATAACATTACTTTATCTCCGGCTCTATTACAATTTCATCCAGTTCGTAGGAGATATTGTTCACGCCCTCCTGCTGGGGAAGCTGCAAGGTGTAGAGGGCTGCTTCCATACGGCGCAGGAGGTCGCGCTTGAGCGATTCGGGAGCGTAGATGAAGGCTTCGGCTACGACAACACGGCCATTCGCCTCATCCACTCGGGAGTGCGACACGAAAGGGCCTCCCATACGGTCTCCCTGGATGCGCCAGAGGCCACGGGCAATCTGTGCATACTTGCCACGCACGGTGCCATCCTCCACGTATACATAGTCGTGATTGGTAGTCATGTAGCTTCCCTTGGGGCCACCGGGAATATTGGCTTTCATCACCGAGTCGCGCTTCTGGAGGAAGTAGTCAAGCGTAAAGGTGTTCTTATCGGTGTAGGGGTAGGAATAGAGCACGAGGTTCATATCCTTCTTACCCACGTTCGTCGAGGCCCACAGGAAATCCTTGCCCTTCTTGAACTTGTTGAGCTCCCAAGGCACCCATATGTCGACATCGAGTATCTCCTCGGCCAGGCGCGACACTTCGGGATTGTGGCGCTCGCGGAGGTTCTCAATCTCGCGGTTCATCTCGGCCTTGGTGAAGAAGTCGATGATGGACTGCTGGTTGTTGTTGATGTATTCGGTCAGGCTCTCCTCGTCGGGTGCCTGCAGGGTCATGATCATCTGCGGATAGGAATACACGTTGCGGGCAAACTTGAACTTGGGCTGGGTGTAGATGTTCTGAATATCCACCTTGATGACGTTGCGCATAATCTTGAACATGTTGCTGTTGAAGCCGTCGGGCTCAACGCGTGAGATGCGGAACGAGCGCTCCGACTGGGGAAGTCCAGGCACGTCGCTGTCGAGTACGTTGAACACGGCACGGCCCAAGGGACGGTCCCATTGGTCATCGTCCATCACTACCAACATCTCGTAGGGGAGGCCGCTGGCGTTGGGCATCAGCAGGCTTTTCTTCTTCTTCGAAGTGGCCTTCTTGGCGGTTGCCTTCTTCGCATTTTCCTTCTTGGCACCTTCCTTGGCTGCGCCTTCCTTGTTGCCGCAGCTGGCCATGCTGAGTGCCAATGCGAGTGCGGCGATGCAGAATAATGTTTTTTTCATCTTTATGTAGTTATATGTTTATTTCAATTCTTCGCAAACACCCACTCAAACACATCCTTCGGCAGTTTGTCCTTGAGGCGGCTTTTGCGGGTCTGTACTGCTTCGGGCGAACTGCCGAGGCAGGCTCCTATCACCGAAAGCGGGCACCCGAGCATGGCCAGCAAGCAGCAGCGCACATCATCGTTGGTCAGGCGGCCTTCGCTGCGCAGGTTCACATTCACCTGTATGAAGCACTCGTCGAGCGCCTTTGACAGGCGCCCGCGCTCATCGGCACCCAGCATCGGAATATCTGCCTGAAGCGTGGCGCTCATCTTCTCCAACCGTTGCGGCCAACCACTGAGACGGAACTGCTCGCGGCTGAGGGCAAAGTTGTCACGATACAGGGCCACGACCTCCTCGCGTGTCAAGGGTCGCTTCTCGGGTTCCTCCTCCGACAACTCCTGGGCGGTAACGAGCTGTGCCTGATTCTTCTGCAATGCCTCGTACATATGCAGATAGTGGCGCTTGCGGCGATAGTCACGTAGCACGAAGAGGATAGCCACCAACAGTACGATGACTATGGCTGTCAGTGCCGTACGAATGACAAAGGCGCGATGCTCCTCGGCAGTAATCGGTTCGTTCATCGCTTCCATCGACACCATGCGTCCCTCCTCGAAGACTATTCTATATACAGGCTCCTCGACCCAGCGCAGATAGGTGCGCATGTCTTCGGGGCTCTTGTTGGCAGAACTCCACTCTTTGGGGCGCGGAGCGAGGTTGCGCTGCTTGGCAAACACGGTGCCCGAAACAATGGGCAGGAACATGCGCCCGTCAACGAAACGGCAGTCGGTAAACTCCTCCATACGCATCCATATCGCATCTTGAGGCACGGCAAGAGTGTCGGCAAAGCGACCCTTATGCGCTTTCGAATCATGGATACGCAGCCATTCTATATACTTTATCTCCATCAAGCAAAGGCTATCATCAACGACTTGCAGGCGACACTTCCAAGAGTTACGTTGCTTATTGGCCTCATCGCCCCAGAAAGCGGTGAAGTTGAGCCCTTCCCACGAAGAGAGCAGTCCGTCATACATTTCATAATAACGTCTCTGGCCGCGGATAAGTTCGAGTGGCGAGTAGGCTGTCATGTACTCCACGCCGTCGATGACAAGGATGTCGGCATTGTGCGACATATCATCGAGCAGCGTCTCCTTGTCTTGAGCTGTAAGCCAGTCTTCGCGTGCCAAGCGGGGATAGAAGCTGTCGCCATCGAGCCAAGCAAAAGCCGACATCGATACCATCGACACCAATAATAATAGGAGATATCTTGTGGGTGTATTCATCGTCTGTAAAGTTCTGTCTTGTTAATGCAATGCAAATATACACTTTATCGCACAATATAGCATCAAAAAGGGACTTACAAAAAACTTACAATTCGTAATGCTAATAGATTCAACCGTTTGTGAAGAGGATAAAGCATGCTCTCCATGTGCCAAGCAGCTATTGCATTCCTTTAAGAATGGTGCGGATGAAGAAAAAGAGGGTGCGCCAGTTGACGCACCCTCTTGATTGGATTATCTTTTTTGACCGATTCCTTATCCGATGAACTGCGGCAGGAATGATGAGGCTATCAGTACCACGATGCCGATGATGAGCACCACGATGGTCTTGCGTGAGCAACCCTTCCACTCCTTGAGGATGATACCCCACACGTTGGAGAAGGTGACGTTCAAGGCCATCAGGATGCAGAAGGCGAGGGTGTCCATAGTGCCACCAGCCTCGAAGAAGCTACGACCCAGGGAGAGACCGAAGAACTGGCTGTACCAGAGGATACCGGCCAGGGCGCAGAATAGGAGGTTGTTGCCCCATACGGAGCCCATCTTATAGTCGCTCCAGGTCTTGTTCTTCTGATTCTGATAGAAGCAGTAGATGGCATTGGTGACGAAACCACCCATGGTGACGAGCAACGTAGCGGGCAGGGTGCGGAACATGGGGTCGGTGAGCTCACCGAAGTGGATATCCTTACCAAACTCAAGGCCTACGTTGAAGCAGCCACTCATGAAACCTGCCAACAGTGCGATGGCAAGGCCCTTGGGGAAGTTGAAGTCCTTGACAGCCGCCTTCTTCTCCTCCTCGGAGAGTGAGGCCGACTTCATGGAACCGGCAATACCAATAATAGAGATACCGAGCAGGGTCACCACCACGCCCATGATAACGGCGAAGGTGAGCGACTGCAGGGCGTTGAGTTCGGGGAAGAAGGCATTGAGCAGTACGGGGCCCATGATGGTGCCGAGACCTGCGCAAGTACCTAGGGCAATAGACTGGCCCAGCGCAACGCCGAGGTAGCGCATCGAGAGACCGAAGGTGAGACCACCCACGCCCCACAGCACGCCGAAGAGCACGGTCATCCAGATGTTGAACGAGGGGGCTGCACCGAACAGCTCGCCCAAGCTATGTCCGCTGGGCACAGCGAGGAGCGCACCCAAGAGCGGGAATACAAGCCATGCGAACACGCCCTGCACAATCCAGTACGACTCCCACGACCATTTCTTGATCTTATTGATGGGGACGTAGCAACTCGACTGGCAGAAAGCGCCGACGGCAATGATTAATAGTCCGATTAGAATGTTCATGTGAATAATGATGAAAATTGAATTATGAATTATGAAACAGAGAGCCACCCGCAGATGATTCGGTGTCGTCTCCGCTCATAATTCATAATTCACAGTTTAGAATTCCATTTATCTCTTGCTTGTTACCTCAGCCTCGTACTTGGCAATCTCTGCGATGAAGGCGTCGCCTACGGGCACATTGTTCTTCAAGCAGAACATGTCGTATACTGCCTGCCAAGGCATAGCCTTCTGCTCTTCCATAACGCCGAGGAGCTTGTAACCTTCGCCTGCGAGTTCGTACTGAGCGAGCAACTCCTTCGGTTCGAGCAATGCGCGGAGCATGCACTTCTGTGCCGAGCGTGAACCGATAACATAAGCACCTATACGGTTGATTGAGCCGTCGAAGAAGTCGAGGCCGTAGTGTACGCGGTCAAGAGCACCGGCACGTACGATTTCGAAGAAGAGTTCCTGTGTGGGGTCGTCCATGATGGTCACGTGGTCAGAATCCCAACGTACGGGACGTGATACGTGGAGCATGAGTTCCTTCACGAAGGGAAGTACGGCGCTCACCTTGTCGGCAGGGCTCTCGGTGGGATGATAGTGGCCGGTGTCGATGGTCAGGATCTTGTCGTTCTTGGCTGCGTATGCGGTGTAGAAATCGTGTGAACCTACGGTGAAGCTCTCGAGACCGATACCGAATACCTTACCCTCGATACAATCCTTCATCATGGGCTGTTCCTTGGCGAAGATCTCATCGAGTGACTGCTTCAGCAAGTTGCGGTAGAGAGCGTGGTTTACGCTTACGTCCTTGCAGCCGTCGTGTACCCAGAGGTTCATGATACAGGGGTCGCCCTGTGCCTCACCCATCGCATTGGCGATGTCGCGGCAGCGCTTGCTATGCTCGATCCAGAAGTCGCGGATGCCCTTGTCGGGGTTAGAGAGTGAGAGGTTACCGCTCTTCGGATGTGAGAAAGAGGTGGAGTTGAAGTCGAGCTTGGTGTCGTGCTCCTTACCCCAGTCAATCCAGCTCTGGAAATGCTCTACAGATACTTCGTCGCGGTCTACTACCTTGCCCTGGAAGTCGCCATAGATCTCGTGGAGGTTCAGACGGTGAGTACCGGGGATGAGTGACTTTGCCTTCAGCACATCCTGACGGAGCTCGTCGATGTTGCGTGCTGCACCGGGGAAGTCGCCGGTAGACTGGATACCGCCAGAGAGAGCACCTGCCTGTACTTCAAAGCCCTTCACATCATCGGCCTGCCAGCAGTGCATGCTGAGGTGGAAGTCCTGCAACTGTTCCAACACCTTGTCTGTGTCAATACCAAGAGCTGCGTAGCGCTCCTTTGCAATCTCATACGATTTCAAAATAAGTTCTTCTTTCATATTGATTCTATTTTTAAAAGTTGTTATTCATTCTTGGTCTAAATGTCTTCTCTATACACCTTCAGATACTGCTCATATCCCTTCTCCCAAGCCTCGGCATCTTCGGGAGTGAAGGTGGCGGTCTCTATAGAAGCCGCGATGAGGCGACGCATGGCTGCGATATCCTCCACGATGCCTGCAGCCTTGGCCTGCAGCATGATGTTGCCGATAGCAGTGCATTCGCTCGGACCAGCTACTACGGGTACGCCTACGGCGTTGCAGGTGAACTGGTTGAGAAGGTTGTTGCGCGAGCCGCCACCGATAACATGCAGTGCCTCGATGGGGAACGGAGCCATCTGTTGCAGATAGCCGAACACCTGACGGTAGCGCAGGGCCAAGCTGTCGAAGATGCAGCGGGTGAGCTCGCCATAGGTCTCGGGCACGGGCTGTGAGGTCTCGCGGCAGTACTGCTTGATAGCCTCAATCATGGAGGTGGGGTTAGCGAAGCAGGGCGCATCGGGGTTGATGATGCTGCGGAAGGCGGGTACTGCCAGGGCTGCATCGATGAGTGCACTGTATGAGTAGTCCTCTGTCCATTCCTTGCGGCAGCGCTCCAGGAGCCACATACCACAGATATTCTTCAGGAAGCGGGTAGTACCTTCTACGCCGCCTTCGTTGGTGAAATTCTTGTCGAAGCTCTCGGCGTTGATGATGGCGTCTTTCACCTCGATACCCATCAGCGACCAAGTGCCTGAGCTCAAGTAGGCGAAGCGCTCGCTCATGGCTGGCACGGCAGCTACGGCCGATGCGGTATCGTGACCGGCTACGGCAATCACAGGGATGGCGCCAAGGCCTGTCTGGCGCTGTATCTCCTCGCTGAGCACACCGATCTGCTCGCCGGGGAATACGAAGCGCCCAAACTGCTCGGCACGTACACCACACACGTCGAGCAACTCCTGCTCCATCTGCTTGGTGCGAGGGTTGAGTATCTGTGAGGTCGATGCAATGGTATACTCTGTCACCTTCTCGCCTGTCAGCATATAGGAAAGAGCATCGGGCACGAAGAGAATCTTGTCGGCTGCTTCCAAGGCACTGTCGCCTGCACGGTGCAGGGTGTAGAGCTGGAAAAGCGAGTTGAAGTTCATGAACTGGATGCCCGTAAGGTCATATACGTGCTCCTTGGGCACTTGTTTGAAGTACTCTTCCATCATCCCTACCGTATGGGGGTCGCGGTAGCAGTAGGGGTTGCGCAGCAGACCGCCGTCCTTGCCAATGAAGGCGAAGTCGACGCCCCAGGTATCGATACCTACCGAAGTAATTTCAATACCTTCGCGGGCCACTACTTTAAGACCGCCGATGATTTCGTTGTATAGGGCATAGATGTCCCAGAAGAAGTGTCCGCCAGTCTCAATGATATGATTGGGGAAGCGGGTGAGTTCGCGTAGCTCAAGGCCAGCCTCGGAGAGCGTACCCAAAATGGTGCGTCCACTCGTGGCACCGAGGTCTACCGCGAAGAAATGTGTTTGTTCCATATAATCTACGTTTAGGTGATTAGATTTAATGTTTTAGCAAGCAAATATAATTTGTTTTTCTTGTTCTGCCATGATTTTTCGCGTTTTTTCAGTCTTTTGAACCAAATAATTTGAAAAATTATTACATTTTTGCATATCTATAAATAAACTTTTATCTTTGTGCTCTTAGAAGTTGATATGTCAATACCGTATCGGAATGAAGAATAAACTGAACAGACTGAATGCTATCCGCCTTATCATAGCCAATGAGCGTATTGGGAGTCAGGATGAATTGTTGAAGCGCCTTTATGCGCAAGGTTTCGACCTTACGCAGGCTACATTGTCACGCGACTTGAAGCAACTGAAAGTGGCTAAGACGACGGCTGTAGACGGCTCCTATGTATATATATTGCCCAGTAATCCGCTCTACAAGCGTATTACTAAGGGAAAAGCTGTTCGCGAACAGCAGGTGCGCAACGGCTTTGTCTCCATCAGTTTTTCGGCCAATATTGCTGTTATAAAGACTCGTCCAGGCTATGCCGGAGGTGTTGCATACGACATTGACGAACATGAACTGCCGAGTGTGCTGGCTACAGTTGCTGGTGATGACACCATTTTACTTGTTATCAAGGAGGGCTGCAGTCACGAGGAGGTGTTGGCACATCTGAGCCCCATCATTCCTGGAATGGAAATGTAAGAATTGCAACGAACAAACAATCACGACAACACAATATGATAAAGACTGGAATCATAGAAGGAGCGGGATTTACGGGTGGTGAACTTATCCGTCTTCTGCTCAATCATCCCGATGTACTATTGGTGTTCATTACTGGCCGAGGTAATAGCGGTCAATATATCCATGAGGTGCATCGAGGACTTTATGGCGAAACAGAATTGCAGTTTGCCGAAGAGCCTGAGCTGGACAAGATTGACCTGCTCTTTCTCTGCACCGATGCTGAGGAGAGCCGGCAGTTTATGGAAACGAACAAGATACCCGAGAAACTGAAAATTATAGACTTCTCCCGTGCCTTCCGCCTCAAGGATGAGGGCAACGACTTCATCTATGGACTCCCTGAGTTGAACCGCCGTGCCATCTGCAGCAGTCGCTATGTGGCCAATCCGGGTAACTTTGCCACCTGCGTCACTCTCGGTTTGCTGCCACTTGCCAAGAATCTCATGTTGGGCGACGATATCTATGTGCATGCCATTATCGGTAGTACAGGCACAGGACACAAACCCTCATCGATGACTCACTTCAGCTGGCGCAACAATAATGTAAGTATTTACAAGCCCTTTACCCACCAGCATTTGCCGGAGATTCGCGAATCGCTGAACCAGTTGCAGAGTAGCTTCAGCTCGGCTATCCATTTCGTGCCCTATCGCGGTAATTTTACACGTGGTATCTTCTGTACCATCATGGTGAAGAACAAGGTCTCCATCGAGGAACTTAATCAGCTGTATACCGACTACTATGCCGAGGACTCGTTTACTCACATTACTCCTGACAACATAGACCTGAAGCAGGTCGTCAACACCAACAAGTGCCTCATCCATCTGGAGAAGCACGGCGACATGTTGCTTATTACCTCCTGTATTGACAATCTGCTCAAGGGCACTAGTGGTCAAGCGGTACACAACATGAATCTGCTCTTCAATCTCGAAGAGACTACTGGCCTCAACCTAAAAGCGACAGCATATTAATAAAGGTATTATCAGTTACCAATCACAACTTATGAAAAATAATAGATTTATATCAGTCATAGCACTTTGCTTGTGCTGTTGTCTGATGGGCTTTGCCAAGGCTCCCAAGTATGTATTCTTCTTTATTGGCGACGGTATGGGACTCAATCAGGTCGTTGCTACCCAGTATTATCTCCGCTCATGCGAGGGCGAATTGGGTATCACACCCCTTTGTTTTGCCCAGTTCCCTTACACGGGTATAGCCACCTCATACTCGGCCAGTTCTGATGTAACCGATTCGGCAGCCGGAGGTACTGCATTGGCTACTGGGCATAAAACCAACAATGGGGTCATCGGTATGGCTGCCGATGAGGCTACTCCCGTGACCAGCATAGCCGAGATGGCCCATCGCTATGGCGCCAAGGTAGGTATCACAACTAGTGTGACCGTCAATCATGCCACTCCGGCTTCGTTCTATGCACATCAAAGAAGTCGTAACGACTACTATGAAATAGGTACCCAACTGGCGACCTCGGGCTTCGACTTCTTTGCTGGAGGCGATCTGGCCGAGAATGTCAATCCTCACAACCATACAGCTCCGCAGCTTTATGACCTTATCAGTGAAGCTGGATATACCATTGTTCGCGGCTACGACGAGTATGAGACAAAGGCGGCTGAGGCTGATAAGGTTCTGCTCATACAGAAGCATGGAGCTGTGGAGAATACGCTTCCCTATGCCATTGATGCCCGTGAGGGTGACCTTACGCTCACACAGATTACTACTGCTGCCATTGACCATCTCTACGATAAGCGTCATAAGAAGGGTTTCTTCCTCATGGTTGAGGGTGGCAAGATTGACTATGCTTGCCATGCCAACGATGCCGCTGCTGCGTTGCATGAAACGGTAGACTTCGACAATGCTATCCGCGTAGCTTACGAGTTCTACAAGCAACACCCGAAGGAGACACTCATTGTCATCAGTGCCGACCATGAGACTGGCGGGTTCACCCTTGGTAATGGATCATATGAACTGCGCTTCGGCGCTTTGCAGGCTCAGAAGGTGAGCCAGGCAGGTTTTTCACGTATCGTTAACCGCATGCGTCATGAGACAAAGGATAATGTCACTTGGGAGCAGATGAAGGATGCCTTGAAGGAGAACTTCGGATTTTGGGATACTGTACAGCTCCGCGAACGTGACGAGCAGGCTCTTCGCAACGAGTTTGAGCGCTCATTTACTGGCGAGAAGAATGTGAAGATGGCCGAGAGCCTCTACTATCGTGATGAACCCATCTCTGCATTGGCAGTGCGCATCCTCGACCGTATAGCCATGGTGTCATGGCCTGTAGGATCGCATACAGCGGCCTACGTTCCCATCTTTGCCATTGGCAATGGAGCCGAACAGTTTACCGGGCAGATGGACAATACCGATATCCCCAAACGAATAGCTGCCATAGCAGGCTATGATAAGGCTAAATAATAATCAAAAGCATTTTGACCATGAGAAGAACAACTCTTATTGGAGCTCTGCTCCTTGCTCTTAGCACAGGTGTGCAGGCACAGAACCTTCAGAAAGGAAACTATGGATACCTTTATTGCCATATGAGCGATCGTGGCGAATATACCGCCTATGCCCTTAGTCGTGACGGTTATCATTACGAAGATGTCATTGGTGGCGACCCTATCTTTGACCCCGAGGAACATGCCCGTATAGAGGGAGGCACCCGCGATGCTTTCATCGCTCGCTCCTATAATGGCAAAGGATACGTGATGGTGACCACGGATATGTGTGTGCGCAAGTCAAAGGTGTGGGACAACTATGGCATTGACCTCCTACGCAGTCGCGACCTCATCCATTGGGAATCTGTTACCTTTGACTTCCGACAAGGCCCAGCAATCTTCTGTAATCCCGAAGCACCGGACGTGTACAGAGATTTCAGTACTATTGACCGAGTTTGGGCACCACAGATATTCTGGAATCCCGATTATCAGTGGCCCGATGGAGAAAAGGGTGGCTATATGATTTACTACTCCATGCTCAACCGTGAGGAGGAGCAGTATGACCGCATGTATTACTCCTATGCCGACAAGTCGTTCACTCGCCTCACCAAACCGCAGCTCCTCTTCGACTGGGGCTATGCCACCATTGATGCCGACATCAACTACTTGGAGAGCGACGGTCTCTACCATATGCTTATCAAGAAGGAGGGTGGCAAGCCGGGTATATACACCGCTACAGCCTCTTCACTGCATGGTCCTTGGGGAGAACCCATTGAGGATGACTACGTTGATTTCGAGGGACGCAAGAAGTGTGAAGGCTCTTCAGCTTTCCAGCTCATGGGCGACGACACTTGGCGTGTAGCCTACATCGAATACTCGTCAAAGCCTAAGAACTACCGCATCTGCAAGGCCGACAAGTACCTGCGCAACTTCTCTGACCCCGTGAATATAGAAGGTGTCACAGGTCCGCAGCACGGCTCATTCATGCGCCTCACCAAGAAAGAGTATAAACGCTTGCAACGCTGGTCTACAAAGGAAACAAAGCGCCGGGCTAAGCTTGCAGAACAGAAGTAAACGAACTGTTATATGAAAATAAGAGACGTGCCATCATACTAGATAGCACGTCTCTTATTTATTATATTGGTGGGAATTTACATGGCAAACACATTGAAGCCGCCATCGACTACAGCTACGGTACCTGTCACGAAGGCTGATGCATCGCTGATGAGGTAGTGGATGGTGCCGCACAGCTCTTCGGGACGTCCGAAGCGCTTGAAGGGGGTTTGGCGTATCACATCGGTACCACGCTGTGTATACGAACCGTCCTCATTGGTGAGTAGCGTACGGTTTTGCTCGGTGAGGAAGAAGCCTGGTGCAATGGCATTGACACGGATACCTTCTCCAAACTTTGAGGCCACCTCAGTTGCCATATAGGCAGTGAAGTTGCTGATGCCTGCCTTGGCTGCTGCATAGCCACACACACGGGTCATGGGGCGGAAGGCTGCCATAGAGGAAAAGTTAACCACACATCCCTTGCCCTGCTCTACCATAGGGCGCAGGAATACCTGAGTGGGTATGACGGTACCAGTGAGGTTGAGGTCGAGCACGCGCTGGAACTCTTCGGGCTTGAGGTCGAAGAAGGTACCCGTGGGGGCTATCGTTGCACCGGGCATGTTGCCTCCAGCTGCATTGAGCAACGCATCCACGCGACCATACTGCGCCAGTACATCGGCAAGGTTCTGCTCCACTATGGTCTGGTTCATCACATCGGTCACGAGGAACATGCCTTCACCGCCCTCTTCGCGGATTTGCTTCACGATGGCCTCGCCAGCCTCTACGCGGCGGCCCATTACCACAACTTTAGCGCCTTGCTTGGCCAGATACAGGGCAATAGCCTTGCCCAACACACCTGTGCCGCCCGTTAGGACGACTACGCGGTCTTTGATGTTGAAAAGTTCGTTCATAATACGGTATTCTTATCTTTCTTTATTTCAAGGTTTGATGTCGTAAAGGTAATAAAAAAAGTCGTAGGCATTGTATGCTACGACTGTTTTTTATAAAAACATAACAGAGGATATTCCTTTTTTACTATTTCCTGCCGAAATCTGCGGGAACTTCGCCCCATTTGTCGGTTTCCCATTTCACGATAGGATTGGTGACGCGGTGTGCCTTGAGCCATGCTTCGGCGCGTTCAATAAGCTGAAACAGCGCTTCGGTCTCGGCTGTGCGTTCGAGTTGTGTCTTGCAGCACTTCTTGCGTACCCAGCTGATGGCGGTGCGACTGTCGCTGTAGATGGTCATCTTGAGACCCCGTTGATTGAGTAATGCCAGTGCATGTACGATGGCGAGAAACTCTCCGATGTTGTTTGTGCCATACACGGGGCCGAAGTGGAATATCTCCTTGCCGTCGCCAAGATATACACCACGATACTCCATAGGACCAGGGTTGCCACTGCAGGCGGCATCTACGGCGAGGGCGTAAAGGGGGGTATTCCCCATCCCCATCTTGAAGAGGGAACTTTCAGTCATCGCGGAACCAGATTCCCCTCCTTGACTTTGGCCCCTACAGGCATCGACCTTCGGTTGGGAGGGGGTAGGGGAGGCTTCCTTTTTTCTCTTTACATACTCATACGCTGGTGAGGCGTAGGCACGCTCGGCCTCCTCCTTAGAATCGAAAGATTTGTATACTGCGCCCTTGACACTTTTGATTTGTGCCTGACAGTCATCCCAGCTATGATATATGCCGGGGTTGAGACCGCTCCAAACGACGTAGAACTTTTTTTTCTTGCTCATTTTTTAGAAGTTCAGGAGTTCAGAAGTCGGGAGTTCAGACAATACCATTGGCTGATGTTTCTTTTCTTGGTTTCAGTGTGCAGTACTATTGTCAGAACTCCTGAGCGAAGCGATTACTCCTGATTCCTGATTGTCTTACATTCTGTCGGGCACTTCAATGCCGAGTAGTCCCATACCCAAGCGGATAATCTTGGCTACGTTGGCCGAGAGCACAAGGCGGAAGCGCTTCACGGCTTCGTTCTCCTCACGCAGGATGCTGTAGTCGTGGTAGAACTGGTTGAACTCCTTCACGAGGTCATATACGTAGTTGGCTATTACCGAGGGAGTGTAGCTTACGCCTGCCTCCTTCACTACGGCGGGGAACTCGGCCAGCTTCTGGATCAATGCCATCTCCTTTTCATTAATTGTCAATTGTGCATTGTCAATTGTCAATTGAACATCTTGCGCCTTGCGCAGGATAGACTGGATGCGGGCATAGGTGTACTGGATGAAGGGGCCTGTATTGCCGTTGAAGTCGATAGACTCTTTGGGGTTGAAGGTCATGTTCTTGCGGGCATCTACCTTGAGGATGAAGTACTTGAGTGCACCGAGGCCCACGATGCGGGCGATGTCCTCGGCCTCCTCGGCGGTGAGTCCGTCGAGCTTACCCAGCTCCTTGGAAGTGTCGCGTGCGGTGGCTATCATCTCGGCCATGAGGTCATCGGCATCCACTACGGTGCCTTCGCGGCTCTTCATCTTACCTTCGGGGAGCTCTACCATACCGTACGAGAAGTGTACGAGGTCCTTGCCCCAGTCGAAGCCGAGCTTGTCGAGCAGGATGGAGAGCACCTGAAAGTGGTAGTTCTGCTCATTGCCCACTACGTAGATCATCTTGTTGATGGGGTAGTCCTGGAAGCGCAGCTTGGCAGTACCGATGTCCTGTGTCATGTATACCGATGTGCCGTCGCTACGGAGCAGGAGCTTGTGGTCGAGTCCTTCACCGGTGAGGTCGGCCCATACGGAGCCATCTTCCTTGCGGAAGAAGAAGCCCTTCTCCAGACCCTCCATCACTTTCTCTTTGCCTTCGAGATAGGTTTGTGATTCGTAGTAAATCTTGTCGAAGTCTACGCCCATCATCTTGTATGTCTCGTCGAATCCGGCATATACCCACTCGTTCATCATCTGCCACAGGCCGCGCACTGCAGTGTCGCCGGCTTCCCACTTCACGAGCATCTCGCGTGCCTCAGCCATCAGGGGTGACTTGGCCTCTGCCTCCTCCTTGGTGCAGCTCTCGCGCTCCATAATCTCGGCTACCTCAGCCTTGTAGTGCTTGTCGAAGGCCACGTAGTAGTCGCCGATGAGGTGGTCGCCCTTCTTGCCCGATGTCTCGGGAGTCTCGCCCTCGCCATACTTCTGCCATGCCAGCATTGACTTGCATATATGTATGCCGCGGTCGTTCACGATGTTGGTCTTCACCACGCGGTTGCCGTTGGCCTCCATGATATTGGCGAGCGCATATCCCAAGAGGTTGTTGCGCACATGGCCCAGGTGGAGGGGTTTGTTGGTGTTGGGCGACGAGTACTCAATCATTACGAGTGGTGACTCGTCGGTAGGTGTCTGCAGGCCATACTTGGCATCGTTGTCAATTGTGCCGAGTAGCTCCACCCATGCCGAAGCGGCAATGGTGATGTTAAGGAATCCCTTGATAACATTAAACGTCTGTACCATGGACTCGTGTGCGGCCAGGTACTCGCCTATCTCCTGAGCCGTCTGCTCGGGGCCTTTGCGTGAGGCACGCAAGAAGGGGAATACGACGAGTGTCAGATGACCCTCAAACTCTTTCTTTGTCTTTTGCAGCTGTACTTGAGCAGGTCCTACCGTTGCTCCATACAATGCTTGTATCGCCTCCACGATACTCTTAACCAGTTTCTCTTCTATCATATTATATAGTGTTATCTTACTTATGAATGCACAAAATTAGTGCAAGCCGAGAGAAAACGCAAATTTATTTGCAGTTTTCCGAGGTGCCGCCTAATTTCTTCTTGTCCCTACGAGATTGCTGACCAGTTGACATTCGTCTTGCGCAGTCGCTCCAGTTGCTGCCACATCACCGCATTCTCGGGTCGCGAGCCATCGGGGTCCTCATCGGTGATGCGCTCGGCAATGCTGCGCACATGCCCCAGCAGTTGTCCGTCGCGGGCTATATTGGCAATCTTGAGGTCGAAGGCGATACCGCTCTGTTGCGTGCCCTCGAGGTCGCCCGGGCCGCGCAGCTTGAGGTCGGCCTCGGCAATCTCGAATCCGTCGTTGGTGCGCACCATGATCTCGAGACGTTTCTTGCTCTCCTCCGAGAGCTTCACCGAGGTCACCAGGATGCAGTACGACTGGTCGGCCCCGCGTCCCACGCGGCCACGTAGCTGGTGCAGTTGCGACAGGCCAAATCGCTCGGCATTCTCTATCACCATCACCGAGGCGTTGGGCACGTTCACACCCACCTCTATCACCGTGGTGGCCACCATGATCTGTGTCTCGCGGCGGAGAAATCGCTGCATCTCGGCATCCTTCTCGGCAGGCTTCATCTTGCCGTGCACCATGCTCACCTGGCAGTGGGGGAAAGCCTCACACACCTGTGCATAGCCCTCCTCGAGGTTCTTGAGGTCAATCTTCTCGCTCTCCTTGATGAGCGGGTACACCACGTACACCTGCCGGCCCTCGGCTATCTGCCCAGCCATGAACTGATATAGCTGTGCCTGGCGGTTGCCATACTGGTGTATCGTCTGTATGGGTTTGCGCCCGGGCGGCAACTCGTCGATGATGCTCACGTCAAGGTCGCCATAGAGCGTCATGGCCAGGGTACGCGGTATGGGCGTGGCCGTCATCACCAACACATGCGGTGCATAGGCATTCTTCGACCACAGCTTGGCACGCTGCGCCACGCCGAAGCGGTGCTGCTCATCGATGACCACAAAGCCCAGTGCCGAGAACTGCACCGTATCCTCGAGCACCGCATGGGTAGCCACCAGCAGGTGTATGTCGCCTGTGAGCAAGCCATCGAGTACCTCCTTGCGCCGCTTGCCCTTCACACTACCCGTGAGCAGGGCCACACGCACGGGCAGCCCCTCGAGCATCGACGACAGCGTGGCATAGTGCTGTTCGGCCAGTATCTCCGTGGGCGCCATGATGCAAGCCTGGTAGCCGTTGCCGATAGCGATGAGCGATGTCATGAGCGCCACCAGTGTCTTGCCGCTACCCACATCGCCCTGCAGGAGGCGGTTCATCTGTCGGCCACTGTTCATGTCGTGCCGCATCTCGCGGATGACCCGCTTCTGCGCACCCGTCAGCTCGAAGGGGAGCTTCTTGGCATAGAACTCGTTGAACAGCTCGCCCACCTTGGTGAAGCACAGCCCACGGTACTTGCGGCGGCGATCCTTGCAGTAGCGCAGTATGCTGAGCTGCACATAGAAGAGCTCCTCAAACTTGAGCCTGTACTGTGCCCGGCGCAGCTGCTCGGGCTCCTTGGGGAAGTGTATCGCATGAAGCGCCTCGGGTAGCGGCATCAGGTGATGCTCCTGCACGAACGAGGCGGGCAAGGTCTCGGTTATGGGCATACGTTCGAGCAGGGCAAAGAGGTTGCCCACAATCTTCTGTATGGCATTGCTGTTGAGCCCGCTGCGCTTCATGCGCTCCGTAGTGTTGTAGTAGGGCTGCAGGCCCATCGAGGAAAGCGACAGCTCCGAGGCCTTGTCAATATCGGGATGCGCCACGTTGATGCGGTCGCCAAACATTGTAGGCTTGCCGAATACGATGTACTCCACCCCCACGGGATAGCTCTTGGGGATAAACTTGGCACCGTTGAACCATACTAAGTCTATCACCCCTGTGCCGTCCGAGAAGTGGGCCACCAAGCGCATCTTGCGCCCCGTGCCCACGGTCTCGTAGCGCAGTATCTTGCCCTTGAGCTGTATGTAGGGCATATTGCCGTCTATCTCGTGGATGTAGTAAAGTCGGCTGCGGTCTACATACTTGTAGGGGAAGTTATACAGCAGGTCGTGCATGGAGCCGATGCCCAGCTCCTTGGCCAACAGGGCTGCCCGTTGCGGGCCCACACCCTGCAAGTACTGTATGTCGCGCGTTGTGAGGTCGTACATTCTTTTGTACTGCAAAAATACTCATAAATGTTGACTTTGCCGACAAGCGCGTCAGATTTCTTTCGGCAATAGTGCGAAAGCTGCTCCAGCGTCATCTGTCTCTCATAGCAATGGCGACCACTCCATTGAGCAGTCGCCATCATCATTTCAGTTTTATATTATTGGAAAATCTCCTCCTTGGCATATCCCTTTATCGTGCTCTTCCGTGCTATAAGTCTGTCTTATTCTATTTCCTCGGATAGTCTATCGTGTAGTGCAGGCCGCGGCTCTCCTTGCGCTCCATAGCCTGACGGGTGATGAGGTAGCCGACGTTGATCATGTTGCGAAGCTCGCACAGCTCGCGTGTGGCCTTACTGCGCTTGAAGAGGGCCTCGGTCTCTTCGTAGAGGATGTCGAGGCGGTTCCATGCTCGGGTGAGGCGGGTGTTGCTTCGTACGATACCGACGTAGGCTTCCATGATTTGGTTCACCTCCTTCATGCTCTGTGTTATGAGCACGCGCTCCTCTGTGCTGATGGTGCCCTCATCGTTCCATTCGGGGATATCTTCATTGAAGTCGTAGCGTTCAAGCACGCTCAGGGCATGCTTGGCTGCTGCATCAGCATATACGATGGCTTCGATAAGTGAGTTTGACGCTAAGCGGTTGCCGCCGTGCAAGCCTGTGCATGAACATTCACCGATGGCATAGAGGCGGCGTATGCTGCTCTGTCCGTCGAGGTCTACTTTGATTCCTCCACACAGATAGTGGGCTGCAGGAGCTACGGGGATATAGTCCTTGGTGATGTCGATGCCTATGGAGAGGCATTTCTTGTAGATGTTGGGGAAGTGCGCTTTCGTCTCCTCAGGGTCTTTGTGGGTGACGTCGAGGTATACGTGTTCGTCGCCGCGTGTCTTCATCTCATTGTCGATGGCACGAGCCACGATATCGCGCGGAGCGAGTGAGAGACGGGGGTCGTACTTCTGCATGAACTCCTTACCATCCTTGGTGCGGAGCACACCTCCATAGCCGCGCATAGCCTCGGTGATGAGGTATGAGGGGCGGTCGCCGGGGTGGAACAGTGCCGTAGGGTGGAACTGGATGAACTCCATATCCTTCACTACTCCCTTTGCACGGTATACCATAGCGATGCCGTCGCCCGTAGCTACGAGTGGATTGGTCGTCTGGCGATAAACAGCCTCGCAACCGCCAGTAGCCATTACGGTGACTTTGGAAAGGTAGGTGTCAACCACGCCTGTGTCTTCGTTGAGCACATAAGCTCCATAGCAACGGATGCCAGAGGTGTGGCGAGTGACGATGATGCCCATGTGGTGTTGCGTGATAATCTCTACGGCAAAGTGGTTGGTCAGCACCGTTATGTTGGGATGTGCCTTCACGGCCTCGATGAGCGAAGTCTGTATCTCGGCGCCCGTATTGTCCTTATGATGAAGGATGCGGAACTCGGAGTGTCCGCCCTCTTTATGGAGGTCAAAGTCGCCGTTCTCCTTCTTGTCGAAATTGACTCCCCAGCGTATCAGTTCCTCAATCTGTGCCGGAGCACCCTTGACGACTTTCTCTACTGCAGCAGGGTCGCTGATGTGGTCGCCCGCTATCATCGTGTCTTCAATGTGCTTGTCAAAGTTGTCCACCGTGAGGTCTGTGACCGAGGCGATACCGCCCTGTGCATAATAGGTATTGGCCTCTTCCAATCCTGCCTTGCAGATGAGTGCAACCTTACCTTTGTGCGCTACCTTGAGCGCGAAACTCATTCCAGCCAGTCCTGAGCCGATAACGAGAAAATCATACTTGTGTACCATTGTCGTCTTTATTGGGGTTCACACCGCAAAGGTAAGTAAAGAATTTCAGAATTTGTTTTAAAATTAACGCTAATATGTTTTTGAATCTGCTTTTTCTGAAAATTCGAATATATTGTCGTAACTTTATCGGCAAAATTGAGAACCAATGCGACGCTATACCCTCATTATTGCCGCTCTGTGCGTATCGATTCTTGTGAATGCCCAGAGCCTCACTACCCGCATCGACGTCCTGCTGGGCGATGCCCTTCTCCACACAGCAGATGCCTCGGTAGCGGTATATGACCTCACTGCCGATCGTATGCTCTATGAGCACCGTGCCGACAAGCTATGCCGCCCAGCTTCAGTGGAGAAGGTGATAACCGCGGTAGCTGCACTAAGCCGATTGGGAACCGACTATACACTGCGCACAGAGCTGCGTGTCACAGGCCTCCTGGGGGCCGACAGCATCTTGCATGGCGACCTCTACGTTGTGGGCGGCTTCGATCCCGAGTTCACGGAAGCAGACCTCGACGCTTTGATTGCGGCCATTCCTCATGCTGGTATACGCAGCATTACAGGCTCTGTGCTGGCCGATGTCAGTATGGCCGACACCACCTATTGGGGGAGTGGCTGGTGCTGGGACGATGCACCTGCCTCCTTCCAACCCTACTACTCGCCCCTGCTGCTCGAGAAGGGATGTGTGGAGATAAGCGTCAGACCTACGATGAAGGACAGCACAGCTACTGTTGTGTGCACTCCCGCCTCCTCGTGGTATGAGATTGACAACCGCACCCTATGCCACAACGAATCGGTAGGTCCGTTACGCATCACACGTGACTGGCAACATGGCAGCAATCGCATCACTATCACGGGAAATGTAACACAGCCACGCACCCGTAAACTGAGCATGCAAACCTCTGACCAGCACTTTTTTGCCCTCTTCACCGAACGGATGCTGCGCAGCGGTATAGGTGCCAGCACCTTCGGCTATGCTCTCTGCCCACCCGATGCACGCCCCATTGCATCCATCGAGTGCCCCATCAGTGAAGTCGTGCATGAGGCTCTCAAGGAAAGCGACAATCTCAATGCCGAAGCCCTGCTCTATCATCTCGCTGCCGCCAGTGGCAAGCCCTATGCTACCGCTTCTGACGGAGTAGTACGGATAGATTCCCTGCTCGCATCTATCCACACATCGTATAGTGACCACACTACACGGCCATCTCCCCACAAAATCGTAGACGGCAGCGGCCTCTCAAGCTACAACATGATAAATGCCCGTCTCCTGCTCAATGTGCTACGCTACGCCCACAGTCAACCTGAAATATACAACTTGCTTACCTCATCTCTGCCCCACAGTGGCACCGACGGCACTCTCAAGAATCGCATGAGTGGCAAGACTATGCGAGGACGCATTGTGGCCAAAACAGGTAGCATGACGGGAGTAAGCACCCTTGCCGGCTATGCCCGTGCCACTAACGGACATACCCTCGCCTTCGTCATCATGAACCAGCAGGTACTCAAGCTATCTCAAGCCCGTGCCTGGCAAGACAAAGTGTGCACTGCCATTTGTACAGCAGGAGTTTATTAAGGAAATGGGGCAATTACTTTTTCGTAAGAAGAACCATAAAAAGTCTTTATTTGTGATAGATTCTGATATGTAATGTAAATTTTGTACATTTGCAGAGAAATAATAATTATATACTATAAGGAATATGTCTACCGTAATATATCCTTCGCCAATATTTGGACCTATAAAGAGTCGTCGATTGGGCGTGTCGCTGGGTATCAACTTGTTGCCTGGTGATGGAAAAGTTTGTACATTTGATTGTATCTATTGCGAATGTGGCTTCAATGCCGACCGCAGGCCACACTCGAAGCTTCCTACACGCCAAGAGGTGACTGAGGCTTTGGAGGCAAAGCTCATGCAGATGCAGCGTGAGGGTATGACTCCTGATGTTCTGACATTTGCAGGCAATGGAGAACCTACTGCGCATCCGGAATTCGCTTCAATTATTGGAGATACGTTGTTTTTGCGCGACCGTTATTTCCCGAATGCCAAGGTAAGCGTACTTACTAATGCTACGCGCATCAATCGAAAGGAGGTGTTCGAGGCTCTGAAGCTGGTCGATAACAATATCGTGAAGCTCGACACGGTAGATGCGGCATACATTGCCCGGGTGGACCGTCCTGTTGGACGTTACGATGTGGATGAGCTGATAGCCTGTATGCGCAATTTTGAGGGGCGATGCGTAGTGCAGACGATGTTCATGAAGGGCGTTGATGCTGAGGGCGTATCGGTCGACAATACCACTTCGCACTATGTGGATCCATGGATAGATGCAGTAGTGAGTATAGCACCGCGTGAAGTGATGATATATACTATAGATAGGGAAACACCATCGTCGGGTCTCATGAAAGCCACACGCGAAGAGCTTGATGCTATCGTCGAACGCTTGGTTGCGCGAGGCGTCAAGGCTACGGCCTCTTATTGAGAAGCTGTCTGATTTTTTCGGTAAACCTTTTCGGGCTTTTGTGTGTTCTTTCGGGTATCATCATAAACCTAAAAGAGAATCCGTATGAAAAGTGTGAAAGGTACATTGACCGAGAAGAATCTGCTTACCTCATTTGCTGGTGAGTCGCAGGCACGTATGCGTTATACCTATTTTGCTGAAGAGGCCCGTCGCGAAGGCTTCGAACAGATTGCTGCCATCTTCCTTGAGACCGCTGATCAAGAGAAGATGCATGCTGAACGTATGTTCCGTTTCCTCGAAGGGGGTATGGTAGAGGTGCGTGCTGCCTACCCTGCAGGTGAGATACAGACGACAATGGACAATCTGCGTGCTGCAGCAGAGGGCGAGCACGAGGAGTGGTACGATATGTATCCCTCGTATGCAGACATTGCCGAAGATGAAGGCTTCAAGGAGATAGCCATCATGTACCGCGCTATCTGTGTTGCCGAGCAGCAGCATGAGGAACGTTATCGACGCTTGTTGGAGAATATGGAGCGTGAACATGTGTTTCACCGCCCTGAACCCGTAACTTGGCAATGCCGCAAGTGTGGATATACTTTTACAGGGAAAAAGGCTCCCGATCGCTGTCCTGCTTGCCTGCATCCCAAAGGTTATTTTGAGGTGAAGGCCGAGAACTATTAAGAATCTGTCTTTAAGAAAATGAATTAAGCGCTACATGTTGGAGTCTCCATCGTGTAGTGCTTTGTTTATTGGATTAGGGAAGAAAACTCCCTTTTCATCGGATGTTTTCTAATAGTCTGCACCGATTCAAGCCTCCTCCTTTTCGGCGTTGTGAGCTAATACGCGCTGGATGTTCGATGAGTATGACTTTGATACGGGTATCTGCTTGATGCCATCGTGCGTGAGCTTGATGTACATACCATCACGGTCGTTACGGAATATTTTTATCTTGTTCTTGTTGACGATATAGCCACGGTGGCAGCGGATGAGGTACTCGCCAAACTTGTTCTCGATGGCTTTGGTTGTGCTGCGCAGCATATAGTTGCATAGCTTGCCATCGGCTTCGTAGTATATCTTCACGTAGTTATCCTGCGACTCCACATAATAGAGGCTGTCGATACTGATGCTCATCTTTAGTTTCCCTGTGCTGTCCACGAGGTGGATGAGTTTGGGATCGGTATTGTCGGTCTTGTCATTCACCATATTCATGCCTATGCGGTCAAGCAGAAGGCGCTGGTAGCGGGTAGTGGCATAGAGTACACATATTACATACGGCACGATGAGGATAAAGGCCAATACCAATATGGAACGCCCGAGGATTGATAGGAATATATTGGGGTTGGTGATGACAAAAAGTTCGGTGAAAACTGTATAAATGAATGATTCCATCACTACTTCGCCTCCGACCCACAGCATCAGCTGTCCATTGGTAATCGGATGTCTGCGATGTACTTGATGAAGCAACACCTTGCTTAATATGAGGAAGGCGATGGCCACAAGATAGAAGGCCACCGAGGCCATTACCATGCGGAAACCACTGTAGACCTCGCTGCTCTCTTGCTCCTGAAACATCAGTGTGAGCCATGAAGTGGAGGAGTAGGGGCCATATATAATCATGAAAAGGATAGAAAAGAGCACAATGAAGATGACCGAACCGGTCAGCGTACGGCTCTCAAGAAGGTATCGTGGTGCTTTCTTATTTAGTTCCATAGTTTGCACATTTTGGTTGGATTTGTTGTAAATATTGGGCAAAGATACGAAAAACGAGCGAATAAACAAGTTTTATTCTCAGCGAGTGCAATAATCTTCATGCCTTACTGCAAAAGTACGAAAAAGGAATGAATAAATGCAGATTTAGGGGGATTTTCACCCCTATATGGATTTCGCCCCTTTACCCCTCAATTCACGCATTTTGTCCCTATGGAGCCCGTCTCCTGCCACATCCGCACCCCTTTTGTTGAGTGGGTGGGAGGGATTGTGTACTTTTGCACCGAATTTTTTAAGCATTTCGTATGAGAATAATTGGAACCGGTAGTGCACATCCTAAGCACACCTTGACAAATGACGACCTGTCGAAGATAATGGACACCAGTGATGAGTGGATTCGTGAGCGCACAGGTATCTGCACACGGCAAATCATCACTGACGAGAATCTTGAGGATCTCGCTGCCGAGGCTGCCCAAAAAGCATTGGATGATGCGGGCATGAAAGCGGCGGATATTGACTATATCATCTGTTCTAATGTAGTGTCCGAATATGTCACACCGTCTGTAGCGAGCATCGTAGAAGGCAAGATAGGTGCATCGTGCCCTTGCGTAGACCTCAATGCAGCCTGCTCGGGTTTCATCTATGCCATTGACTTTGCTGAGGCACTGCTGCAGTCAGGCCGCGCTGCTAATATCTTGGTGATGGCAGCCGAGGAACCCACCCGCATGGTCGACTGGAATGACCGCAGCACCTGCGTGCTCTTTGGCGATGGTGCCGGTGCTATGGTAGTGACACGTGGCGATGGGCTGCGAGCCATCAAAGTGTCGTCGAAGAGCAACCTTGATGTGTTGCACTACAAGCGCAAGCTCGAACCCACCCCTTTCATTACCAAGGAAGAAGAGCATATTCCCCTCTACATGGCAGGGCAAGAGGTATTCAAGACTGCTGTCACATGCTCATTGCGCGACCTCTTGGCTGTGCTCAGTGATGCAGGGTTGGACAAGAATGACATCACCTACTACGTGCTCCATCAGGCAAACTTCCGAATCAATGATTTCATCCGTCATCGGTTCAATATGGATACGGCAAAGTTCCCTGTCAATATGGACAAGTATGGCAACACCTCATCGGCAAGTATTCCCATGCTGCTCGATGAGTTGAACCGTGAAGGAAAGTTAAAAAATGGCGATTTGCTCGCGTTTAGTGCTTTTGGTGCAGGATTTACCACGGGTGCGTGTATCATCGAATGGAATAAATAACTATATTTGCAACGTTATTAACAAGTATTAAGAAAAACAGAATAAGATATAACATGGAAAGAAGAGTTGTAATTACTGGCTTGGGCACCATCAGCCCTGTGGGAAACACAGTTGCCGACTTTTGGAACAGTCTGAAAGAAGGTAAGAGTGGCTTGAACTTTATCCAAGGATATGACGATGTGGACCTCCCTGTGCGCATTGTAGCTCAAGTGAAGGATTTCGATCCTATGGCCAACGGCCTTGAGCGTGCCGATGTACGCAAGATGGATCTCTTTTGCCAGTATGCTATGGCTGCAGCCAATCAGGCAGTGAAGGACAGTGGTCTGGTGAGCGGCGAGAATATCGAGCCCGATCGCTTCGGCGTATACGTAGGCTCGGGTATCGGCGGCATCAACACTTTCGTGCGCGAGACCGAAAAACTACTCAATGAAGGAGCACGCCGCATCTCTCCCCTGTTTGTACCTACAATGATTGCCAATATTGCTTCGGGCAATATCGCTATCCGTCATAATGCCCAAGGCCCCTGTCTGCCCATCGTGACTGCCTGTGCTACAGGTACCCACTCAGCCGGTGAGGCATTCCGTGCCATCAAGTATGGTCTTGCCGATGCCATCATTACCGGTGGCTCCGAGGCTGCCGTACACCCTCTGGCAATCGGTGGCTTTGCCAATAGCCGTGCGCTCACCAATGCCGAGACCTTGGAAGATGCCTGCACGCCATTCGATGCCCGTCGCAGTGGCTTTACCATGGCCGAAGGTGCCGGTATACTGGTATTTGAAGAGTATGAGCATGCCGTGAAGCGTGGCGCTACCATCTATGCCGAGGTCGTTGGCTATGGCAACACCTGCGATGCCCACCACTACACTGCTCCGCGCCCCGACGGTATACCAGCTTCGAAGGCTATCCGCATGGCACTCGATGAGGCTGGCTACACCTCTGACGAGACCCTCTATATCAATGCACACGGTACCAGCACTCCGCTCAACGACAAGACCGAGACCTACGCCATCAAGCTTGCCCTTGGCGAAGAGGATGCCCGCAAGGCACTTATCAGCTCCACCAAGTCGATGACAGGTCACATGCTCGGTGCTGCTGGTGGTATAGAACTCATCGCCACCGCCTTGGCCGTGAAGCATGGCATCGTGCCTCCTACTATCAATTACAAGGAGCCCGACCCCGAGTGCGACCTCAACTACGTGCCCAACAAGGCTGTTGAGGCCGATGTGACCATGGCTGCATCCAACTCTCTGGGCTTCGGGGGGCACAATGCCTGTGTGGTATTGAAGAAGATGAATTGAGTTTGCTAAAACAATATGGACAGAGAAGAAATCAAGACCTATCTTCCTCATCGCGAGCCGATGTTGCTTGTCGACTCCATTGTGGTAGAGACCGAGACAGCTGCCGACGGCACTGAGCAACACTATGCTGTGGCAACCTATAAGGTGCGTGGCGACGAGTTTTTCATCCAGGGTCACTTCCCCGACTACCCCGTGGTACCAGGTGTCATCCTATGCGAGATGATGGCTCAGTCGTGTGCGCTACTCCTTGGCGACGAGATCAAGAGCAAGCGCCCTCTATACACAGGTATCGACAACGTGCGCTTCAAGCATCAGGTTCGTCCAGGTGACACCATTGTCATCCGCTCCACTATCACAGATCGTCGTCAGGCTATTGTCTTTGCCAAGGCAGAGGCCAAGGTCGATGGTAAGCTTTGTTGCCGTGGCAACCTCTCGTTTGCCCTTATTTAAGGTTTAGATTTACCATAATCACAACAAAAGGACGCATCTTGATGCGTCCTTTTTGTTCTAAAAACCGCCTTTTCATCGTGCTTTTCCCAGATGAAGGTACTCCTCTTCTTTATCCCAGTATCTTCTCGGCCATCTCGAAACCATGGTGGTAGAGGGCATTCATCTTGTCCATATTGGTTTCGATGCGTGCCACGTCGACAGGGTGGGCTGGGCGGATGACGGTGATGCGTCCTTCGTCCTCCAACTGTTCTACCCAGGCGAGCTGGTTATTGTAGCGCTTGCCACGGGTACGCAGAGCCTCGCGCAACTTGGGATAGCGGCTATAGATGAACGATGGTATGCGGGGTGGCTTCTCATCCTTGCGGTAGCCTCGATGGCGAGTGAGCACTACTATGGCTTTCTCGTAGCCCTGCTCAAAGGCATGCTGCAGGGGGATGGAGTCGGCAATGCCGCCATCGAGCATGGGACGTCCATCGACATGAGCTATGGGGCATGCAAAGGGTAGACTGGAGGAGGCACGCACGATATTGATGATGCGCTCAGTATTCTCCTTTTCTTCGAGGTATACGGCTCCGCCAGTGAGGCAGTCTGTAGCTACGCTCTCCACTCGCATGGGGTTGTCGCGGTAGGCGGCATAGTCGTAGGGCCATAATGTTTCGGGCAACTCATGATAGAGGAGATCCATATCCATGATGCTGCGGTGACGGAAGAGGTTGCCTACGCCGAGGTAATGACGCTCGGCCTGCAGGTCGGCAAAAGTGTACTTGGCACGACCACGTTGTTGTGAGGCGAACGACAGTGCATTGCTCGAACCTGCCGATACTCCTACGAGGTAGGGGAAGGTGATGGCATGGTCGAGCATCCAGTCGAGCACACCGCTCGTGAATACTCCGCGCATGCCGCCACCTTCAAGCACAAGGGCTGTATGTCTAAACTTATCTGTCATGGTCAATACCCGAAGATGTCTTCCGGGGTGAGACGGATAATCTTGCCCCACTTCTCCAATGACTTCATGTCGAGGTCGGCTTCGCGACCGAGGATGCAGGTGATGTACTTGCGGTCCTTGACGTTGGCCTGCTGGTAGGCTACCACATCGGCGAGGGTCATGCCCTGCACGGCTTCGTAGAGCTGGCGGCGGGTGTCCTCAGTGAGGCCCAGCTCCTCCTGGTCGAGGTAGTAGGTGAGCACGCGGTCGCGTGTGATGCGCTCGGTGCGCAGGCGGCTGATGAGGGCCTCCTTGGCAATGTCGAAGGCTTTCTCGCTCACGGGCATATTGTTGATAATCTCGTCGAAGGCTGTGAGCGCATCGATCATCTTGTCGTTCTGCGTGGCGATGTAGGTCCAGTAGTAGGCGGGATCCTCAGTGCGCCAAGGCTCTATCATGCGGGCCGAAGCGCTGTAGGCGAGGCCGCGGGCCTCGCGCATCTCCTGGAACACGATGCTGTTCATGCCACCACCGAAGTACTCGTTGTAGAGGGTGATGATGGGTGTCTTTGACACATCATACTGCTCGCCCTGGTTTGACACGGCCGACATGTATATCTGGTTGGCGTCGTAGGGGGCTATGTAGACGATGTTCTCATCGGCACGCTGGTACTGGAAGGCCTCGTTCTTTGCCATAGCCTTCAGCTCAGCGGGTACCTTGTGCAAGCCGGCCACGGTAGCCGACACCTCTTCCATGGCCATGGGGCCGTAGTAGAGCACGCGGTGCTCATAGGTGGGGAGCTGGGCGATGGTGGCGATGAGTGCCTCGGGCTTCATGCTGCGGAGCTCGCTCTCGCTGAGGATGTTCTTCGAGGGATTGACGGGACCGTAGATGCCGTACTGGCGCAGGCGGGTGAAGTTGGTGTTCTGGTTGGCCTTGCCATTGGCACGTGACTTGAGGATGTCGGCCACGAGGTTGTCGTAAGCAGCCTGGTTGGGCAGTGCGTCGGCGATGACCTTCTCGAGCAGGGCGATGGCCTCGGCCATATTCTCAGACAGACCGCTGAGACTGATGGTGGCCTGTGTATTGCCTACACTGATGTAGTAGCTGCAGGCGAGGTTGTAGAAGGCCTGCTTGATCTGGGCGGCTGTCATGTCTGATGTGCCCAGGTAGTCGAGGTAGTCGCGAGCGGTAGAGAGTGCCTTCATCTCGTTGGCACCGAAGTCGAAGATGTACTGGAGAGAGAAGATGTCGTTCATCTCGTTCTTCTTATATAATAAGGGAAGGTTGCCTACGGTGCCGCGGCTCATGTCTTTCTCGAAGTCCACGAAGACGGGCTCGATGGGAGCCACTACCGATGCCTGCACCTCGCGGAGGAAGGCGCTGGTGGTGTCGCGGTTCATGAAGATAGGTGTGATGGCGGGCTTGGCAATCTTCTTCACGCCGAGATCCTGCCCCTGACGCTTGTAGACGATGGCGTAGTTGTTGTCCTTGAGGTGGGCATTGGCAAAGGCCACGACATCGGCCTTGGTGATCTGCTCCATGCGCTCTACGCGGTGTACCATATCGGCCCAAGGCTGTCCGTTGACGAAGCTGGTGACGAAGAGGTCGGCACGCGAGCTGTTGTCCTCGAGCATCTGCTGCACCTGTAGCTTGTAGTTGGCGATGCCGGCAGCGAGCAGCGACTCATCCCAATCGCCACGGCGCAGGGCGTCGATCTGAGCGAGCAGCAGCTCCTTCACCTCATCGAGCGACTGTCCCTGCTTGGGAGAGCCCTGCATGAAGTAGGCCGTGTAGTCGGTCTGGTCGTAGGGGAAGGCATAGGCCGAGAGCAGCTTCTGCTCCTGCATGAGGTTAAGGTCGATGAGACCTGCCTGGCCGTTGCTCATGATGGAGCTGATGACGCTCAGCATGAGTGCCTCGTCGGAAGCAGCACCGGGGAAGCGCCATGCGAGGGCTACGCGCTCTGACTCCAGGCCCCACACCTCGCGCACGATGGGCTCGGTGATCTCGGCCTCGGGCTCGAAGCTCATCATCTGCAGCTCGGGGTTGGGCTGCATATCGCCGAAGTACTTCTCGATGATGTCCATCGCCTCATCGAAGTCGAAGTCGCCCGACATACAGATCGCCATATTGTTGGGCACATACCATTTCTTATAATAGTTTTTGATGTTGGTGATGGAGGGGTTCTTGAGGTGCTCCTGTGTGCCCAGCACGGTCTGTGTGCCGTAGGGGTGGTGGGTAAACAGTGCCGAGAACATGGCCTCGGTGAGCTTGCGGCTATCGCGGGTGAGGCTCATGTTCTTCTCCTCATATACGGTCTCCAGCTCGGTATGGAAACCGCGGATGACGTTGTGCTTGAAGCGGTCGGCCTGAATCTTTGCCCAGTTTTCCAGCTGGTTGGAGGGGATATCCTCGATGTAGCAGGTGACATCGAAGCTGGTGTAGGCGTTGGTGCCGTCGGCACCGATGGCAGCCATCAGCTTGTCATACTCGTTGGGGATGGAGAGCTTGGATGCCTCGTAGGAGAGGCTGTCGATCTGGCGGTAGATGGCGGTGCGCTCGGCCTCGTCGGTCTTGGTGCGGTACACCTCGAAGAGTGCCTCAATCTGGTCGAGCAGGGGCTTCTCCTCGGCGTAGTTCTGTGTGCCGAAGTTCTCGGTGCCCTTGAACATCAGGTGCTCGAAGTAGTGGGCAAGGCCGGTAGTCTCGGCGGGGTCGTTCTTGCCACCCACACGCACGGGGATGTAGGTCTGTATGCGCGGAGTCTCCTTATTTACGGTGAGGTACACCTTCAACCCATTGTCCAATGTGTAGATACGGCTCTGCATGGGGTCGCCGTCGACTGTCTCGTAGCTGCGCTTGCCAGCACATGATGAGAGCATCAGCGTGGCGGCTACTACGGACAGCATAGAAAATAAAAACTTTTTCATACCTATTAATATTTGTTGTTTGGGGGACAAAAGTACGTAAAAGTGAGCGAAATATAAAACTTGTTTTAATATTTCTCACGCTCAACAATACGAGTAATCTTGCATTGTCTTCGCAAAACCGAAATTTTGTACTAATTTTAATCTGCTTCACAGCTTGAAATTAGGCATCGGCTCGGAAAACTACAAATAAATTTGCGTTTTCTCTCGGCTTGCACTAATTTTGTAGCAAATTGCGCAAATACAAACATTTATTAACAATATCATGAAAAGATTTCTTTCCGTAATCGCAGCAGGATGTACCTGCATGCACTTGGCGGCACAATCGCCCGCCCTCGAAGGTTTCCTTTATGGTAATCAAGCCGCGCCCACCGGCAAGGAGTGGGAGTCAGTAGAAGAGCTGTCGCTCAACAAGGAGCAGCCCCACGCCTATTTCTTCTCGTTCGAGAGCGTGGAGAGCGCCCGCAAGTTCCTCCCCGAGAACAGCAAGTACTGGCAGTCACTGAACGGTACATGGAAGTTCCACTGGGCACCCAACCCCGATGAGCGTCCGAAGGACTTCTTCCAGCCTGGCTTCGATGCCACCGCTTGGGACGACCTCGCCGTACCCTCATCATGGAACATCGCCGGTATCCAGAAGGATGGCTCGCAGAAGTATGGTACACCCATCTATGTGAACCAGCCCGTCATCTTCCAGCACCGCGTGGCTGTGGGCGACTGGAAGGGTGGTGTGATGCGTACTCCGCCCACACACTGGACCACCTATAACCACCGCAACGAGGTGGGCTCATACCTCCGCACGTTCGAGGTGCCCGCCGACTGGGAGGGCCGCGAGGTGTTCATCACCTTCGACGGTGTGGACTCGTTCTTCTACCTCTGGATCAATGGCCAGTATGTAGGTTTCTCAAAGAACTCACGCAACAATGCCGAGTTCAACATCACCAAGTACCTGCACGATGGCCCCAACACCGTAGCCGTAGAGGTATACCGCTCCAGCGACGCTTCGTTCCTTGAGGCACAGGATATGTTCCGCCTCCCCGGTATCTTCCGCACCGTGGCACTGCATAGCCGTCCTCAGGTGCGCATCCGCGACCTCGTGGTGAAGCCCGATTTGGATGAGAACTACGAAGCAGGTGTTCTCAACATTACCGCTGAACTTGTTAATACTTCAAAGAAGAATGTCAAGAACTTGGGTATGCGCTATACGCTCTATCAGCATGACCTATATTCTGACGAAAATGGGGAGATTAATCAAGGAAGTAGTTCGGGCGTACTAAGCTTGTTGGAAAAGCATGGTGGCACGGGTGTGGTAACTTGGGAGTATGGCATAGCGAATCCCCGAAAGTGGACTGCCGAGGCTCCCTACCGTTACACTCTCGTAGTAGAACTGCTCGACAAGAAGGGACGCACCCTTGAGACCGTATCTACCATCGTTGGTTTCCGCGAGGTGGAGATTAAGGACACCAAAGCCGAGGATGATGAGTTTGGCTTGGCTGGCCGCTACTATTATATAAATGGTAAGCCCGTGAAGCTCAAAGGCGTTAACCGCCACGAGAGCCACCCTGCAGTGGGTCACGCCATCACTCGCGAGATGCAGGAGGAAGAGGTGATGCTGATGAAGCGTGCCAACATTAACCATGTGCGTAACTCACACTATCCCTGCGATCCCTACTGGTACTTCCTCTGCGACAAGTACGGTATCTACCTCGAGGATGAGGCCAACATCGAGAGCCACGAGTACTACTACGGCGATGCATCGCTCTCTCACCCCGAAGAGTGGAAGAAGGCTCACGTAGCCCGTGTGATGGAGATGGCTCACGCCACCGTCAACAATGCTTGTGTGGTGATATGGTCACTCGGTAATGAGGCTGGCCCCGGTAAGAACTTCGTGGCTGCCTACGACGCCCTCAAGGCATTCGACGCTACACGCCCCGTGCAGTATGAGCGCAACAACGACATCGTGGATATGGGTTCAAACCAGTACCCCTCAATCGGTTGGATGCGTGGTGCTGTGACCGGTAAGTATGGCATCAAGTATCCGTTCCACGTATCAGAATATGCCCACTCGATGGGTAATGCCGTAGGTAACCTCATCGACTACTGGGAGGCTATCGAGAGCACCAATTTCTTCTGTGGTGGTGCTATCTGGGACTGGGTAGACCAATCCATGTATAACTATGAGAAGGACGGCACACGCTACCTTGCCTACGGTGGTAACTTCGGCGACACCCCCAACGATGGCCAGTTCGTGATGAACGGTATCATCTTCGGTGACCGCGAGCCCAAGCCCCAGTACTGGGAGGTAAAGAAGGTGTACCAGTACGTTGGTGTGAAGATGCTTGACGCCGAAAAGGGCATGGTAGAGATCTTCAACAAGAACTACTACACTCCGCTCAACGATTACGAAATCGTATGGTCGCTCTGGAAGGATGGCAAGTGCATCCAGCAGAACCAGCCCGTGCAGGGTCCGCGCATGGCACTCCAGCCCCGCCAGAAGGCTTCCTACCGCCTCCCCTACGACTTCGCATCACTCGACGCCGATGGCGAGTACTTCGTGAAGGTACAGTTCCTCCTCGGCAAGGATATGCCTTGGGCAAAGCAGGGCTATCCCCAGTTTGAGGAGCAGCTTGCTGTGAAGGCTGCAGGTGAGAAGCCTGCTATCAACACCGTAGCCACTGGCGACAAGTTGCAGGGCGAGATGAACGAGAATAATATCAGAACCATCAAGGGCAACGGCTTCGAGGTACAGTTCGATATGGCTCAGGGTACTATCCACCAGCTCACCTATGGTGACGATGTAGTCATCGCTGCAGGAGGTGGTCCTCGCCTCAATGCCTTCCGTGCCTTCGTGAGCAACGACAACTGGTGCTACCAGCCCTGGTTCCAGAATGGTTTGCACAACCTGCAGCACAAGGCTGTCGATGCCAACACCATTCTTAATAAGGACGGATCCGTAGTGCTCACCTTCACCGTTGTGTCACAGGCTCCCAATGGTGCACGCCTCAACAGCAAGAATGGTCGTTACGACAGCGGTATCCACGAGCTCGTGGAGCAAACCCAGCTCCCCTTCGGTGAGAACGACTTCAAGTTCACCACCAACCAGGTGTGGACCGTATATCCCGACGGATCAATCGAACTGCAGTCAGCTATCACATCTAATAACCCCTCACTCGTGCTTGCACGCCTAGGTTATATGATGCAGGTACCTGCCACATACGACCGCTTCAAATACTACGGACGTGGACCCGTCGACAACTACAACGACCGCAAGACAGGCTCATTCATCGAGCAGTTCTCATCTACCGTAGCTGAGCAGTTCACCAATTGGCCCAAGCCCATGCAGATGGGTAACCACGAGGAGACCCGCTGGGCATCGCTCACCAATAAGGCCGGTAAGGGTATGCTCGTAGTGAACGAGAACCCCTATGCCGTAGGCGTAACAAGCAATAGCGCTATGGACCTCACCATGACTACTCATCCTCACCTCTTGCCCAAGAGCGACGTGACATACCTCACCGTAGACGCAGTGGTGACAGGTTTGGGTGGTAACTCATGCGGTCAGGGCGGTCCGCTCGTGCACGACCGTGCCTTCGGTGCTCCCACACGCATGGGATTCATCATTCGTCCTGCGGGTGCCGAGCGTGGTGCCAATGTGGCTACCGCAGGCGACAAGCCCCTGCTCATGACCCAGCAGAAGAATGGCGACATCGCCATCGAGAGTGGCATCGAGGGTGCTACCGTGATGTACAAGATTGGCACTGGCCGTAAGGTTAAGGCCGTGAAGTATACCGAGCCCATCCCCTTCCGCGATGGAGGTACCATCACCGCTTATTATAAGGAGAAGCCCGAGCTCAAGGTGACCATGACCTTCGCCAAGATTGAGAAGATCAATACCGAGGTTATCTTCACCAGTAGCGAGGAGTCGGGCGAGGGCAATGCACGCCACCTCGTGGACAACGATGCCAACACCATCTGGCACACCATGTACTCGGTGACCGTGGCCAAGTACCCCCACTGGGTAGATCTCGATGCCGGCGAAGTGAAGACCATCACCGGCTTCACCTACCTGCCCCGTCAGGACAGTCCTAACGGCAACATCAAGAACTACCGCTTGCAAGTATCTGACGATGCCAAGACATGGAGTGAGCCCGTAGCCGAAGGTGCCTTTGCCAACGACAACAAGCTCAAGCGCGTGATGCTCGACAAGCCCGTGAAGGCTCGCTACATCCGCTTCACCGCACTCAGCTCACAGGCAGGCAACGACTTCGCCTCAGGTGCCGAACTGGGCATCTTGGCCGAGTAGTACAGATGTATTGAAATAGCAAAAAACCGCCTTTCCATCGGACTTTTCCGTGAAAAGGCGGTTTCTGTTTTGCTTGCACGGAACGAAAGGAAATAGGGGTGGTTTCTCCCTTGCCACGTTTTTGCCACGCTTTTGTCACACCTGTTTTCTTGGTGCGTAGCGATGAAAACAGTACATTTGCACAGAGTAACTACAAAAACATGTTGGCGATAACCTTAAAAACAGATTCTTATATATGAAGCGTATCTTGTATATCGTGTTGTCGATGACCTTAGTTGGTCTTGCGGCCTGCAGCAAGAAGGATAAGGAGGAGGTGCAAGCCCCCAAGAAGGTGTATATCGAGCTCACTGCCTATCAGGAGCTGGAACTCGCCTATCGTGCACACGGTAGGTTTAATAAGGACAAGAAGGACAAGCGGAGCCTGTCTGAAGCCGAATACCACTTTGCCAATGTGGTGGTGCGCGATGATTCCACCGATTCCCTACGCGTAAAGGCACTTTATATGTTGCATAATATTGAGTCGTACGGTGCTTACGGACGTACCAACTATGCCAAGGCGCTGATGTATATCAACCGCTGCATCGAGTATGCCAAGGCTGGCGTAGGCAATGACATCAACTTGGCACAATACTATGCCCACAAGGGCGACGACCTGTGGCACTACGGCGAGATTGACTCGGCCATCCACTATTGCCACAAGGCAATGAGCTTCCCCGTGCGACAGAACTGGACGGACTATATCGTGGCTTACGTGCTGAAGCACATCTATCATAACCGACAAATCCCCGACTCGGCAGCCTATTACCAACAGCGCTTCGAGGAGGCAGCTGTCATCCCCTTGGAACAGATTCGTGGCCTCGACGTTCATTCTCCTCAGTCGGCCTCGGCCTTCAAGGCCGAGATGGAGCGCACCATCGCCCAGTCCAAGAAATCTAAGGACTGCGCATGCCCGGGAGCAAAGACTCCTGCTGCCACTCAGCAAGCCACAACAAAAGAGGCTCCATCAGGCCTATCGCCTTTTGCAATCAGAATAATCGTGCTGCTTATCATCGCCATGCTCTTCACCGCGTGGTATATATATAAGAATAAGAAGAGGCCGCCGAGGGTATACGAATATGGGGACACTCCACAGCAGGAGACCGAGGAACCTCAGCCCCAACTCACCGAAGAGGAGCGTGGCGAAACCTTTGCCTTGCCCGAGTCACTGATACTGCGCCGCAGCCTTGCCGATGGTCGCCGTGCCTTCGAACACACCACCAGCTACGACGACCTCAACACGATGCAGATAAAGGAGAAGGAGCTCTACGATATGGCCTTCGAGGCCACACGCGACGTGGAGAGTTCGCTGTTCGCCGCATTCAAGGAGGCTTGTGCCACGCTCATCGAGAACGCCGAACTCAACGACCAAGAGCTCATCTGCTGCTTCTGCACCTACCTTGGCTATAGCAACAATGTCATTGCCTATATCGGGCACACCACTCCCGGCACCATCCGCAAGCGCAAAGACCGCATCAAGAAGAAACTCCCCACCGACTTCTGCGATGTGATATTCGGCGGTAAGGGATAGGTGCATGGTTCAGGGTGAGACCACCTGACCATTGGACGTGGCCCTCATCTACAACTAATAATAATGGTTAAAGTTGGGCATCTCGTTTCACTTTTTGTAACGTTAAGTTGTACGAACGGGATTTATTGCTTTCCTTTGCTTGTCGTTACAAGAAGGATTAATAATCAAACCACAATGAAACCAACCAAACTATTCCTTGCCCTTGCCGCAGCGGTGCTGCTGGGGGCGTGTACACCGAAGAAGCAACAATCGGAAGATTGCCTCAAGCATGCGTTAGAGACGGTTGAACGTATCAAGGTGGCAGGATACGAGATAGAAGAGAAGGTGAAGGCGCCTTATGAGAAGGATTGGAGCAGCATCCGACGCAATAGGTTTGTAGAACAAGACAATCCACAAGATACGACTATCGGAGCATCAGCCCTACGCTACGGTGAGGATGGCTGGATATTCAGTGTATACGACGGTATAAATCTCGCCTCTTTCAATCACGACGAGAAGCGGATAGTTGTAGAGGACTTCCTGGATGCAAAGAGTCAGGCACTCCCGTTCCGCATGTATCATCCCCCCTTCTTCAGCTATGTAAAGAGTCTCATCCGTTATATGCTGACTACCACAGACAGTATCAACCTTGACGTGGAGGAAACGGATGAAGACTTTATCTATAAGCTCTCCATCTACGAAGACAGGCAGGTGGAGTTCTTCGGACGTGCCTACAAGATGCCAGAGAACCCTTTTGCCCTCAGCGAGGAGGATGCTTACTCCTACTACACGCTATGGATTCGCAAGGGAGATGCTATGCCTTATAGATATTTGAGGGAGATGAGCCATAACGTGCAGGATGTCACTTGCCATCATGCAGAATGGAGTGAGGAGGTTACGACCTCTCCCATCGTTGCAACAGACCTCATACTTCTGCATGGGAGCTACAAGGTACATTATGTCGGCAGGAGGGATATGGACAAAGAGGCCCGGCAGAACGAACAGCTTATAGGCAAGGCCGCTCCTGAGTGGACATTGAAAGATATGAACGGGAAGTCGGTGGCGCTAAGCTCCTTGCGTGGCAAACCTACGATTATCAACCTGACGGGCCTTGGCTGTGGTCCTTGCGCACAGGCCTATCCCGAACTGGTAGAGCTGAGCAAACGCTATAACATAGTATCTATTGAATCATGGGGAAAAAGTGCACAGAGTCTGCGCGACTATGCTGCCCATCACAAGATAAGCTACCCGATGCTGCTTGGCGAAGATGCTGTGCTAAACGCTTATGTCGGTACTAATCGCGGAGTACCTGTATTCTTCTACCTTGACGAAAACCATATTGTACGCAAAGTAGATAGAGGGTATGCTAAAGGGATGATTAGCCGAAGTACTGAAGAATTGGGATGGGAATAAAACAATAATTCCTTGAAATTGCCTTTGGCCCCTGCGGGCGGCGAACTCGTTTCGTGGCCAATTACATGGCAATTCATGCCTTTATTTTCTTAGACACGAATTCTCGTGAATTGCCCATAAATTAGCCATAAATAAATCGTGTAACAACATACAATAACCAATACAATGAAACCAACCAAACTACTTCTCGCCCTTGCCGTGGCGGTGCTTTGTTCATCGTGTTCAACTCAACACAAAACATTAAAGATTACCAATGGCATGTTCTTCTACGAGAAGCCTGAGCAGGTACCCCCTGGAAGCGTTGTAGAGATGGCGATGTTGGAAGATTCCGTTTGGGGCAAAATCACCATACTTGATTACCCGCAATTGTCAGAAGCCGCAAAGAAATATGCTATCCCGACAGAAAAGATAAAGAATGGGGAAGACATATTGAAAAGGGCTGCTAATGCCCGTAGGTTTCATACTACCATCTTGGCTCCAACGATGAATGTCAGTGTAGGAGATACGTTTCCGCGCTTTACTCTTCGCGACATGAATGGCCGTGAGTGGAGCAACAAGGACTTGATGGGCAGGAAGGCGGTCATCAACTTCTGGTTTACTGGGTGCGGCCCTTGCATAAAGGAAATGCCAGAGCTGGGCCGTTGGGTAAGAAAGCACCGTGATGTGACGTTCCTGGCTGTGACATTCGAAAGTGCCGAGAAAATCAAACAGGTTGTCAAGGACAACAAGTTCCGTTTTCATCAGTTGGTCAACGATGAAGAACTCATAGGACAAGTGGGTGTAAGCAGCTATCCTTTTACTGTGGTGCTTGATGAGGAAGGCAGAATCATCCTCATAGAGGTGGGCACATCTCCAGTTCAAAGAGAGAATATATTGAAAGCGATAAAGAGATAAAAGCCCTCCTTATTCCGTGCAAACTATTTTTATTTTTGGCCTGGCAAAGTGCAACGGAGCGCCACCGATATGTAGGCATGCAATATGTATTTATGTAGCGATTGAGTTTTTTATATCTGCATACAACCCGTGCCCCATCAGACAAGTCTGGTGGGGCACATTATTTTAGAACTATACAATTGACCTGAATGGGGCTGTACCGTGGACTAAATTACGGTGCAGCCCCTCATGCAATACATTTACAATATCGCTGCAATGTAATTGCAATATCCTGGTACAGACAGCACTCAGTAAGTTCCTATAATTTTGTCGGAAAAAGCACAAATGAAAACACAACGTGTCGTTTTTCTTGATCTGATTCGCATGGCAGCCATACTGCTGGTCATCACACAGCATGCGTGGAGTGGCTTGCGACTCGATGAGCCTGTCGCCGGCGATGTCCGCTACATTTATCAAGAACTGGTGGTGATGGGAGTCCCGCTATTCTTTATGCTATCGGGAGCATTGATGCTCGGAGGCAAGCCCTTACCGATAGCGCAATTCCTGTCACGACGGCTAAAGCGCCTGTTCGTTCCCTATCTGCTGTGGGGCACACTAGTTTATATCATCTCGGCAGTGATGCATAAGTATACTGACGTGCATTCCGCAAAGGAGGCTTTGTTGCATTATGTTCCCTATCTGCTCTCGGGCAAAATCAATCCGTCGTATTGGTATATATTCGTATTGATAGGGCTCTATCTGCTGACTCCATTTATGCAGCATGTTCTCTCTACTCCTCGTGGGAGGCGGCTCACCCAATATGGTCTGGTGCTTTGGTTTGCGTGGCTCGCACTGCGGGTCTACTATCCTCAGTTTGGCTCTATCCATTATTATAATGCCTCGGCCTTCATGTATATGGGCTTTTTCCTATGTGGGCACTACTGTGTGCGCTATCTTACCGATGAGCGTGCCAACCGTCGCTTCGGGCTCGTTGGCTTCGTGCTGGCCTATATCCTCAATGTGTGGGGGATGATGAATGGTGCCAATACCGCACTTGTGCATACATTGGCCATAATCAGCTTGTTCCTACTCCTCAAGTCGTGTGCAGTTCCTGACAGGTTCACATCGTTTGTCACCTCCTCGGGGCGCTACACTTATGTCATCTATTTCGTGCATGTGCCGCTGGTGGGGATGCTCTGTATGCTTGACGTGTGGGACTGGTGTCCGCTATGGATACGTCCGTTGGCAATTACGCTACTTTCATTCCTTGTCAGCTACTCTATCGCTTGGATTGCCGACCGTATTCGTTGGGTACCAAACGCTTGGGTGGGGATATGATTTCTGGTTGTAATAATTCGATTGTATATGAAAAGAAATGATTATATTGACTTCATCAAAGGAGTGGCTATCCTATTGGTGCTCGTGGGACATGCCATCCAATACTGCTATGGCGCGGAGTATTTCTTGCAAGGGGCATACTACTGCAATCCCATATTCAAGTTTATCTACACGTTCCATATGCCGCTGTTCATGGCTGTCAGCGGTTACCTCCTGCAGCAGACATTGACCCATCGGACGGAGCTGGAAGTGGCCAAGAGGCGCTTGCGGCAGTTGGGACTCCCCATTTTGAGCTTCGGCGTGCTGGCCTTCGCTATCAAGTGGTCCGTACATCCAACGTTTGATATAATAGGATGTGCGAAGGATTTGTTCAGTACCATTGTCGGCAATCTTTGGTTCCTGTGGGCATTGCTCTACAACCAGTTGTTGCTGCTGCTCATCCGACGTATGGGCGACAAGGTGTGGATGTATGTGTTGGCAGGTGTCTTGATATACTTTATACCCGACAGCAGCTATATCCCGGCACGTTACACGTTTCTCTATCCGTTCCTCGTTGTGGGGTATATGACGGGCAAGCACACCCTTAATCGGATATATGCAGGGAAGAGACGTATGAGAATATCAGCAAGTATGCTGGTGTTGTATGTCGGTGCACTATATGCCGCCCGTACGCTGCTTGCCGATGTGTGGAGTTGGGGAATGTTGGGCAGTGTGCTGCACACTGCAATGCGCCAGTTGATAGCCTTCTTCGCCTTGGGATGGATTCTCCCCTTGCTGTACGGAGTGTATAAGAGATGCTCGGCCAAGCGTGTCATCAGATTTGTAAAGGATGCAGGGGAGAGCTCTTTAGGTATATATTATTTCCAAACATTGATATTCATCCTTATCTCCAGAGTGTGCCACCTGCTCCCTTCGCTTGGTGTGTGGGGAGTGTTCATTGGTGGAGTTGCCATTACAACTGAATGTCTTTTGCTGGCGCGGTGGAGCAGGCGCCATGGAGTCGCACGGCTGTTGGTGTTGGGTGTGATGGGGGTGGATAAGGAGTAATCGATTTTTATTTTTGGCCTGGCAGAGTGCAGAACTCCGATGAAATCGGCGATTTTTGAGTCCCGAACGTGTGAATGGGGCTTTCTGCAGGTGGAAAAAGTTTATTTTTGGGGTGGCAGTGGCGTAGTGTAGCGAGAGCAGAGTCAACTGAATTTGAGTTCTGCCAAGCAAACCAACCTTTATATTGGCAGAGGACTGTAACGATAGCTCGGACTATTTTCATAAGCAAAAACCCCATGAAAAAGTTTTGTCAAGATTTTTCATAGGCTTGACAAAAAATTATCACAGCAGTGATAAAAAATTGTCAACGGTGTGATAAAAAATTATCATAGGCTTGACAAAAGTTTGTCAAGCCTATGATAAATCAATTTGGGCAGTTCCAAACTCCAGTTTGCAAGGCTCCAAATTCCAGTTTGGACAAAGAAAAACTATAATTTGGACAAAGGAAAATTGGCTAATTACTTAAATTGTTTGCGTTTCTTCATCGCCTTCATTGCTGCCATGCAGCATTGCCATTGACTTAAGCCCCTATGGGCGTCGACCTAACGGTTGCCACCCCAAAAATAAACTTTTGTCACCTGAGGAGGATGCAAAATCACCGATTCCATCGGTGTTATTCTTTCACAAAGGAGGTGAAGTCTGACCAGTCTTCTACACGGAAGCGCGTATGTCACGAACAGATTCTCTAAACCAAGCCACCTGCTTCAAGGCCGTAATAGCACGGAAGAGATACGACATGTCGTTGTGCTGGGTGAGGTATACGCTACCTTGCGTATTATAGAAATCGTATTTGCGCATCAGCGTCTTGATTTCATAATAAGCATTATTGTATGGTTCCCCGTAGTTGCTACGGAGATCACCGACATTCATATCAAAGGCTATGGCAAACATTCTATCAAACCATTTGGAAATATTTCACCTGACCAAAGAATATACGTCCCAATTGGTCTTTGATTGAGATCACCAATCCTGTAAAGGGATTGTGCTCTACGTCGATGACCTGCCCCTCAACCCAATTGTCCAGGCCTGTGAGCTGAGGATTGGCTTTCATTCTATCTCCTACTTTCGGTTCCATATTCGTTCCTCTATTATTTCATCGCAAAGATACTCATTTGATTTTTTATCTAACAAGCATTATCGACAAAAAGTTATAATGATTACACTATCAAATAAGTCAGAATCCTTCGTGTCACGCAAATGTCACGCTCGTGCCACGCTTTTGCCACGTTTTTTCGTTGGTGTGGCTATGGATTATGCGTTCCTTTGCCATGTGAAAAGCAAACGTATAACCTAATAAAAACACAGTAATGAAACAGAACAGATTATTTGTGGCGCTATGCACAATGATGCTGACGACCGGGGTGATGGCACAGACAAATGCTTCTTCCCAGAAAACAGAGAAGATGACATTTGAAGGTAGGATTGTAGATGCTAAATCAAAAGTTCCTATACCTAAAGTGGATGTTACAATCATGTCGGCAGATAGTGCTGTCCTTACGTCTTGGCCTACATGGAGTGTTGAAGGTGAGGAGGGAAAATTCTCTTTCAATCTGATGACCAATACTCTTTTTATCTTTAAGTTTAGCAAGGAGGGATATGAGACTCTTTTTATTAACAAGGAAGTTAAGAGAGGAAGTCAAGATTCCAATTTCGATTTTGGATTAGGTAATGCGACTGACAAATTCAGTTTTGGGGATATAGGAATAAAGAGAATTCACAGTTGTGATAGTATAAAATAAGCAAATTGATTTCTTTATGAAAAGAACCTTACTGTTGATTCTGCTTTCCTTTAGCCTGATAAATGTATTCTCCCAAACAGACTATAATGGGAAAGTTATGGTTGTTGAGGCTAAGGTGATAGATAAGGTAATACGCAAACCGTTACCAGCCAATGTTACCCTCATGTGGCAAGATAGCACAGTCGTTGCTAATGGCGCATTGGGAAACGAAGGAAACTTTAGTATGAATTTGCCGATAGATTCAGTTATTATCTGTAGGTTTGACATGATGGGTTATGAGCCCTATTGGCTGACATTAGATTTTAGAGGTATCAAGCCCACAAAACTGAAAAACTTAGGTAAGATTGAAATGGTTGAAAAACCGCTCGAACTGGATGAAGTTGTGGTAAAGGCTTCTAAAGTAAAGATGGTGTTCCGAGGTGATACCATAATTTACAATGCCGATGCATTCCGATTGAGCGATGGCTCCATGCTGGATGCACTCATTGAACAGCTGCCCGGTGTGGAGCTGAAAGGGAACCAAATCCTTGTGAACGGTCGGTATGTGGAAAGCCTGTTGGTCAACGGTAAGGACTTTTTCCGTGGTGATCCCAGTGTAGCGTTGCAGAATCTGCCAGCCTATATGGTTAACAAGGTGAAAGTATACGAAAAGGAGCACGAGGATGCCTACATTACAGGCACGCTCCGCGAAAAGCCGTTGGTGGTGGACGTGAACCTAAAGAAGGAATTCTCGACTGGATGGGTCTCCAATGTAGAAGCGGGTTATGGTACGAATAATCGGTATCTCGGACGCATGTTCGGCCTATTGTTCACCGACCAAATGCGATTGGCCATGTTTGGAAACATAAACAATACCAGCGATACACGACAACCAGGTTCAAGAGGAGAATGGAATCCCTCGTGGCAAGCTTCAGGCGTGACCGATATGAAGTTGAGCGGAATTGGCCTCCGCTGGGACAATAAAGAAGAGACTTTTGGAGTGGAAACCAATCTGAGAGTGTATGGTGAAGATGAACACACTGAGTCTGCAACCTCGGCAACCAACTTCTATGATGACGGTGATGTCTACTCACGCAGCCGAAACAAAGAGAGGGACAATCAGTTGCATATCATATCAGATTACCGATTGTACGATAAGGGAAAGTACTGGTACTTTGATTTTCGTGCAGCCGGGGAATATTTCCACAACGACATCTCCCATACGAACGAAGGGGCTGTGTTCAACGCCAAACCCAACGAAAGCTACCGTAGTGCATCGCTCGACAGTATATTCCGCCCCGCATACAGCACTGCGTTGCTCGATGCCATGACATATAGCGTGCAGAATCAATCAATGAGTGAGCGCGAACAGCTGAGCATGCAAGGGTATATGTATGGCTCTGTGAAATTTGAGCAAACACTTGATCATATCGTATTTATCGTAAGAGGAAAGCGATACACGTATGAGGATAAGACTTTTAGCCACAGTATGCTACACTATGGAAATGAAGCCGGAAAAACCGATGATAATCGTAATCAATATGGATATTCTCAAAAATGGGAAAATAATCTGTCGGCACAGTTCGACTATAACCATGCATTGAACCAAGAACGTAATTTTATTTTGCGTCCTAAGTATATCTATTCATACAACTCAAACAATTTATTGGGTAACCTATATCGACTGGATTGGTATGAGGGATGGAGCCCCGAGGATAGAGAGTTAGGAATGCTCCCTTCCACACGCGACTCGCTGAACCATGTGCTTGATATAATCAATAGTAGCAACAGTGTGTCGTATGTCCATCATCACATACCGAGTATTGAACTGGAACGCGTGAAAAACAATGATAAGAACTCACATTACTATCTGTTACGCCTACCGCTGAATATCATATCGGAACAGCTCGACTATCAGCGAGGCCACATCGACACGCTAGTAAGTCGCCTCACAGCCCGACTGGAGGGAAGTGCTGAATACCGCATAGTAAACGACATGAAGGGCGACTCTGTGCCACGACACGAATACAAGTGGACCTATAACTTCTCCAACTCGGCACCTTCGCTCTCGTACAACATTCCTTACGTGAACGATGCCAATCCGCTGTCGATATACATCAACCGCAACGACGGATTGAAGAGTACCCACCGCCACAGTGCGACATTCTATTTCCAGCAACGCAAGCAGCAGCGCCATCAATTGCTTCAGGCGGGTGTCAACGCCTCGCTTGTGCGCAATGCCATCGCCCACTACCGCACCTATGACAAGGCCACGGGCGTTACCACCTCATGGCCTACCAATATCAACGGAAACTGGCAGGCAAGTGCTTATTACAGTATGAGCAGTGCGCTCGATGATGCAGAGCGCACTACCTTCTCGCACGGAACCACGGCAGGGTATGTCAACAGCGTGGACTACATCAGCGTCGTAGGCTCCACGGCCGATCCCAAGAGTGTGGTGCGCAATGTGAACCTTCGTGAAAGCCTGGGCTTTGAAAACAAGTGGGAGCAGTCGACCGTCTACCTCAAAGCCAACGCGACCTACCGCTATGCCACAGGCAACCGCGAGGACTTCACCACCATCCATGCCATCGACTATGACTATGGCCTGACGTTGAAGAGCGAGCTGCCGTGGGGAGTCAACCTCAGCACCGACCTCACCATGTATAGCCGCCGTGGCTATGCCGACGAGTCGATGAATACGAATGATCTGGTGTGGAACGCACGCCTGTCGAAGAGTATCCTGAAGGGGAACCTCACCTTCATCGCCGACGGCTTCGACCTGCTGGGCCAGCTCTCCAACATCCGCTACTCGGTGAACGCGCAGGGCATACAGGAGACATGGCACAACGTGGTGCCACGCTACGCCATGCTGCACGTGGTGTACCGATTCAATAAGCAACCGAAGAAGAAATAGCAGTAATAATAATTTATGATAATTCGCTAATTCGTGTAACAACATAAACAATCAATGCGATGAAACCAACCAAACTATTCCTTGCTCTTGTCGTGACGATGTTATCGACTAGATTGATGGCACAAAACACCAACCTTGACATTGTTCATATTGAAGGTCGTGCCATTGATGCCGTCACACGTCAAGGATTGCCTGTGTATGTGGATGTGATGTATGCCGACAGCTCGAAGTTCTGTACCGTTACGGGCAAAATGGAGAACAGCGGTATCTTCTCATTCAAGATACTACGCGATTCGGCCATGATAGCCAAGATACACATGATGGGCTATAAGACGCAATACATCGACCTTGACTTCCGCAATGACAAGACCAAGTACAAGCAACTGGGAAACATTGTCATGAGTGAGTTGCCCATAACGTTGGGTGAGGTGACGGTGAAGGCGACGAAGGTAAAGATGGTGTATCGGGGCGATACCATCGTATATAATGCCGACGCTTTCCGTTTGGCCGACGGTTCAATGCTTGACGCTCTCATCGAACAGCTACCGGGCGTGGAGCTGAAAGGCAACCAGATACTCGTGAACGGACGATATGTGGAGAGTCTGCTGGTCAATGGCAAGGACTTCTTCCGAGGCGATGCCAGCGTAGCTCTGAGCAACCTGCCAGCCTATATGGTGGACAAGGTAAAGGTATATGAAAAGGCACTCGAAGACGCACATGTCATCGGTGACTTTCATCAGAAACCTCTGGTTGTGGATGTAAATCTGAAAAAGGAGTTCTCTGCAGGATGGATATCCAATGCCGAAGTTGCTTACGGCACGGGCGAGCATTATCTTGGTCGTGTGTTCGGGCTGATGTTTACCAACAATATGCGTATCGGTGTTTATGGAAATATCAACAACACCAACGATACTCGACAGCCAGGCAGCAATGGCGACTGGAGTCCAGCATGGCAAGCTACAGGAATTACCGACATCAAGACGGGAGGCATTGACTTCACGTGGGACAAGGATAACAATTGGGGTGTACAGAGTGCACTCAAGGTATATCACGAAGACAAACAGGATGAAACCTACACCTCTGCCACCGACTTCTACCAAGATGGCAATACCTATAAGCGCAGCAACAACACGAGCCGTGACAGGCAGTTTCATCTTATTTCTGACTCTCGCCTGTTCCTTAGAGGCAATTACTGGTTTCTTAGAGTTACGCCCAATGTGGAGTATTTCCACAACGACATTACGGGCATAAACCGTTCGGCTACATACTCACAGCAGCCATCAGAGAATTATCGTGGAGCCTCGCTCGACAGTATATTCCGCCCTGTCTACGATGGTGTGTTGTCTGATATGCTTGTCAACAAGTTGTATACTCAGAACCTTACTGACCGCGACAGACTGCTACTGAAAGGCAATCTGTATTATTCATATACACCGTCCAATACGTCCGACTATATCCGCCTGACCATGAACGGTAACTATAATCGCACACGCTCCAAGCAGTTCTCACATTATCGCCTCTATTATGGAGAGGGGAGCGGCAGGGACAACGACTTGCGCAACCAATATCGGGAGATGCCTTCACTCAACAGTAATATACAGGCACAATTGGAATACAACCATGCCATCAAAGGTGACCGCAGCTTTATACTCCGTCCTAAATATACCTATTATTACAGTTTCCGTGATACAGACAATGCCCTTTACCGACTCGATACGTATGCCGACTGGAGTCCCGAGGACAAGGCATTGGGCATGCTCCCCTCCACACGTGATTCACTGAACCATGCGCTTGACATCAACAACAGTAACTTCAGTACGGCACATACACATCGCCATACACCAGCCATTGAACTTGAACGATGGATAGAGGGCGACAACGGTCAGCAGCACCTTGTCTTCCGTCTGCCATTGAACATTGCGACTGAGCGGCTGGACTATCAACGTGGACGTATGGACACCACGCTTTACCGCACCGATGCATTGCTGCAAGGTCAGGCAGAATATCGGATTATAGAGAACCTTACCGATACGACACCGCGCCGCGAATACAGGTGGATATATAACTTCACCAATACTGCCCCGGCTTTGACCTATAATGTGCCTTATGTAAGCGATGCCAATCCGTTATATATAATTATACGCACAGGAGAAAGCCTGAAGAATACTCACCGACATAATGCAAAGTTCTATTTCCAGCAACGCAAGCAGCAACGCCAACAATTGTTTGAAACCGGTGTAGAAGGTTCGCTCGTATGCAACAGCATCGCCAACTACCGCACCTACGACAAGGCAACTGGCGTTACCACCTCATCGCCCACCAATATCAACGGCAACTGGCAGGCAAGTGCTTATTATAAGATGAGTAGCGCACTGGACGAGGCGGCTACGATGACCTTCTCGCATGGAACCACGGCAGGGTATGTCAACAGCGTGGACTACATCAGCGTCGTAGGCTCCACGGCCGCCCCCAAGAGTGTGGTGCGCAACGTGAACCTTCGTGAAAGCCTGGGCTTTGAAAACAAGTGGGAGCAGTCGACCGTCTACCTCAAGGCCAATGCCACCTACCGCTACGCCACAGGCAACCGCGAGGACTTCACCACCATCCATGCCATCGACTATGACTATGGCCTGACGTTGAAGAGCGAGCTGCCGTGGGGAGTGAACCTCAGCACCGACCTCACCATGTATAGCCGCCGTGGCTATGCCGACGAGTCGATGAACACCGATGATCTGGTGTGGAACGCACGCCTATCGAAGAGCATCCTGAAGGGTAACCTCACCTTCATAGCCGACGGCTTCGACCTGCTGGGCCAGCTCTCCAACATCCGCTACTCGGTGAACGCGCAGGGCATACAGGAGACATGGCACAACGTAGTGCCGCGCTACGCCATGCTGCACGTGGTGTACCGATTCAATAAGCAACCGAAGAAGAAATAGACAATCGTAATTTTTGAAGAACATCAGAGAAGGATGGAGGCTGCCCGTGAGGGTCGCCTCCATCTGTTTCATTACTCCAGCAACTGCTCGGCGTGGGTAGAGGTCTTGATCTCCTTAGGCAGATATATCTGTTCGATGATGCCGTTCTCGTCGATTACGAAGGTGGTGCGGAAGGTGCCCATGTACTTGCGACCGTACATGCTCTTCTCGCCCCACACGCCCATGGCCTGCACCAGTTCCTTGTCGGTGTCGGCAATCAGGGTGAAGGGCAGTTCGTACTTGTCGATAAACTTGCGGTGCGAGGCGGCACTGTCTACACTCACGCCAATCACTTCGTAACCCCGGGCACGGAACTCGCCGTAGTGGTCGCGCAGGCTGCATGCCTCGGCCGTGCAGCCCGATGTGTTGTCCTTGGGGTAGAAGTAGAGTACTACCTTCTTGCCGCGATAGTTGCTGAGCAGCACCTCCTGCCCGTTCTCATTCACTCCCAAACGCTCGGGAGCCTTGTCACCTATATTCATATGTCTTTGAGTTTATAAGTTTGTAAGTTTATAAGTTTATATGTTTGTAAGTTTTTTTAGTTTGTAAGTTTTTTCGTACTTTCGCATACTGAAACGCGAAGATAACAGATTTTTCTCAATCATGAAAGCAAAAAAACATTTTACTCGTACCTTGCACTCCCGTCATTTCGTATGGGAAGACTATCCTAAGGACGGTATCTATTGCTATGGTCTTTATCTTCTTGATAACTCCTTATAACTCCCTTTGACTACCAAGTTGGTTTTGCAAAACAGATTCTTAAATTGAGAAGAGATGTCCCTTGACTTTGACCATATGTCGCCCGGGCGACTATTCACGAAGATGTTCTTCCCCACGCTGCTGGGTATGTTCTCCGGCTCGGTGATGAACATTACCGACGGCATGTTCGTAGGGCAGCGTGTGGGCAGCGATGCCTTGGCAGCCATCAATATTGTTGCGCCGGTGTTTATGCTCGTCACGGGCATTGCCTTGATGTTCGGTATAGGTGCTTCGGTGCGTGCCTCCATCTCATTGGCACAGGGTAAGACGAAGGAGGCCAATCGCGAGATTACCACTTCGCTGCTCGTGGCAGTGGCCGTCGTCACCCTGCTCTCGGCTATCATCCTGCTCAACCTCGACACGATGGCCTACCTCTTCGGCAGCACCGACCGCCTGCTTCCTCTCGTCAAGGAGTATATGTTGTGGGTGACGGTGGGTATGCCTGCCAGTTGTGTGATGTTCGGTGGTATGTTCTTTGTCCGCCTCGACGGAGCACCCAAGTTTGCCATGTGGTGCGAGGTTATCGGTGCCGGGCTCAACATCCTGCTCGACTATATCTTCATCTATCCCCTCGACATGGGTATCATGGGAGCTGCCATCGCCTCGTCGCTCAGCTGCCTTGTGGGCGCCCTGCTCATCATGGGCTACCTGATTTTCTTTACCAAGCGCATCCAACTCTGTAGCCTGAGAGCTGCCTTCGGCCGGGGTACGCGATGGCTGCAGACAACGTGGCAACAGGTGAAGTTGGGCCTCTCCGGCTTCCTTGGCGAGGTAGCCATCTCGCTCATGCTCGTGTTGGGCAACTATGTCTTCGGTAGTCTGCTCGGCGAGAGCGGCGTGGCTGCCTACAGCATAGCCTGCTACTGCAGTCCGCTCTTCTTCATGATCAACAATGCCATCGCCCAGTCGGCCCAGCCCATTATCAGCTACGACTATGGTGCCCGTCGCTGGGAGCGTGTGCGCCATACCCTGCGCCTGGTGCTTACCGTGGCCATCGTGTGCAGCGTGGTGATGACCACCCTCATCATTTTCCTCACCGACCCGCTGGTGAGCCTCTTCGTGAAGGACGACCCCACCACCCACGCCCTTGCTGTCAAGGGTATGCCCCTCTTTGCCATTGACCTGCTCTTCCTTGCCGTCAACGTCACCATGATAGGCTACTTCCAGAGTATCAAGCGCGGTGCTTGGGCCACCGTGTTCACTGCCCTGCGTGGCTACATCTTCCTCATACTCTGCTTTGCGGTGCTCCCTCTTGTCTGGGGCGTACCGGGTGCCTGGCTCGCCATTCCTGCGGCCGAGGGACTCACTTCTGTATGCATCGTTCTCTTTGTTCTCATACGGCATGTACGACGCAAGAGGCGCATGCTTTCGTAAAAAATGCAATAATAATATACTCCGATGAAGATTGATAATATAGAATTAGGAAAATATCCGGTGCTGTTGGCACCGATGGAGGATGTTACCGACCAGGGATTCCGTTTGATGTGCAAGGAGTTTGGTGCAGATCTTGTGTATACGGAATTTGTGTCGAGCGATGCGCTCATCCGTCAGGTGAACAAGTCGATGCAAAAGCTCACCATCAGCGATGAGGAGCGCCCCGTGGCCATACAGATTTATGGGCGCGACGTGGACTCGATGACCGAGGCGGCACGCATCGTGGAGACGGTGAAGCCCGATATCATAGACCTCAACTTCGGCTGCCCTGTGAAGCGTGTGGCTGGCAAGGGAGCCGGCGCCGGCATGCTGCAGAATGTGCCGCTTATGCTCGACATCGTACGCTCAGTAGTAAATGCCGTGAAGACTCCCGTCACGGTGAAGACCCGTCTCGGATGGGACGAGAGTTCGAAGATCATCGTCGACCTGGCCGAGCAGCTGCAGGACTGTGGCATCAAGGCGCTCACCATCCATGGCCGTACCCGTGCTCAGATGTATACGGGAGAGGCCGACTGGACACTCATCGGTGAGGTGAAGAACAATCCGCGCATGCATATACCTATTATTGGTAATGGCGACATCACCACCCCCGAGAGGGCCAAGGAATGTTTCGACCGTTACGGCGTGGATGCCGTGATGATAGGCCGCGCCAGCTTTGGTCGCCCCTGGATATTCCGTGAGGTGAAGCACTATTTGGAGACAGGTGAGCATTTGCCGCCTCTCACCTTTGACGAACGTATGGATATCCTACGCGATCAGGTGAAGCAGAGCGTAGCCCGACTCGACGAACGGCGCGGCATATTGCACATACGCCGCCACTTGGCTGCCACACCGCTCTTCAAGGGACTTCCCGACTTCAAGCAGCTGCGCATTGCCATGCTGCGGGCCGAGACTGTAGAGGATTTGTTTGAGATATTTGAGCAGATTAAGAAGCAGTATGCCTAATTTACATTTTCGCAATGTACTATTTACTGTTTAATCCACAAGAGAGAATCGTATATACAAATTGTAGAATTGTAAATCGTTAAATTGTAAATCATTAAATAGAGAGTTATATCATGGAGTCTCTTCTTCACTATACTTGGAAGCATCGTCTCTTTCCGCTCACTCCGCTCACCACGACGGGCGGACGACATGTAGAGGTCATTGACCCCGGTATGGAAAACCGTAATGACGGTCCCGACTTCTTCAATGCCAAGGTGAAGATTGACGGCACACTATGGGTGGGCAATGTGGAGATTCATGTGAACGCTTCGGACTGGTACCTTCACGGACATGATACCGACAAACGGTACGACTCGGTGGTGCTGCATGTGGTTGCTACGGCCGATCGTGAGGTGATGCGCACGGACTGCACGCCCATACCGCAAATGGTGCTGCAGGTACCACAACACATTGTCGACAACTATCGTGAGCTGCTTGATGCCGACCGCTATCCTCCGTGCTATCGCATCATCCCCGACCTGAGTAGCCTGACTGTACATAGCTGGATGTCGTCGCTCCTGTACGAGCGGCTCGACCAGCGTGCCGAACTGATTGCCGCCCGCTACGAGGCCCACGACAAGAATTGGGACGATGCGCTCTTTTGCACCCTTGCCCGTAACTTTGGCTTCGGTACCAATGGAGAGGCATTTGATGAGTGGGCACGAAGGATAGATTTCCGTGCTGTCGACAAGCATGCCGACAACTTGTTGCAGGTAGAGGCTTTCTTCTTCGGGCAGGCTGGGTTGCTTGATGAGGCTACCGTACCAGCCTATTATCACGATGCTCTGCATGAGGACACCTATTTCCAGGCATTGAAGCGCGAGTATGCTTTTCTTGCACATAAATTCAGCCTGCACCCTATGGAGGCTACGATGTGGCGCCTGCTGGGGATGCGTCCGGCAAACTTCCCTCATGTGAGGTTGGCCCAGCTGGCTAGTCTATACCATGAGCATCGCATCAGTGTGTCAAAGCTGCTTACTGCCACTGATAAGGCGGCTATCACAGCACTACTGCGTGTGGAGGCATCGCCCTATTGGGACACTCACTACACGTTTGCTTCCACTCCCTCGGCACCGATGAAGAAGCGAGTCACCGACTCGGCAGTCACGCTACTGCTCATCAACTCCGTCGCACCCTTCTACTACAGCTATGGGCGTCGTAAGGACAGTGAGCGATATTGCGAACAAGCCATTGCCCTGCTCGAACAGTTGAAGGCCGAGAACAATTATATCATACGCATCTGGACCGATTGTGGATTGCTTGTCAAGAATGCAGCCGACAGCCAAGCGCTCATCCAGCTCAAGAAGCAATATTGCGATCGTCGCGACTGCCTTCGTTGCCGTATCGGCTACGAATTCCTGAAGAGGGAGTATGGCGTAGATAAGTCGTAGTAAATCTGCATTGTGCACCATTCGCCACTAAGCCCCTTGACGAACGACACGCGTTTTGTGGGCAGTGGTGTTGCGTTTGATGACGAACGGATAGGAGCCTATTTTACCAGCATATTATCTTTGCGGCCGAAAAAGCAAAAGCAATATGTTGGAACGATTTCTAAAGCAATGTGACTTCAATTCCTATGAGGATTTCATGGAGCACTATCAGGTGTGTGTGCCTGCACACTTCAACTTCGCCTACGATGTGGTAGATGCGTGGGCCGAAGAGAATCCGACAAAGAACGCATTGCTATGGACCAACGAAGACGGCAAGGAACGTCTGTTCACCTTCCGCGACCTGAAGGAATACTCCGATCGTACCGCCTCCTACTTCCAAAGCCTCGGTATCGGGCGAGGCGATGTGGTGATGCTCATCCTCAAACGCCGCTGTGAGTGGTGGTTCAGCATGCTGGCTCTGCACAAGCTGGGCGCTGTCGTGGTGCCTGCTACTCATCTGCTGCGTAGCCACGACATAGAGTATCGCTGCAATGCGGCAGGCATAAAGGCTATCGTAGCCTGTGGCGACAGCGACATCATTGCCAATGTAGAGGCAGTTCTCCATTGTTGTCCGACGCTAAAAAGACTCGTTTCCATCGGAGAAATTATCCCCGAGGGATGGAACGACTTCCATAAAGGTATCGCCAATGCGGCGCCTTTCGTGGCTCCCGAGCGCAATGAGTGCAGCGACACAATGTTGATGTATTTCACTTCGGGCACCACAGGCGAGCCCAAGATGGTGTGCCACGACTTCACCTATCCGTTGGGACATATTATCACGGGCAAGTACTGGCACAACCTCAGCGAAGATTCGCTGCACTTGACGCTGAGCGATACGGGGTGGGGCAAGGCAGCCTGGGGTAAGCTGTATGGACAGTGGATAGCAGGTGCTACGGTATTTGTATACGACTACGAAGGCCGTTTCCCTCCTGCCGATATCCTGCGTACGATAGAGAAGTATCGTATCACCTCTTTCTGTGCGCCACCTACAGTATTCCGCTTCCTCATCAAAGAGGATGTGGCTAGCTACGACATCAGCAGCTTGCGCTACTGTACGGTAGCAGGCGAGGCACTCAACCCCAGTGTGTTTGACGAGTGGTATCGTCTCACAGGCATTCGCCTGATGGAGGGGTATGGGCAGACGGAGACGACGCTTTCCGTTGGCACTTATCCTTGGTGTAAGCCCAAGCCAGGATCCATGGGTGTGCGCGGTCCGCAATATCATGTGGAGATTATGGATAGCGAGGGCAAGCTGCTTGGCGCCGACGAGGAGGGTGAGATTGTCATACGCACGGCCGTGGGAAAGCCTCTGGGTCTCTTCAAGGAGTACTATTGCGACACAGCGCTTACAGCAACGGCAAATCGCGATGGCTGGTACCATACGGGCGACATTGCCTATCGCGATAGAGATGGCTATTTCTGGTTTGTAGGCCGCATGGACGATGTGATAAAGTCTTCTGGCTACCGTATCGGGCCATTTGAGGTGGAGAGCGCCCTCATGAAGCATCCTGCAGTGCTCGAATGTGCCATCACGGGTGTGCCCGACGAGATACGCGGACAGGTGGTGAAGGCCACCATCGTGCTTACTGATGACTATCGCGACAAGGCTGGCGAGGCACTGGTCAAAGAGATACAGCTGCATGTGAAGGAGACCACAGCCCCCTACAAATACCCACGCGTAGTGGAATTTGTCGATGAACTCCCCAAGACAATCAGTGGCAAAGTGAAGCATTATGAAATACGCAAAAGGAGATAATCCTCTTTTCCATAAGACAACCTAAACCTAAGAATAGAAACGCTTGTTGATTATTATTGTTTGAAACCTAAACCTTGACAAGTAGAATGGCAGCACACCGTGAGGTGCGCTGCCATTCGCTATTATGCTTATTTACTATATAATTAATCGTAGCTCTCCACCATGCGGAACAGGCGGTTCCAACGGATCTTACCATCCAGCCAGCCGCGGTCCTTGTCGAGCGATAGCCAGATGAGGATGGGCTTGCCCACGATGTGATCCTCAGGTACGAAGCCCCAGAAGCGTGAGTCGAGGCTGTTGTGACGGTTGTCGCCCTGCATCCAGTAGTAGTCCATGGTGAAGGTATACTCGGTGGCCTCTTTGCCATTGATGTATATCTTGCCATCGCGCACCTGCAGGTCGTTGCCCTCATATACGGCGATGGGGCGCTCGTAGAAGGGGAGATTGTCGAGCGTGAGGGCAATCGTTTCTCCACGCTTGGGAATCCACAAGGGTCCGTAGTTGTCGATGCTCCAGCCTGTATGCTTGTTTACAGGGTAGAGGCCATGTCCGTGCTCCTCAACAACGGGAGTTATCTTTTCCACAATATCGGTACGCTTTGACAGTATCTCGTAGGCCTTCTGTGTCAGTGGCAGGTAGTAGTAGGTGCTGTTGGCATTGTGGTTGGCCAAGTCCTCCTTGCTGATACCCAGCTCGCGACGCAGCTTCTCGCCGATGGGGCGCTTGGTAGTCACGTAGTAGCTGTACTGCACGTTGTCGGGCTCCTTGTTGGCCACGCCGTCGAGGTAGATGACCTTGTCCTTGATCTCCAATGTCTGTCCCGGCATACCTACACAGCGCTTTACATAGTTCTCGCGACGGTCTACAGGGCGCCAGTCGACCTTGCCGAATACCTCGGGATGACTGGCTATATACTTACGTCCCTTGGCCAGGAATTGCTCATATGCCTTGCGCTCATCGGCTGCGTTGAGACTATCTACGTCGGGGTAGTGGCCACGGTTGAGCTCTACGCTGATGTCGCTCACCATCTTGTAGAAGTCATTGGCGGCAAACTGTGGGTTGCTCACGATGGTGTCGCCGGTAGGGTAGTTGAACACGACGATGTCGTTGAGCTCTACGTTGCCCAGTCCCTTGACACGCTCGTAGGGCCATTGGGGCCACTCTATGTAGCTCTTGCCGCCAGTGATGGGCATGGTGTGTTGCGTGAGTGGCATGGTGAGCGGTGTGTTGGGCTTGCGAGGGCCATACGACACCTTGCTCACGAAGAGGTAGTCGCCCACGAGCAGTGACTTCTCCAATGATGAGGTAGGGATGGTGTAGTTCTGGAAGAAGTAGATGTGCACGAAATATACGGCTACGAGGGCAAACACGATGGCGTCGACCCAGCTCATGATGCTGCGCACGGTAGCGCTCTTAGCTGTCTTCCACCATGTCCAAGGAATGAACTTAGTGATATAAGCGTCGAAGATGAAGGGCACTACGATAAGTCCCCACCAGCTCTTGATCCAGAGCAGGAAGAGAAGGTACAGGGCCAGTACTATGCCAAACTTTATCCACTGCTTGGGAGTGGCTTCCTTAATTCTATTCATATTTTACAACAGATTACACAGATTTATCGGATTATTATTTTTTGTCATTCTGACGACTATCAGGAGGAAGAATCTCATGAGATCCTTCACATTGACTTTAGCGTCGACCGTTGGTTCGTTCAGGATGACATGAAAGAGACATTCAGAAATCAAACAAATCATTCATGCCGAGCAGGCCCTCATGCGTGGCTGTATACTCAGCTGCCAGCACTGCTCCGAGAGCAAATCCGCGGCGGCTCTTGGCATCGTGGGTGATGGTGATGCTGTCGGCTTCGGAGTCGTAGCGTATGCTGTGTATGCCAGGCACCTCACCCTCGCGTATTGAGCTTACGGGCAGCTCATCGGGGGCACACTCGGTGGTGCCGCTCAGTGTGCCGTCGGCAGCGAGCAGCGTGCCCGGTACCCAGCGTTGTTTGCGGTCGAGGTTCTCCAGGATACCCTCGGCCAGCGTGATGGCTGTACCACTGGGGGCATCGAGTTTGTGTATGTGGTGTGTCTCGCTCATGCTGACGTCATATTCATCGAAGCGGTTCATCATCTTGGCCAGGTACTTGTTCACTGCAGAGAAAACAGCCACGCCGAGGCTGAAGTTTGATGACCAGAACAATGTTTTTCCACCTTCTGTACACATCGTGCGTACCTCATCGCCATGCTCCTCGAGCCATCCTGTGCTTCCCGACACCACCTTTACTCCGGCTGCAAATGCCTTCATGTAGTTGTCGTAGGCCACCATCGGATTGGTAAACTCAATGGCTACATCGGCACTGCGAAACGCTTCGGAGCCGAAGTCGTCCTGATTGTCAATGTCGATGATGCATACTATCTCATGGCCGCGCTGCAGGGCAATCTGCTCTATCATCTTGCCCATCTTGCCGTAGCCTATCAATGCTATTTTCATTGGGATAAAAGTATTTATTGAAATCTGTGACAAAGATACGTCATATTTTGTTTCTTGCTGATGTTTTTTCGCTATTTTTAACGTATGAGTCCCCAAATAGGTTATTTGTTTATATGCCTTTATTACCTTTGCTACAAAAAACTTACCAATATGACTCGTTTTTTTGTACCTTTGCGCAGAATTTCGAATTGAACAACAAAATAGATACGACATTGAAAACATTTGAACTCATCGCCAAGACTTTCCAGGGACTGGAGGAGATATTGGCAAAGGAACTTACCGAGTTGGGTGCCAACGACATCCAGATAGGTCGCCGTATGGTATCGTTTACCGGTGACAAGGCCATGATGTACCGTGCCAACTTCCATTTGCGCACAGCCATCCGCATCTTGAAGCCTATCCTTCACTTCAATGCCAAGGATGCCGACGAGATATATGATATCGTGAAGCGCATCAAGTGGGAAGACTATATGGATGTGAACACCAGCTTTGCTGTCGACTCGGTGGTGTTCAGCGACGAGTTCCGCCACTCCAAGTTTGTGGCCTACCGCGTCAAGGATGCCATTGCCGACTACTTCCGGGAGAAGGAGGGCAAGCGCCCCTCGGTGCAGGTGACCAACCCCGACATCACGCTCCACATACACATCGCACAGGATCGCTGCACCCTGTCGCTCGACTCATCGGGTGAGTCGCTCCACCGCCGTGGCTACCGTCAGGAGGCTGTGGAGGCTCCGCTCAATGAGGTGCTGGCTGCCGGCATGATTTTGCAGACGGGCTGGACAGGAGAGTGCGACTTCGTAGACCCCATGTGCGGTTCGGGTACCCTGCCCATCGAGGCTGCCCTCATCGCCCGCAACATCGCGCCGGGCGTCTTCCGCAAGGAGTTTGCTTTCGAGAAGTGGGCCGACTTCGACCAGGAGCTTTTCGACGAGATATACAACGACGACTCTGCCGAGCGCGAGTTTACCCACCATATCTACGGCTACGACATCGACTGGAAGGCGGTGAATATCGCCACCAACAATGTGCGTGCAGCGGGCCTCTCCAAGGACATCACCATTGAGCACCGCGATATGGCCGACTTCGTGGAGCCTGCCGAGCGTGCCATCATGGTGACCAACCCGCCCTATGGCGAGCGCATCACTACCGACGACCTCTTGGGCCTGTACCGCACCATCGGCGAGCGACTCAAGCATGCCTTCAAGGGCAACGATGCATGGATATTGAGCTACCGCAAGGAGTGCTTCGACAAGATTGGGCTGAAGGCCTCGGTCATCATCCCCTTCTTCAACGGTGCCCTTCCCTGCGAGTTCCGCAAGTACGAGATGTTCGACGGTAAGTTCAAGGAGTTCCGCGAGAGCGGCGAGGAGCTCGACAAGAGCGAGCGCCCTGCGACAGAGCGCCGTCCGCTCCGTGTACGTGAGGAGCGTGCTGCGAAGACCTTTGGCATGAAGCGCGAGGAGGAGCGTCCACGCCGTCGTTTCAACGACGAAGAGCGCAGCTTTGGCGGCGAACGTCGCAGGTTCAACGACGACAATCGTCGTTTCGGCGAAGACCGTCCCATCAGCAAGCGCGAGATGGCCGAGCGCAACGACCGCGAGCGCTACGAGGAGGACACCAACTACAGCACCCTTTACGAGCGTCACCACGAGTTTGCCAAGATGCAGGCAGCCCGCGAGCGCAAGGCAAATAGGCCACAGGATGGTGGCAAGCGCGAGTTCCGTGGCGGCAAGCCCATGGGAGACAAGCGTGGCCAGCGCCCTCAACGATTCTCAAGACCTAATCCTAACAAGAGCAGGGGCGACAAGAAATAATCAAGCAACAAGGGTGAGTCAGTATTTGGCTCACCCTTTATTTATTCCGCGATGACGAGTCACCCCTCCTTGGGAGGGGCAGGGGGAGGTTCCCTAATTCCCCCTCTTTATCACCTCCGCCGGATTCTCTCGTGCGGTGCGCCATACGCGCGAGCCTACCGAGAGGGCGATGAGCAGGACGATGGCGAGGAGGATGACGGCGTATATCCACCAGGCGATGGGCGCCTGCTTCACGTACTGCGCCACCCACTCCTTCATTATCATATAGCCTATGGGGAAGGCGACGGCCGAGGCGGCAAGGACGATGAGGCCGTACTCCTTTATAAATATGGAGAGGATGTCCGCCAGCGTGGCTCCGTGAATCTTGCGCAGGGCAATCTCCTTGCGCCTTTGGGCACAGGCGAGCGTCACGATGGAGTAGACGCCAAACACGGCCACGAGGATGCAGACGGCGGTGATGATGCCAAGGATTGTCATCAGGTTGGTCTCGCTCCGGAGCTTGTCGGCCAACAAATCTTCTTGATAGCGCACCTTATAGATAATCTCAGGGAATTGCTTGCTCATCATCTTATCTATAGCAGCCTCGAACTCTTTACGCATCGTGGGCTCATAACTTATTGTAAGGTAATAACCATACTTTGTCCAATCATTTCTTTCTCCATATATCTTGTTATAGCCCTGCCGACTTAAGAAATAATACTTGGCCGGTTGCTCCATGAGTGACTCGGTGTGAATGTCCTTGATGACTGCTACCACTTCGTTTGCTCCCGTCTTATATCCTCCGTGAGAATAGACCATACGCCCCACCGCGTTGTCCCAACCTAAGGCACGGCGCGTATTCTCGGTGATGACAATTTGATTCTCAGCCCAGTTCTCCTCACGCGGCAATGTGCCTTCTACAACTGTAAAGCCATAATCGGGGTGACCGATGTCCCAAAATCCCGGTTCTATTGCTACTGTAATGTGATTTCCATCGGGTGTAGCGCTTATCCCGCAATCTAAAGAAGTTCCGCCTATTCCATTGAACGTACGCGCTATGTCACGCGCATTCGTTACCATAGGCAACTGCATCATCTGGTGCGCTATCTGTCGGTCCATCATCGAAAAGAACTCCATGTTAAACTCTTGCGAACTGCGTGTGCCCTGTACATACATCATTGCGCGTCCCTTGATAGTGTAGCCCCAGTTGTTGTTGCGGAGGAAGTGTACTTGGCGCAGCATGACAATGGTGCAGAAGATGAAGGCTATGCTTGTGGTGAGTTGGATGAAGAGGCTGGCCTTGCGCATCGTTCCACCCGACTGACGAGCCGAAAGGCTGCGATGTAATGTACGATGACGCACAATGGCTATTGGTACCAGACTAACGACAAGGCAAACGGCCGCAATTCCCAACATATAGTAGAAAGACTGCAACTGTATGTAATAGCCGCCCAAGCCGATGGATGCAAAGCGGGCAAACGGCTCGCGCAGCCACTCTATGACGAGCGCTCCTATGGCTACTGCTGCGATGAGTACCATACTGTACTCTATCACAAACATCAGCAGTAGGCTACGGGTGGTGGCGCCGCTGACGATGCGGAGCGCCATCTCACGCTGACGGCCACGCAGGCGGATAAGGTAGAGTACGAGTAAATTGATGAGTGCACACACTACAAGCAGTGCACTGCATAGGGCAAAGTTCTGCAAGTGTGTATAGCGCAGGCTGAGATAGTTGCCACCGTAGCGATGAGCCTGTACCAAGGGGATGGTAGCAGTGTGCAATGAGTCACCGTTCTCCTTACATATATTATATACTTTATCAGAGAAGGCTTGCACATCCACACCCTTGTACAATTTTGCAAACACTGCATCTCTCCATCCCCATTCAGGGTTGAAATCTCGGTACATTATCATGTTGTAGCCTGCAAAGAGGCTGTGCACGTCAAACGGTTCATAAACAGCGTCGACGACCAATTCCATATCGTTAATCAAATGGAATTTGTTCCCCACATAGTGCGTTGCATCGGGGAAAAGCAACCGTGCCAGTGGTTCTGAGATTGCGACATGGTTTTCTTCCTTTCGCTCAAGGAAAGCCAAGTCGCCTTCCTGCAAAGGGACATCAAAAACAGTAGAGAAACGTTCGTCAATATGCATTACATGAAGCGTTATCCCCTCAAGGATTCCATCCATCAGTTCATTCTGCTGAACGGCACATATGGCTTCCACTTCGGGAAAATCTTGCGACAACGCTTTATATGCAACAGACGATGTCAACAGAGTGTTGCCTCGTGTCTGCTCGCCACGGCTGTTGCTGTATCGTTCATCTTGGAACGTATATATCCGCTCATAGTCCTTGTGCATGGTGTCGTAAGTATTCTCGTAGTGCATCCACAGGGCGGAGAGCGAGAGGCAGACGAAGCCGGCGGCGAGGCCGAGCACGGAGATGGCGGTTTGCGCGGGGTATTTGCGCAGGTTGCGCAGGGCTATTTTGATGTAGTGTAGTAGCATTTGAGTT
>JAFTVE010000008.1 GCA_017465905.1 Bacteroidaceae bacterium | reverse complement strand
GACCGACTGCCGCGCCGTGCTCCTCAGCATGAAGGACCACATCATCGAAGCCCTCACCGAAGGTCAGGTGGTGGTGCTCGACGACCTCGGCCGCTTCCAGGTGACCCTGCAGGGCAAGTGCTACTCGCAGGACACGATGGCTGCCAGTGACTTCGCACCCTCATCGATGATCAAGGGGCACAAGATCGTGTTCCGCCCCGATGCGGCACTCAAGAAGGCCGTGGCTGCGGACTTCTCGCTGAAGCGCATATCGTCGGAGGCGATGGCGTAAAGTAAGTTTTTGAGTTGGTGAGTTTTTAAGTTTGCCAGATGACAGGCAATCTGGACTCACCGACTCAAACTCTGAATCTGACGATGACGTTAACCTTTCGCCAGTAATGTTTACACTCGGCATAGCCGCCAACTGTCCCTCTGTTTATAGAGGGACGAGCGCAACGAAGTGAAGCGGAGGGAGTTACAAGCGTAGCGCGTAGTATTTCTGCTCCGCACTTCGTTTGGAACGCCCCCGCCCTTTCAGGGCACCCCCTCTATAAACAGAGGGGGAGTTAAGCGGCAAGCCGAGTGCTTCTTCGAACTCTTAACACACACTAATCACTACCATTAAACTCTAAACAACCACAAACATGAAAGTAAACTGGAAACAAGTCCTTAAAATCGTAATCACCGTACTCACTGCCTTGGCTGGTGCCTTGGGCGTAGCTTCCTGTGCGGTATGAATGCCCTAATCCGTGCGCTGCTGCTACTCGGCAGCGCACTCACCTTTATCGCTTAATCTCACGCAGGTTTTGCTCACGCGAATCTCGCAAATCACGCGAAAATCAGTTCCTATGAATATGTCTCACACAGATTACACAAATCTCACAGAAGCTGCATCGCAGAAAGCTCGCAGCTACCATCCGGCGTGTACACTCGGCGTGCAACACCGACAGCAAGGGCGAAGCGACTTGCCTTCGTGAGATTTGTGAGATTTGTGTGAGACCAAAATCAACGATGCAAGAAAACTTCGCGTTTTTCGCGAGATTCGCGTGCAAAAATATTCCGCGATGCAAGCAAATAAATCATAAATCCAAGCATGAAATACTTTACCATAACCGAATTAACAAGCAGCGCCACGGCGCTGCGCGAGGGCATCGACAACCGCCCGAACAAGTGTGCATACCATCTGTTGCACGTACTCGTAGACCTGTTATTAGACCCCATACGCGAAGCGTGGGGCGAGCCTATCGTGGTCAGTAGCGGCTACCGCTGCAAGCAGCTCAACGCCCTGGTGGGTGGTGCCAAGTATAGCCACCACGTCCTCGGCTGTGCGGCCGATATTATTGCTGGTAACAGGGCCGACCACCGCCGTCTGTTCCGCCTCATCGTGAAGATGCAGCAGGAGGGGCGCATCAAGTTCACTCAGCTCATCCTTGAGGGCGATGGAAGATGGATTCACATCTCGTACGTCCCCGGTGACCTACGCTGTCAGGTAATTCCCTGATGGTGTTAAATGGAGATAAGGGGAGATAGGAGGAGTTAAATGGAGATAAATGCTAATAGTTATTACGCGCGAAAGAGCTAATGGCCTTTATCTACCTAAAACGAAGCAAAGCGGAGTATATCTCCATTTATCTTCCTTTATCTCCTAAAAATATATTTTTAAGGGTTGTCCCCGATTCCACGTGATGTGGCGTCGGGGATTTTTGTTTTTCACCGATTGCAGAAATTCAAGACAGTTTGGTCACGCCTCGCAAGCCCCCCAAAGGTTATTGTCATATCTTTTGGAGATTAAGCCAAAAAGATATACCTTTGTAGCATATACAAAAGAATATGAAAAAGACCACACTACTGACACTGATGCTCCTGTGCGTACTGACCTCGATGGCGCAGGCTGGAGACATCGCGATAAAGGGTAAGATTGAGGGTATCAAGAAGGGACGGCTGTACTTGCTCGCACGCTCGGGCGAGGAGCAGACGGACACGCTGGGCTACTGCGACTTCAAGCGAGGAAAGTTCACGCTGACGGCCGTCGCCGAGGAGCCTGTGGTGGCACAGCTCGTGGTGGACGGCTTTGCTGGTGGCTTCACCCTCTTTGCCGAACCCGGAGTGACCTATGAGGCATACCTTAGCGAGGGCGACAACTACTACATCCGTGGCGGACAGCTCAACGACAGCTACACGGCACACATGAAGGAGTCTGCCGCCATGCGCAAGGCTATCGACGGTATGCAGAGCCGCTACGACTCGCTGCGCACGGCACGCAAATTCCGCAGCGCCAGCCAGGTGAACGACTCGCTGCAGCGTCAGCAGAACGCCTTGAGGGAGCTGACCAACACGTTCCTCGGCAGCAACGACAACATCATAGCAGCCTACACCATCTACTCGAACCTGCTCATGCGCGAGGCGAGTCTGCGCGATACACGCAGCATGTATGCCACGCTGGGCGAGGGCGCCAAGGGTAGCCAGTACGGGCGCATCATCAAGGAGCGCATCAAGCGCCTGGAGAAGACCGAGGGCGGTGCCCAAGCACCCGACTTCACGCTCACCGACCCACAGGGCAATGCCGTGACGATGAGCAGCGTGAAGGGCAAGATCAAGATTATCGACTTCTGGGCAAGCTGGTGCGGCCCCTGCCGCCTCAACAACCCCGCCCTGCGCAAGCTGTACGATGAGCTGCACCCGCTGGGGCTGGAAATCATCGGCGTATCGCTCGACACCAACAAGGCTGCTTGGGAAAAGGCCATCGAGAAGGACGGACTGACGTGGATAAACGTGTCGTCGCTCAAGGGATGGAAGTGCGACCTCATCAGCCTCTACAACATAACGGGCGTGCCTGCACTCTTCGTCCTCAACGAGAACAACCAAATCATTGCCACAGGCCTACGGGGCGAACAGCTACGGGAGTTCCTGGAGGAGAGGCTGAAGTAAAATTTTAGGAGATGAATGGAGATAATAAGGAGTTAAATGGAGTTAAAGGTCAAATGTTTTGACTATGAATAACGGTTACCCCCTCCGCACTTCGTGCTCGTCCCCCTTAAAGAGGGACAGTGCAGAGTCCACTGGGGAAAGTAGCGAACGATACTAATTAAAAAAGAACTGTCGCCCTTTAAGGGGGACGAGCGAAATGAAGCAAGGCGTAATGGAGCGGAGGGGGTAATACTCTCTAAACAAAAAACAAACCCATATGAGAAAACTAATCACATTAACATTGCTGGCCATAGCCACCTTGGCTACGGCACAGGAGAGAAAGTTCGTCATCAGGGGCGAAATGAGCAGCAGCAAGCTCTGCTACAGTGAAGAAACCGTCAAGGAGGTGAAGCTCGAGGAGCTTGTCGACGGACAGATGGTAGTCATCGCCACAGCCCCCGTGGTAGACAACAAGTTCACCTTCGAAGGCACAGCCCCCGAGCAGTTGGCCCTGTGCAACATCACCGGCTTCGACAACGGTGCCATACAGATCTACCTCGAGGAGGGTGAAATCAGCGTAGGTCCCTTCGATGCCGCCTACCCCGTAGGTGCCGACATAGCAGGCACGCCGAGCAACGACATCTATCAGGCCTACCTCGACCTCAACGACCGCTGCATCAAGGAGAGCAAGGAGCGCATGAAAGCCGTGATGGAGAATATCCCAGCCGACATCAAGGGCGACATGCAGGCCGAGATGAAGTACACCTCGCCCACCTTCTACGTCAACAACATGCACTTCAAGGTGGCCATCATGGACTTCATCGTCCAGCACCTCGACTCACCCGTAACGCTCTACATCATCAAGTACGCCATGGTGCCCACCTTCGATACCGACATGATACAGACCTTCCTCGATGCCGTGCCGCAGGAGATGCACAAGCAACCGCTCTACAAGGAGCTGGTCAACGACATACGTGCCGCCAACCTCAAGGTAGGCTCCGAGGCTCCCGACATCAGCGGACGCACTCCCGAGGGCGAGGAACTGTCGCTATCAGACCTGCGTGGCAAGTACGTCTTCATCGACTTCTGGGCCAGCTGGTGCGCACCCTGCCGCCGCGAGTTCCCCTACATGAAGCAGGCGCTCGCATACTCTGAGAACAGCGACAACCTCGTGGTTCTCAGCTACTCCATCGACAGCAAGCACGATGACTGGGTCAACTGCATCGCCAAGAACCAACTTACACACAAGAACTGGATACACATATCCACCCTCAAAGGTTGGAACAGCGATGTCATCAAGCTCTTCAATGTCAAGGGCGTGCCCTTCACCGCCCTCATTGACCCCGAAGGCAATGTCGTGGCATTCGAGCTTCGCGGCGAAGAGATGGTGAAGAAACTGAAGGGGATAGTGGATGGGAATTGAGAAACTATCAGGATATAAAGGGAGATAAAAAGGAGTTAAAGGCCAAATGTTTTACTATGAATAACGGTTACCCCCTCCGCACTTCGTGCTCGTCCCCCTTAAAGAGGGACAGTGCAGAGTTCACTGGGGATGTAACGAAAGATACTAATTAAAAAAGAACTGTCGCCCTTTAAGGGGGACGAGCGAAATGAAGCTTCAGCGTAATGGAGCGGAGGGGGTAAAACTCCTAAAATAACTATAAAGATATAAGGAATATGAAGCACAGAACCCTATCAACCATCATAGCAGCGATAGCCTGCATGGCTGTGAGCGCGCAAGAGACCTGCATCATCAACGGCACCATTGCCGACAACGACACCAAAGTCAAGAAAGTAAGCCTCACCCGTACCGACGAGCTGGGCAATCAAATCACAGTAGCCACAGCCAAGGTGAAGCGAGGCAAGTATACACTCACGCATGAACTTGCGCAAGATGCTCCTGCCCTGCAGTACACCCTCACAAGCTTTGGCGAGGCAGGTAGCATCGCCCTCTTCGTGGAGCCGGGCGAGGTGGCCGTCAATACCGCATTGGCCAGTAACCCCGAGCAGAGCACAGTCAGCGGCACCCCCACCAACGACACTTATGCCCAGTATCAAGCCATCCTCGCCGAGGCAGCCCGCGAGGTAGCCGACAAGGTGGCTGCCTTGGAGCAGCAACATGGTCAGGCATGGACAGCGAGCCCCGAAGGCAAGAGCGCCATCAAGCGCCTCAAGGCTCAAGTGGCCATCAAGACAGAGTCACAGGTGATACGTTTCCTCATCGAGCACAACGCATCGCCCATGATGCCCTTCGTGACAGAGCACACCCTGCTGCCCAAGCTCACCGACGTCTATGCCGGACAGATGCTCAATGCCGTATCCACTACGTTGCACACACATCCCTACTACCTCTCGCTACGCAACAGTGTACTATCTGCCAGCATGAAGGTGGGCAATGAGGTACCTGACATCACTCTGCCTCTGCTCACGGGCGACAGCAAGCGCCTCTCCGACTACCGCGGACGCTACGTAGTGCTCCACTTCTGGAAATCCGACTGTGAATCATCTGCCGCCTCCCTTGACGAACTGTTGCGCCTGCACGAAGTCATAAAGGAGCACCAAGACCAGTTTGTCATCATTAGCGTCGCTCTCGACACCGACAAGTCTGCATGGCAAGCAGCCGTAGAAAGCAAGGGAATCAGCCGCGAAAGCTGGCTCCACGCATGCGACGGCGCTGGCGCTGCCTCCCCTGCAGCCAAGCTCTTCGGCGTAGACAGCACACCGAAAATCATCGTTGTAGAGCCCGAGGGCCTCGCTGTATCGCTCAACATGGACATTGACGATGTCGTGATGCGTACCGAGCAAATCCTCTCCGGCGACCTCTACTATCTTGACCAACAGGAGTAAGGACGATACAACAAAGACATACAGAAACAATAAAGGAGGGCCCGCGGACCCTCCTTTATTTATGCAGAATATTCAAGTTCTATATTACTTAATCACAACTTTAACTTCGTTTTAGTTGCTCACGCTCGGCATAAGCCTGCAAGCAGTCTTCTGCACTCACTTAATCACAACCTTCTTGCCATTGACAATATAGATACCGGCACCGGTAATCTTCTCGATGCGGCGGCCAAGGAGGTCGTAGATAACCTGCTCACCAGCCTCGGGAGCCACTACCTTGATGGCGTTGCCATCACCGATAGTCCAGGTGTAGGTACCCTCGCAATGCTTGCCCTTCTCGTGCCACATCTTGTTGGGGTAGCCCCACTCGTCAACATAATCCTCTGCTGCGTGGTCTACGATGACATCAGCAAGATTCAATGTATAGGTACCAGCCTCGGTAATGGGTGTCGACTCATACTCATAGCCAGTCCACTGAGCATTGACAAGGTACTCAATCTTGTTGCTGAGGTTCGACATTGAGTTATAGGTCAGGGTATAAACCTTGTCACCGCAAGTAAGGGCAATCTCGCGTGAGATCTGCTGCCAGTTCTCATCATAAGTGAGGGTAACCTCCTGATTGAACTCGATGACAATGCGTGAGAGGGTGTCAACAACACCTACCTGGGGAGTCACGCTAACCACCTCAAGCGGTGTTACGGTGAAGGTGAAGAGGGTGACGTTGAGTTCACGTGCCTCATTGGGCACACCATCCATAGTGAACATGCCTGCAGGGATTGCGAAGGTGTAGATGCCCTCCTCGGTAAATGCCTGGCTGAACGATACGGTAATCTTGCCATCGGCCAATGTAGCGGTACCTGTGGCCTCACCACCGCCGGGGAGATAAGCAACAACACTTTCGGCACCCTCAACGAGCTTGACCTCCTTGACGTTTTTGAAGGTAATCTCGAGGTTGCCGAGCTGCTCTACCTTCTCACCATCTTCGTAGTTGAGCGAGTATGAGGGTCTAGTGTCAATAATGTTGAACATCAAAGAACTGTATGCGCTGATACCACTCTTGCTTACGAATACTCCCTGATAGAGATCAAGACTGTATTGTCCAGGAACAGTAAGGGGTTCCTCAAGCTCAAGAGTCACGGTCTTCTTGTCATCACTGATGGTTACATCATTCTTGATGCCTACTACGGGTGTCCAATAGTAGTCTACAAGGTAGAGACCACTGTTGGGGAACTTCACATCGGTAATCTCCTCAGCGAAGGTGAGCTGAATCTTGTCAAGCAGTTCGGTAGACTGGGGTGAATAGCTCTCTACTGCAAAGGTACCCACAACGGTGAAGGTAAATGTGCGTGCGGCAAACTCATCGCCGTCGACACTCTTGATACAACCTGCGGGAATGGTGTAGGTATACTCGCCGGGAGTCTCGATATACTGATCGCGCAACTCTTCGCCCTCACCATCCTTGCCAGGAACTACAATTTGCTCGAATTGGAAGATTACGCAACTCTTATCCATCCATTCATCTTCATAGATTCGGGTAATCTTGACAACCTCCTTGGTGTCGTTGTTCACCACATCGATACCACCTTCAGGAAGAGTAGCTGTAACCTCCTTATTGAACTGAAGACGGATGTTGTATACGGTAGTAACCAATGCACTGTCTGCGGGGGTGACATCCACAAGCTCAAATGATGTAGCGCCATCGCTCTGCGCCACGGCTGTCCCTATCATAAGGAACATTGACATGAAAAAAAATGTAAAAATCTTTCTCATAAAAATAGTTTTTAGTTAGTAAAATGATGCTTCAATGTTTTATTCGGCACAAAAGTAGTGCAAAAAAATGACTTTATGCAAGAATACCCCACATTACTTTTCCGATAAACACAAAAAAGCCCCTCCTCCGGAGAGAAAGGGCTTGGAATTATCAGATTATCGGTATTACTTTACCAAAACCTTTACAGCCTCAACCGTACCATCGGCACGTACGATGCGCTTGATAGCTACACCAGCTTCAGGCTGGGCCATCTGTACACCCATGAGGTTGTAGTAGCTTACCGATACAACAGGAGCAACCACGCTGTCAACACTGTCATCAGGACCTACGCCCGGAGTGAACGGAATGAGGTTCCAGCCGAAGTTGAAGGCTGCGCCATTGCCACGGCCTGCCTTGTCGGCACCTGGGAGCATAACGTTGGTCCAACCCTTGGCGAAGTCACCTGTACCACCTACGAGACAGTAACGTGTACCGTTGAAGTAGATACGGAAGGTACGCCACAGTACGCTGGCGGGATCGAGCACGAAGTGTACACTACCTGTACGAGCCTGGATGTTCTCGGCAATGTGGTAGAAGCCAAGGCTCTGGTCCATTCCACACTCTGTCTCCTGCTCGATGGTCCATGTAGAACCGTCGTTCTTATAGGTACCGAGTGCATAAGCACCACAAGTATCGGCATAGGCAAGGTGCCATACCTGAGCATTCTGCTGGGTCATTGTAGAGTCGATAAGCGGACTGATCAATACACTCTGCTTGTCGGCATCGCTGTTGGGAGCAGTGATATACTTGCCTGTGGTAGCATCCTGGATATAGTAGAGTCCGTCAGGAAGCATCTGCCAATCGGTGAAGTCAACGAGAGTGTCAACAGGGAGCTCCTCAGAAGCCAAGCAGATAGCATAGCCGGCCGATGCATAGAGAGCCTCGATATAGGTATCAACAGACTTCACTGTATGGTCAACCTCGGGCTGAGATGCAAGCTGAACGGCCAACATATTCTCGGCTGCAACAACCACAGAGTCGAGAGCTGCATAGGCAGCACTGTCGAGCATAGCAAAGCCAACGCCTACCTTATCCTTAGTTTCGGCCAATACACCCTTACCCTTCTCAATAGCTGCAGGCAGTGCACTCCAGTCCTCAGCAGGTGTATAGGCATTGAAGAACATCAAGCCACTAGCCTCGGCATCGGCCTTGGTAAAGCCATTCTCCTCATCCTTATTACCCAATACGTAGAGAGTATCCATCTTTACCAACTGGTTACCATTAGAGCTGTGGCGAGTATCGGCCAATGTGATGGCAATCTTATCACCAGCCTTCATGTTAACGAAGAAGTTGTGGTTGGCAGGATCAGTACCATAGTTATATGACACGGGCTCACCAATCTGGTTCAGAGCATCGGAACCATTCTGAATGTAGAATGCATAGGTACGCAAGTCGCCACGGTTCTTGTCAACACGATTCTTATCCTGTGCAGACACGGTTGCGCGGAACTGATAAACAGCATCGGCCGAAGCTGTAAAGATAGCCAACAAAGGCTTGCCATGTACACCGTGAGCGAGACCGTCGGTTCTGATATAATGCCATGAAGTGGGAACATTGTCGTGCCATGTATAAATGCCATTAGCACCTGTTGCCTCCTTACCATCTTCTATATAGCCTTCGTCACAGCTAGCATTATCCAAGGTCCAGTAAGTGATTGAGCTCTCAGTAGTCAACTCACCGAAACTCCAAGGACCCTCATCACCCATGAACAAACGATCGTGTGCCATAACCTCCTCTTCAATGTCGGCTGAGTAGGGGAACAGGCGAGAATTGAGCGGGAGAGAGAAGTCGATGGTAATCATTGACTGCCAAAATGCTGTCATCGTTTCATATGCAGCTTCAATATAAGGAAGCAGTTCGCTTGCAGTCATTGAACCATCTTGATAGCTGGCATAATAAGCATTGATTTCTACAGCCATCTCACTAATTTTATCAATCCAAGCCTGTGAGAAGCAACCATACTTGGTACCAACCTCACAATTACCGAGGATATAGTCGATAGAGTCGAGACATACATAAATCTCTACACCTACGACAACAGCAGCTGCAGCAATATCCAAGCTTGAAATCTGGGCATTTACAGCAGCAGTGTCGCTTGCAGCATCTTCGTACATCTTATTGGCTGCATTGAGAGTCTGTTGCAGAGCTTCCAACTCCTTGATGATATACTCAGCATCCTCAGAGGAACTGTATGAATCGAAGATGCCTGTGCTCTCAGTAACCTCAGCCATCAGGCTCTCATAAGCTGCGATAGAAGCATCAGCTGCATCCATAGCAGCCTCCAAAGCCTCCTTCGCTGCGATAGCAGCATCAGCAGTACCACCATTGGCAATGAGTTCCTTTGCTGTCGCAGCAGCACTTGCCAAGGCTTCGTATACGCTGATTTGCATCTTGATAGAGTCAGCATAAGCCTCACTGGCAGTCAATGACTCCTGCAATGAAAGTATAGCCACAGCCTGAGCAGCATCCACATTAACATCTGAATAGTAACGGAGTTGTGCATTGTCCCAAGCAACCCAGTTGGCCGATGTTGTTGCAGTAGTCTTGAAACCAACGGTCAAGTTACCGTCTGTTACCACTGCCAAAGCGTAGAAGCGCTTAGGGGCACCATTACCTGTAGCAACCGGTGTCTCTGTACCATTGGCATAGAGATAAACACCCTCAAGTGGAAGTGTCTCATCACCCTGCTGACAAGCGATACAAGCTGCAGAGAACAAATATGCTCCATTGGGCAATTCGGCCAACGACTGCTCTACAGAGATCTCGGCCAAGCTTTTAAGCTCTTCAGCCGAAGAGGCTGTCCACTGCTCTATAAAGTTCTTGCCAAACATAGGCTTGTAGTTATCCCCTTTACTGCTTGATTTGAAACCATTGTTGGTCCAAGATGCAATAGCATCCATCCCTGGATCTACCAGGAGAGAAGTGACATCTTCTCCCAACTGTGCATAACCGAAAAACGGCATCAATGCACAACATGCCATTGCGGCAACTTTGCGTAAGATTTTCTTCATGATAGATTTTGTTAATAGATTATGTAAATATGTTTATCGATGCCAAAAGTAGAGAATTATTTCCATAACTCAAAAAAAACTTAAAAAACTTTTGTACCTTTGGGCTATAATTATGAATTAAATTCCAGAACCGAATATTTATGAAATATATAGGACCACACGTATCGGCATCGGGCGGCGTAGAACTGGCCCCTGTGAATGCCAAGGAACTGGGCGCAACAGCCTTTGCACTCTTCACCCGCAACCAGCGCCAATGGGTATCGAAACCCCTATCGGAGCAGAGCATTACCCTCTTTAAGGAACGCTGTGCCGAGTATGGCTATGATGCACGGCATATCCTCCCCCACGACAGCTACCTCATCAATCTGGGGCATCCACACGAGGAGGGACTGGATAAGTCACGCGCAGCCTTCTACGACGAGATGCACCGCTGCGAGCAGCTTGGACTCTCGATGCTCAACTTCCACCCTGGCAGCCACCTCAACGAAATAGACAAGGACGCCTGCCTGGCACGCATCGCCGAGAGCATCAACATCACCCTCGACCGCACACAAGGAGTGACGGCAGTCATTGAGAACACAGCCGGACAGGGCAGCAACATGGGCTTCTCCTTCTACCACCTGGCACAAATCATTGAGCAGGTTGAAGACAAGAGTCGCGTGGGCGTATGCCTCGACACCTGCCACACCTACTCGGCAGGATACGATATCAAGGACAATTATGAGGCCGTATGGCAGGAGTTTGGCGAGGTAGTAGGCTTCTCTTATTTAAAAGGTATACATCTCAACGACACGAAAAAGGCATTGGGCTCACGTGTAGACCGCCACGAGAGCATCGGTCTGGGGCTGTTGGGTATCGACTTCTTCAAACGCTTCATGCAGGACCCGCGCTTCGACAAGATTCCGCTCATCCTCGAGACTCCCGACGAAACACGCTGGGCCGAAGAGATACAACTGCTGAAAAGTTTCGAAACAGCCTAACACAAGAAGCAAAAAGAACCAAATTGACGGATTTTTGTTGGTTTTAATGATAATTTTTCACGATAACGCAAATTTTCTTGCCAATTTGTTGCACCAGTCAAAACAAACCCATACCTTTGCATCAGGTAACTAAGGTAAAAAGAAAAAATGAAGCAAGCTCACCTACATCGCCATTATCATCACCCTATCAGCCGATAAGGTAAGCGATGTATGTAGTTTGTTTTCATCATACAGGAAGGACTTACCTATCAGGCAGGTCCTTCTTGTTTTATACACCTAACTCATAAAAAGATTAAATAGAAAGAACCATATGATACGAATAGCTATCCAATCGAAAGGACGACTCAACGAGCAGAGCGTCGACCTGCTGCAAGATGCAGGCATGAATGTGAATGACCAGAAACGTAAGTTTCTCGATCGTGTAGGCAACTTCCCTCTCGAGATTCTCTACTTGCGCGACGATGACATCCCCGAAGTCGTGGCCGACGGCTCTGCTGACATTGGCATCGTGGGCTATAATGAGGTGGCCGAAACGGACGCTGCAGTAGAGGTAGTGCGCCGATTAGGGTTCGGTGGCTGCCGCATCTCGCTGGCCATTCCCAAAGCCGATGAGTACACCTCGCCCGCGTATTTCCAGGGCAAGCGTATCGCCACCTCCTACCCCAACATCCTGCGCCGCTTCTTCGCCGAGCAAGGCATCGAGGCCAGCATCCGCGTCATCAAGGGTTCGGTAGAGATAGCCCCCGCAGCAGGCATTGCCGATGCCATCTTCGACATCGTATCGTCGGGTGGCACCCTCGTGTCGAATGGTCTCAAGGAGGTGGAGCAGGTCATTCAGTCCGAGGCTGTGCTCATCGCCAACCCCAACCTCTCGCCCGAGAAGTGTGCCATCCTCGACTCATTGCTCTTCCGCATCGATGCTGTCACCAATAGCCGCGGAAAGAAATATATCCTGATGAACCTCCCCGCCGACAAGGTCGACGAGGCCATCGCCATACTCCCCGCCATGCGCAGTCCGTCGGTAATGCCTTTGGCCGACAAGTCCTGGTGCTCACTGCACTCCGTAGTGAAAGCCGACGAGCTGTGGGACAAGATAGAGCGCCTCAAGCAGATTGGTGCCGAAGGCATCCTCGTCTTGGATTTGGATAAAGTGATTGAATAATTCATATTTACAATTTGACAATTTACTATTTACTATTTATTGGGTAATTTTATTATTTGACAATTTCATCATCGCGGTTTGGGTAAATTGCTAAATAACCCAATGGTACAATAAATTGTAAATCGTAAATTTGTAAATAGTACATAATTTATATGCTACAAACACACATTTCCCCCGATAAGAATACCTGGCCCGCCCTGATGCTGCGTGCCACCGATGACGACACGGTCATCGAACAGCGTGTACGTGCCATCCTTGAGCGCATCCGCCAAGGAGGTGACGAGGCCCTACGTGCCATCACCACAGAGATTGACGGACGTTGCCCCGAGTCGTTGCAAGTCTCCGAGACAGAGTTTACCGAAGCCGAGGCCATGGTGAGCGACGAACTCAAGTCGGCCATCCGTCAGGCAGCAAGCAATATCAGCGCTTTCCACAAGGCGCAGCAGACTCCTGCCGTAGATGTCTACACCATGCCCGGTGTGCACTGCCGTCGCCGCGTGCTCCCCATACGCCGTGTAGGTCTCTACATACCGGGTGGCAGTGCCCCACTCTTCTCTACCATTCTGATGCTGGCACTTCCCGCCCAGATCGCTGGCTGCGAGGAGATTGTGCTTTGTACCCCATGCGACAGTACCACCGGCAAGGTCAATCCCGTAGTGCTCTACACCGCCCAGCTGTGCGGCGTACGCACCATATATAAATTGGGTGGCGCACAAGCCATTGCCGCCATGGCCTACGGCACCGAGAGCATAGAGCGCGTGTTCAAGATTTTCGGCCCCGGCAACCGCTACGTGACCAAGGCCAAGCAGATGGTCAGTGCGCAGGGCACCGCCATCGACATGCCCGCAGGCCCTTCCGAAGTGATGATCATGGCCGACGACAGCGCCCGTCCCGACTTCGTTGCGGCCGACTTCCTCTCCCAAGCCGAGCACGGCCCCGACAGCCAATCGCTGCTCGTATGCCGCAGTCAGGAGTTTGCCGAGCAGGTCAACGCCGAGATAGCACGTCAGCTCGCTCTGCTGCCCCGTGCCGATATCGCCACACGCTCGCTTGCCAACAGCCGCATCGTGGTATTTGACGACATCGACACCATGGTTGCCTTTGCCAACGCCTACGCTTCTGAGCACCTCATCATTGCCATGGACGACGCGTGGGCTGTGGCCGACCGCATCACTGCAGCAGGCAGCATCTTCGTGGGACACTACTCGCCCGAGAGTGCCGGCGACTACGCCTCAGGCACCAACCACACCTTGCCCACCATGGGACTCGCCAGCGCCTACAGCGGCATCGGCCTCGACAGCTTCATGCACGCCATCACCTATCAGGAGCTCAGCCAGGAAGGCCTCAACAGCCTCAGCAACACCATCATCCGCATGGCCGAAGCCGAGGGACTGGACGCACATGCCAATGCAGTGAAGGTGAGGGTGGCCTCCGAAGGTTCAGAAAATACTGAGTCCTCTAATTTTCAATTCTCAATTTTCAATTCTCAATTAAACAACGTTCGCCCCAACATCGCCGCCCTGAAACCCTACTCCACCGCCCGCGACGAGTACAAGGGAAGCATCGGCATCTACCTCGACGCCAATGAGAACCCCTTCGACAATGGCTACAACCGCTACCCATCTACCGCGCTCAAGGAGCAGGTGCGCAGCGCCATAGCACAGAAAAAGGGCGTCGATCCCGCACGCCTCTTCCTCGGCAATGGTAGCGACGAGGCCATCGACCTCCTGTTCCGCATCTTCTGTCGTCCCGGCATCGACAACATCGTCAGCATAGCGCCCACCTACGGCATGTACAGCGTGTGTGCTGCCATCAACGACATCGAGTGCCGCGAGGTGATGCTCGGCGAGGACTTCAGTCTGCCCGTAGAGGCACTCCTAAGCGCTACGGACATGCAGAGCAAGCTGCTCTTCGTGTGCTCACCCAACAACCCCACGGCCAATGCCTTCCCCCGCGAACAGCTCGTCTCACTCCTGAGCCGCTTCCCCGGTATCGTGGTGGTCGACGAGGCCTACATCGACTTCTCCTCTGTGCCCAGCATGGTAGAGCTGATTGACCAATACCCCAACCTCATCGTCCTGCAGACCCTCTCGAAAGCCTACGGCCTTGCCGGTCTGCGCATGGGCCTTGCCTTTGCCGAAGAGCGCATCATCCGCCTGTTCGAGCAGGTGAAGTACCCCTACAACATCGGTACCGACACATTGGCACTCGGCCTGCGCCTTCTCGCGACGGACATCACCCCACAGGTACAGACCCTCATCGCCGAACGCGAACGCGTAGCAGCAGCCCTCACCGAGCTACCCTACATAGAGAAGGTATACCCCAGCGATGCCAATTTCCTCCTCGTGAAGACTGCCCGTCCGCGCGACCTCTACGACTACCTCATCGCCCGCGAACTCATCGTGCGCGACCGCTCACGCACCCCAGGCTGCGAGGGCACCCTGCGCATCACCATCGGCACACCCGAGGAGAACGACAGGTTGATAGAGGAGTTGAGGGTTTGGAGTTGAGTTGTCTTGTCCTATTGTCGAAAGTTCATAAATGAGTTGGCATTGACAAGCTAGCTTTATATTGACAAAGTAAGGAATTGTAAATTTGTACAAAGCTACTTTGCTGAGCATACAAAAATCCACATCATGCGTGCCAATATAAAGTTTTACTTTAAAATGACTTGCTGGTTCGGCAAAGATTCAAGCAAGCTTAACACTCCTTAGTGAAGCTGAAGCATCAGTCGTCACAACTGACGCGTCATCACCGCATCGGCGCTACGCTGTGCCATTGCCAACCCATTTATAAACTTTCGCCAATAGGGAACACCTAAAAAATTCCGATTTCGTCGGCTCTCTAAACTATAAATATTAAACTATAAACCACAGCCTTTACACTCAAAAGACTGTTACTGAAGATTAGTGCCAACCGAACTCAAAACTCAAAGCTCACGACTCTTACGTTTCCCCTCATATCGGTCACTGTGATTTCCACTCGATGACGACCGGGACCGATGCCTTCGGCACGGAGGTCGCAGGTGAGGCGGGCATTCTTGCTGCTGTACTTGAAGAGCACCCAGCGGCCATCTATCGTGCCGCGATAGTCGCGGATGCCGGTCTCGGCATCGGCAATGCGGCACACGATCCTACCCTGCTTGCGCCACGAGGTGCTACCTATGGGAGTTATCTTGGGTGCTATGGTATCGGCACATACGGTGTAGCTGCCCAGTTCGGTGATGTTGGCCTTGATATGTCCATACTCATAGGTGCCTCCGCAATAGGTGCGGCGCTTGCCATCGACACGGGCTATATAAAGTTTGGATGGATCGATATCGCAATCTTCGAAGAAAGGTATGGTAATCTCTGCTGCATGCCACAGGGGCTGTGGGGTCTGAGAGAGGCGATAGTGTGATGTGTAATCGGCTGCGGACTCTGAGGGTAGCACTTCGTAGTCAAGTTCCACATCATCGAACAGGCTTCCTTGCGGCAGCCATAGCTCAAAGCCATTCGTATAGAAGCGATTGTCACGAGAAGCATCCATATAGTAGAAGTAGTTGGGCAGACGCTGAGGAATATCCATACGCTTACCACGCACGACAAAACGATAGGTGGAGCGGTTACCATAAAGGTCCTCCAGTTCGTATCGGAAGTAATAGTCGCGTTCCTCGTCAATGGTGACCCATCCGTTATCGGTGGCACGGAGCATACGCAAGGGATTATTCTCTGCAACAGCCGAGCGCATATACCAACGTCCCAATCGACGATACTCGGCATAGTCGGTCCATGAGTTGATGAGGCGGTTCTCATCAAAGGAGAAGCGGTCTACATCGCTGCTGCTCACAAGCTTATCGTCCACATAGAGGCGCACGTAGCGTACCCCATAGTTGTTGTGGGTGCCATTCATATAGTCGTTGGCCGAGATGGCGGCGGAGATGCGGCCCCAACAATAAAAGACAAGGCCCCCCTCGTTCCCCCCAAGGGTGGATGACACGCTCGGCTCTTTCTTTTCAACACTCATTTCGTTTGTCTCAAGATTCTCCCATTGAGAGACACTCAAGACCTTCCCCCCTTGGGGGGATAAGAGGGGGACCCCATACACCATAATGCGTGTGGCGCGTGGAGCGATGTTGTCCACAATCTTGTCCTTATAGAAGGTCAAGGGATCGATGGGTTCATTGGTAGCGGTCTTGCGAATCTCCATGTGTAGATGGGGACCGAAGGAGTAGCCCGTGTTGCCAGCGTATGCCACGACCTCGCCTTGGCGGAAGCGAAACTCATCGGGGCCAAACTCCAGCGTCACGGCAAAGGCCTGCTCGGCGTATTGTTTCTTACGAACCAGCTCGGCAATCTCGGGCAGGAAGCGGTCGAGATGGCCGTGCACGGAGGTATAGCCATTGTCGTGAGTGAGGTACAGCGCATTGCCATAGCCACCGGGAGTGACCGTCACCTTGGAGATGTAGCCATCGGCAATGGCAAGCAACGGCTTGCCCACCACGCCCTGGGTCTTGAAGTCGAGACCTCCGTGGAAGTGGTTGGAGCGGAGCTCTCCGAAGTTACCACTCAGATAGAGCGGGAAGTCGAACGGTACGCCGAAGCGTGGCTCGGGAGTCTGCGCAGCCAATCGCATCCAACCGGCCATAACACCTATTATATATATAAGCAGCAGACGTTTCATTCCCGCGACCTACTTTTCAACTTAACGAGCAATCGATGAATGAAATCGGTGTTTTTGTATAGGAAGCGGATGGAGAAAACAGCCGAGCAAGCCATTACTGCTAGGCCCAACAAGGCATACCACCAGCCATCGGTACTCAGACAAACAAGCAGCATAGCCACAAGCATAGGCAACTGAAGCGACAGAAGCGACCACACACGCCGACTATAACGGAAGCCATAGCGTACCACTGAGATGAGCCATACAGTAAGCCAATCGAACATCCCGGAGAGGAGCATGCCTATGCCCAATCCTCGGAGTCCATAGAGCTTGAAACCACCTATCATCACCGAAGCCATAAAAGTGTAGGAGAGTGCTTCTTGAAGCAAAAATATGCGGGACTCGCCCTTCGAGAGCGACAGATAGGCTGGAGGCAGCATCAAAGCCTTGAAGAAGAGGCTCACCACACCCCACTGCGCCATCTCCACAAGGGGCATAAACTCGGCATCAATCAGCAGACGAGGGACCAAGGGCAAGCACACAGCGAAACAAATAAGCAAAGGAGTAATCAGCACCATGAGCATCTCCACCTGACTGTTTACCAATCTATTGCAATGTACTCTATCCTTATTTACCGCAGAGAGACGGGGAAAGAACTCGCTATCAAGCGCTGCAAACACCAGCATGCTGAGATACGATATCAACAAATTACCATACGAGTAGCATCCGACCTCTCCTTCATTGCCCCGAGTGAAGAGGTAAATAGACACTAGATAGTAAGCTCCAGAATTGAGAAGCCCGGCAATCGTATAGTTGAGTCCCTGGCGTATGATATATACACCGTCAACAATAACTTGTCTTGAGAAGAGCGTTACGCTATAGGGAAATACCCGAAACGAGTGCCAACAAGCAACAACAAGTATTCCCACAGCACTGAGCAATAGCCCAGGGACAATACCGGCAAAACCCCAGAAATAATAGCAGGGAACAACAACAGCAAGCATCACTACAGCACTGAGCAGTTGATACCATGCCACACGTCCCAACATGCGGGCTCCCTTGAGCACGGCCAATTCGCCTCCCATCAATGCCGAGCAGCCTACCGTAAGCGACAGCAGACGAAACATGGCGGTATACGTCGTATCGCCCTCGAAGCTCCATTGACTCAGAAGTGGAGCCAAGCAGAAGAACAGCAATGTTCCAAATATGGCCAGCCATAACGACCATGAACGTACCACCTTAACCGCGTACTCCATAATCTTGGTCTCGGTACTCTCGCCGCGCTGCTCTGAGATAGCTTGTACAGCACTGTAAGAGATGCCAAGGTCGGTAGCCTTCTTGCCCAACTCTATAGAGCGGTTGTACACATCAATGATGCCCACACCAACAGGTCCCAACAGGCGCGACACGATGCTCACCTTGAGCAACGTAATCAAGCTGACGATGCCCTGTACACCACCAAACAAGCCAGTATACTTCAAGATACCATTGTATCCCGAGTCCTTGATCGTTGTGTCAGTGCCATTATTTTTCACGTGCGTACTTTTCTATATAAGAGGTACAAAATTAGTGCAAAATTTCGATTTAGCGAAAACAATACAAGTATACTTGCATTGTTGAGCGGAAGAAATTTAGTCTCAGCCGAACGGAAAAGCTAAAAAGATTAGCATCTTTCGCCACAAGCGTATCAGTCAGGTATCTCGCTGAGTTCGAGCCAGCGCATCATCTTCTCGTCCAGTTCATCATTGATGGCCGATAGGCGAATAGACTTCTCCGTGAGTTCATCGGCAGCGAGAGTTCCCGTACAAAGGGCAGCCTCAATGGTTGCCTTTTCTTCTTCCAAGGAGGCAATGCATTGCTCCACCTCGGCAAACTCGCGACGCTCCTTGAAGGATTTCTTCCTACTTTTATTGTCTACTGTCGACGGTCTACGGTCTACCGTTTCAGACCTCCCCTCCGAACGGCGGTCTGCTGTATGCTGCTTACCGTCTGCGACCTTTCTACTGTCGACTGCAGTCTTCCACTCACGATACTGGGTGTAGTTGCCGGGGAAGTCGCGTATGTCGCCCTGGCCATTGAAGACGAGCAGGTGATCTACAATCTTGTCCATGAAGTAGCGGTCGTGGCTCACCACGATGACGCATCCGGCAAAGTCGCGCAAGTACTCCTCAAGCACTTGAAGGGTGAGGATGTCGAGGTCATTGGTAGGTTCGTCGAGGATGAGGAAGTTGGGGTTGCGCATCAGCACGGTGCACAGGTATAGTCTGCGGCACTCGCCGCCACTGAGCTTGTACACATAGCTATGCTGCTTCTCGGGTGGAAAGAGGAAATGCTGGAGGAATTGCGATGCCGTGAGCTGCTTGCCCCCTGCCATGGGCACTACCTCGGCTATTTCGCGGGCCACATCGATAACCTTCATCTGCGTGTCAAACTGCAGTCCCTCCTGCGAGTAGTAGCCAAAGCGTACGGTCTCGCCTATGTCGAGCTTGCCACTATCGAGCGCTTGCTGGCCCAGCAGTACCTTGAGGAAGGTACTCTTGCCCGTACCGTTGTCGCCCACGATACCCAGTTTCTCGTAGCGGGAGAAGATATAGGAAAACTTGTCGAGGATGCAGCGGTCGCCAAAGCGAAGCGACAGCTCGTCGGCCTCGAAGATCTTACTTCCTATATAAGAGGATTTCACATTAAGCTGCACGCGGTCGTTGCTGATACGCTGCTTGGCCACCTTCTCCAACTCGTAGAAGGCCTCCTCGCGATAGCGTGCCTTATGTCCGCGAGCTTGGGGCATACGGCGCATCCACTCCAGCTCGGTGCGGTAGAGGTTGTTGGCACGGACAATCTCTGTATTGCGTGCCTCGATGCGCTCCTCGCGCTTCTCCAGGTAGTAGCTATAGTTTCCTTTATAAGAGTATACGGTGCGGTCATCAATTTCGATAATCTCATTGCACACGTTGTCGAGGAAGTAGCGGTCGTGTGTCACCATGAGTAGCGTAGCGGTGCTGCGTGTGAGGTAGTCCTCAAGCCATTCGATGAGCGGGAGGTCAAGGTGGTTGGTAGGCTCGTCGAGGATAAGCATATCGGGGTTGCCTATCAGCACATTGGCCAGGGCCACACGCTTGAGCTGTCCGCCCGATAGCGTCTCCACCTTCTGGTCATAGTCGGTGATATGGAGCGAGGTGAGTATCTGCTTGGCTCGCTGCTCGTAATTCCATGCGTCGGCATGCTCCATACGGTCGAGCAGCTCATCCAGTCCGGGATTGCCTGGTGTCTCCAGGCATTGCTCATATTCACGGATGAGCTGCAACGTATCGTTGGTTTCGTGGAAGCAAGCCTCCAGCACGGTGAGTCCAGCAGGATATACCGGGCGTTGACGAAGGTAGCCTACGCGCAAGTCATTCTTATATACAATGGAGCCCCTGTCGTGCCCCTCTATGCCAGCCAGCACATCGAGCAGCGTGCTCTTGCCAGCGCCGTTGCGGGCAATGAGGCCTACGCGCTGTCCCTGGGCTACGCCAAAGGAGATGCCCTCGAAGAGCACCAGGTCGCCAAACGACTTTGTCAGGCCATCGACCTGTAGGTAAGGTATCAGCATGCGGATTCAGCTATTCGCGTACGTATATCCTCTACAATCTTCGCCACGTCAGCCTCGGCCAACATTTCGCCCTTTTTGCCAAAGAGAAGCATCGGACGTGCCACGCACGTATCGCCATACATCAGCACAGGAGCCTCCACATTACCATTGACATAAGTATTCCACTCCAGCCCCTCGATGCTCTCGGCCAGCAAGGCACACAGCGTGATGCCCATCACGGCACCCACATCGCTGCCCAGCTGCCTGGTAAGTTCGGCACGGGGAGCCAACTTCTGGAGCAGACAGATATTATAATCAAAGTCGCGGAAGCGTTCCTTGAAGAGCTTCATACCCAGCTCCTCCACGGTGGCGTAGCACGATTCGATGAGTTCCACCTCGGCCACGCGAACAGGGATATATTGGTTATGGAAACTCTCACGAGGTTGCATGATCTCCAGAGAGGCAATGATAGCATTTGCCGTCCCTATATGCTCACCATGCTGAGCCGTATACGAGCACTCCACGCAAGTCTGCCCATAGCCTATAGTCCAGCGATGAGTGACATACTCCACGAGCTGCTCGGTAAAGGTCTCGGCGGTATACACAGTCTCCCACAGCGCTACCTTCTGCAATCTCGCCCCGGGGGCTTTCAGCGCATCACGCATCATCTTGTCGCCAAACGAAGCCGATGTGTCGCGATAGGCCGAGATACGGAAGTTGCCTTCCCACTTTTCGGGATTATAGAAGAGGAAGCAGTCGGGCTCTTCGCTAAACTCAAACCACGTATCAGGATACGAGAATGCAAACCACGAACCGGGCGCTATAAACTTTTTCATACGTCAATTGTTGTCTGTAAAGATTTATTGGTACAAATTTACGAGAAGCGAGCGAGAAAAGCAAAGGTACTTTGATTTTTTCACAGCGAGCGCCGAGTAAATTCTTGACAAAACCATAAATTTCAAAAAAAACGCCCAAAGTTTATTGCCAATATAAATAAAATGTCTACTTTTGTAGCGTCAAATTCGACTCACATAGTTTTTCCTAACATTATTTATCGAAAATACAGGCATATGCCCATTCTTCCCAGGGCAAAGAGTGCGTGAAATGTGAGTGCGAAAACAATGAAATCACAAATTCACATTTATGTACAACATTATCCAACTGAACAACAAAGAAGTAGGCGAACTGCAAGAGATCGCCAATGAAATGGGTATAAAAGGAACAAAGTCGCTCGAACGCCAAGACCTTATCTACCGCATCCTCGATGAGCAAGCTATTGCCGGAGCACAAAAGAAGGTCGCAGCCGAAGAGGGCAAGAGTGAACGTCGCCAGCGCACACGCATCAATAAGAAGGAGGTAGCAAACAAGGTATACTCAGCCGACCAGAACAAAGCTGAAAAAATCAACGATACGCCCAAAATCATTGCCACCCCCATAGAAGAGAAAAGTCCCCTCCCTGTCACAGCCAAGGAGGAGCCACAAGCTTCCACTACAGAGACTGTAGCACAGCAAGAGGTAAAGATAGGAGAACCAACGCAACCAAAGAAGCGCGGACGCAAGGCGAAAGCACAGAAAGAGGCAGAAGCAGTAGCTAAAGAAAAAGATACGAAAGAGACTCAATCGGCAACTGAAGAAACAGCACCAGCCACAAACAAGCAGAACGCAGAAGAGGCAAAGGCTACACCTACTGCGACTAATGCCGAGGCTGCAGAAGTTCCTGTGCAGCCTAAAAAACGTGGCCGCAAGCCTAAAGCACAGAAGACCGACGAAACGACAGACCAGGAGAAAGAGATAAGCAAGCAAGAGCCACAGGGCGAAGCTGCCTCTATTGGCGCACCCGTAGCAGCTGGCACCGATGATTTCATTCCCATCGAGGACCTACCCACAGAGTCAGCCGAACTTCCCACCGAGCTAATTGGCAAATTCGAAGCGACCAAACTCAATGAGCATTCCAAAGAAGAATCTCAGAACGAGCCCAAGAAAGCCAAGCACAAGAAGGGTAGTTATGCAGAAGCTTATCTGGAATCCACCCAAGGCAAGCAACCCGAAGCCAAAGAGCAGGAGCAGCAACGCAAGCCCGAGCCTGAGCGCTTCTACGACTTTGAAGACATCATCGAAGTAAGTGGTGTGCTCGAGATTATGCCCGATAACTATGGTTTCCTTCGCTCAGCCGACTACAATTATCTGGCTTCACCCGACGACATCTACGTATCGCAGAATCAGATACGTCTCCACGGACTCAAGACCGGAGACGTTGTGGAAGGTACCATCCGTCCTGCACGTGAAGGAGAAAAATATTTCCCCCTCGTCAAGATAAGCCGCATCAACGGACTTTCGCCCAATGTTGTGCGCGACCGCGTACCCTTCGAGCATCTAACACCGCTCTTTCCCGAGGAGAAGTTCACCCTCTGTGCAGGCAACTACGACAATCTGTCAGCCCGCGTGGTTGACCTCTTCTCTCCGATAGGCAAGGGACAGCGTGGTCTCATCGTGGCACAGCCCAAAACAGGTAAAACCATACTATTGAAGGACATTGCCAATGCCATTGCAGCCAACCATCCCGAGGTATACATGATCATGCTGCTCATCGATGAGCGTCCCGAGGAGGTTACCGATATGGCCCGCAGCGTCAATGCCGAAGTTATCGCCTCTACCTTCGACGAGCCCGCCGAGCGTCACGTCAAGATTGCCGGTATCGTACTCGAGAAGGCCAAGCGTATGGTAGAGTGCGGGCACGATGTAGTCATCTTCCTCGACTCCATCACCCGCCTTGCTCGTGCTTACAACACCGTATCACCCGCTTCAGGCAAGGTGCTCTCAGGTGGTGTCGACGCCAACGCTTTGCACAAGCCCAAGCGCTTCTTCGGTGCTGCACGTAACATCGAGAACGGAGGTTCGCTCACTATTATCGCCACCGCCCTCACTGAAACCGGTTCGAAGATGGACGAGGTTATCTTCGAGGAGTTCAAAGGAACAGGTAACATGGAGTTGCAGCTCGACCGCAACCTCTCGAACAAGCGTATCTTCCCTGCCGTGAACATCGTAGCATCGAGCACCCGTCGCGACGACCTGCTCCACGACCGCCAGACACTCGACCGCATGTGGATACTCCGCAAATTCCTCTCCGACATGAACCCCATCGAGGCCATGGACTTCGTCAAGGGACGCTTGGAGAACACTAAGGACAACGAAGAGTTCCTCATGAGTATGAACTCATAAGAATTAATTATAATAGCATATACGACTATGATGAACAATTGGTTTGAATGTAAAGTAAAATATGAGAAGACCATGGAGAATGGTCTGACCAAGAAAGTATCGGAGCCATATCTTGTTGATGCCATTTCATTCACTGAAGCAGAAAAACGCATCATCGAGGAGATTCGTCCTTTCATGACGGGTGAGTTTGTAATCTCGGACATCAAGCGTGCCAATTATAGCGAAGTATTCTTTTGCGATGCCGAGAGTGCTGACCGCTGGTTTAAGTGCAAGCTCTCGTTCATTACCCTTGACGAGAAGAGTGGTGCAGAGAAAAAAAGCAATTCATACGCTTTGGTACAGGCGGGCGACCTTCGCGAGGCCATCAAATACCTCGATGAGCAGATGAAGGGTACTATCATGGATTACCAAATAGCATCCGTGACAGAAACCATGATTATGGACGTCTATCCCTACGATGCTAGTATAGAAGTAAAGTAAGCATGCACATAGCCGAGCAAATAAGCCGTCTGCATCAGGAGTTGCCCGAAGGAGTAAGCCTATTGGCCATCTCCAAATATCAACCCATCGAGGCCTTGCAAGAGGCCTACGATGCGGGGCAACGTATGTTCGGCGAGAACCATATACAGGAGATGGCGGCCAAGGCTGCCGCACTGCCTAAGGATATAGCATGGCACTTTACCGGACATGTACAGACAAACAAGATCAAGTACATGGCCCCGTTCGTTAGCCTCATCCATGCAGTAGATTCTTTCCGCTTGTTACGTGAGATAAACAAGCATGCAGCAAAACACGAACGCTGTATCGACTGTCTACTGCAGATACACATAGCACAGGAAGAGACAAAATACGGACTAAGCGTTGATGAATGCCGACAATTGCTTGCCAATGAACCTTGGCGCGAACTACAGCACATTCGCATTACAGGTCTTATGGCTATGGGAAGCAACACAGATGATTTAGAACAGGTGCGCAATGAATTCCGCAAAATCAAACAGCTCTTCGATGAACTCAAGAGTACCTACTTTGTAGATGAGCCCTCATTCTGTCAACTATCAGAGGGCATGACTGACGACTACCCCATTGCCATCGAGGAAGGAAGTACAATCGTACGCATTGGTTCCATGATATTTGGTGAAAGGAAATATTAAGGCTAATCCTTGTATATAGTTACAGCCAAGGGGAGTCCATACAACACCATAGAGAATATTGCGACAACGCTGTCACTCCACCCTAGCAACTCAAACAATCCTACATAGTGTAAAGCCGCCATAAAAAGGGCTGCCACAACAAGCGTGACAAAATAGCCCGAGCAGCGGGCAATCTCCGATGTAAGAAATCCTAACAGCTCATACTCCGTATGCCATAAGTTCGACAAACGGCCATAAACCAAACAAGGCACACACACCACGAGACAGAGCAAGAAGAGCCATCCCCGTGAGAATGGGCCACCAGCAATATGTCCGGTAACACTAAGCAAATTACCGTCAGGAGTCAGTATACCCGACAACACTAATGCCACAAACACTCCAAATACGAGCAACGCAATGCGTGTGGCATGTTTCTGGCGATGCACCAAAGGTAAAGCTTTATGTTCACGCATCAGATGCGCGACATATCGTATCAGTCCACAGCTACGAATAGTACCCACCATCAATAATATAAGCAGCACCTGTGCTAGAGGAGCAGCTTCGATAATCTCCATGCTATGCCGTACAAACCAGCGCATGCTATCTGCACTAAGCAAACTGGGCATCACTGCACCATTAGGAAGCATGAGTCCGTATATACTGGCAATCCATGAGACGAACACCAGCACCAACAAGAGACATATATAAATAGTGGTAAACAAGAAGGATTCACTTTAGGGTGAGAAACTATATATTAATCATCAGCCACCAGATTGTCTGGTTCAATGATGTGCAGTTCGATAGCACGCACAACAAGGCGAGTGACATTAACTCCACGCTGCTCCTCTTCAGGAAACAAACGAGCAATGAGGTCAGCTTGCCGTCGTTCCAGCGATTTGGGGCTAAAAGGCATTGTACGTAGCGAGGCTATCATATCCTTGGTATAGCCCAATGCCAAGTGACGTAAAAATCGCTCATCGTATTCATCAATTTCATAAGCAATTGCAGCACGCTGGCGCATAGATTCAGCATTGACAGCCCGACGAAAACGTTCCACAATTTTTTCTAGTATAGGTTGGTTAAATACCAAATGCTTTCCATCCATCACACTCTGTATCTCGGTACGTGTGAGCAACTCTCCAGTTTTAAGCACAATACCGCATGCCCCAGCGTCAAGAGCATCAACCCAAAGCTTTTCGTTCAGAATCTCACCCGTAAATATCAGAACCTTCACCTGAGGATAACGTTTCTTAATAGTGCGGCAAATGGTGACACCAATAGTTGTGGAACCACCCAACCCGAGGTCCAACAAGACCATATCGGGCAACTGTTCTTCCATAAGTGGCCAAAACTCCTCCTCCGTCATTGCCGTACCGATGACCTGTGCTTCAGGTATCTCATTCCGAAAAATCTCTTCGGTACCCTTCAGTTCGAGTTTTATGTCTTCTACAATTATTACATTATACATACGTTCTTGTCTGTTTAATATAAAACTTCAGCATGCTTGATGCAAATATAATGCAATTATTCCGCAAATAAGACTAATCTCCTAATTATTTGCCCTATCAGGATTATTTTAAGGAAGAAAGTGATGGCAGAGTGAACCATACGGCATAACCATTAGGAACCGAGTCAGCTTTGATGCGACAACCGATATGGTTGAAGTAGCTGTCGTGTTCACGAATTATCTGACGGCACACTATGTACTCAGTTCCTTGTAGCCGGGAACCCTCGATACTGCTCATATAAGAGGGAGAAAAGAGACTCTGCAATGCTTCAGGAGCAAGGATACGCGAAGTATTAATCAGAGAGAAACGCACAAAATCGCCATCAGCACTAGCCTTGAGAGTGAGGTTGTCTGCAGGTGAAGCAGAAAGAGCTGCATCAATCAGTTGTTCGAGAAGGAACGCTACTAAATCGGCATCGCAATACACTGACAAATCACCGCAATTATCTATGGTGAGTGCTGGAGCATCAGAATGTTGACGCATCGCTTTAGCATGATACTGCTGGGCACGATGGAGCAACGTTGCAGCCTGCACCTCGGAGCGACGGAAGGTGACCTCATCCAACTGTCGGGAAGCACAATTGGCTAAAGTTGTGAAGACAACTCTGTAGTAGTCGACAAGTTCTTTCATCTGCTGACGCTCATCCTGTGCATCAAGACGTGACACCAGCTGCTTGATTCGGTTGGGGTAATACACAGTCTCGTGCTTAATGGTAGAGAGACAGTTATCGAGCACCATATTCTGTACGTGGAGGCGGTTTCCCTCGTGACGTGCACGCCGTTCTTCATCCTCAACAGATTCAATATCACGGTAAACATGTTCTACACGCCCCATGAAGGTATAGATCAGTACAGTCAGATAACCCAACACAAGCAATACACAGAAGAGTACGGCCACGGAGATATTGCTATTATAACGCTGCATACGATTACAGTAGTCTACCAACGAACGGTCTTCGCTAATGAGTTTATACAGGTCATTGTAGATACGATTATTATAACGGTAATGCTCCCAACGGCGCAGAGCAAGATTGGCCACAGCCATTTCGTTGCGAACATCAAGTATGGTGTGGTAGTCGGTGGCAAAGTCGCTAAGCCACCAGCGCATCTCCACATCGCTCTCCTCGCCCCGTATGGCTGTGAGTGGAGCTATATAGGGGTCGGCATACCGACGGTGATGGACATTTAGATAATAAAGAGCAGAATCGGCAAAGGAGAGAGCCGCCTCGTAACGACCATCGATATTGGCATAATATACGCTATCGGCATAAGCTGAAGCCTGCAGTAGTAGAGGAGAATAGGACTCACCGACACCCTCATCCGGAGATGGGAAGTTTGCTGACATCAAAGAAGGAAATGCAATCAAGCACAGTAATGTCATCATGCGACGCACTCCCTTGGGCAAACGAAACCAGAAGCGACTTCCCTCGCCCACTCGACTGTCGATTCCCATACGACATACCTCAAAGAGAGAGTCGGTCTTCCGATACTTATCAATGATGCCCTTGCAGTTGAGCAGTCCGAATCCACTGCCCTTATTCTTGCGCTGAAGAGGCATATCCTGACCTATAGAGGCAACATCATACACCTTCTCGCTCATGATATGAGAAACATCCTCTGCCGACATTCCGACGCCAGTGTCAGATACCGACAATTCCACATACTCACCACACACCTCAGCAGCGATACTTACCCGTCCTCCCTCGGAAGTGAACTTGCGGGCGTTGTCGGCCAGCGTATTGAGCATAAAGAAGGTGAGTGCTTTATCGGCCTTGACGACAGCATCAGTAGGCAACACATCGAGCGTGACCCCCTTCAATGCAAAGGAGGCATTGCTGCGAGCTATCATATCGAAGACCTCGGATAGGGAAAATGATTCTATATGTAGGCTTACCACTCCTTGGGTGGTCTTGATCCATTGAGAGAGTACCTCATTGAGGCTGTTGATTTCACTGGCCAACTCGCCTATATACTCCAGTTTACGCGTACGAAGTTCCGCATCATTCCATACAGAATCGTACTGCAAACGGTCGACCTCACGAGCCATGCGGTCGATATAGGGCATCATACCCGTCACCATAGAGAAGGTAGCCTTACGCACCACATTGCCACGTTTACCTGCTTCTATATGACGTTGCTGTAAATATACTCTTTTCTCCGTTTCCTGCAAGAGGTCGCGCAGATGCTGTTCATAGCCATTGCCCTTACGATGCTTGTAACGCGACATGAATGCTACGAGCAAAATAAAGAAAGCGATGCCACCAAGTACAGCACATAAGAGCAGATTCATCCTACGCTGCTGACGCATCAGTTTCCAATAGCGATTCTCCAACTCCTTATCTTGACGAGTCATTTCCAACAAATCAAGATAGATATTTCGATGATGGTCCGACGAAGCCTTATCACCCAATCCGGCATAGGCCAAACTGGCTTCCTCATGTAATCGACACAGCACATCAGGCACGAGGGTACTATCCTCCAACATACACAACAAAGTATCGAGCGCCATTTCATATTCTCCTGTTCGATTATAAAGGGAGGCAGTCTGTACCTTTGCATTCACTTCGCCGTAGCGGTCACCATAAGTTTGCAGGCACTTCTGGGCTTCTGAGACCAATGAGAAAACCGCCTCTTCCAGACCTTTGGTGAGCTGTGCAAATGAGTTGGGACGCAACTGAGCCAAATAGGCACTACGTGTTGAATCGGCCAACAACTCGGACAATCCAGAAAGAGCAAGTCCGACAAAATACACATACCCACCCTCACGACTTTCACGCAGACAATTATTAAGATGAGTGTATCGGCGTAACAGACGCTGCTCACGGGTATCACCCTCTACATCAAAGCCCGAACCACGCATATACTGCGCCATGAGCCATTGCGCCGAATCAGTGCGCAACACCTCATCGTCCTGAACCTTATCCATCTCAGCATATGCTTCTGGACGTTGCCCAATCGTATAGTGATGCAAAGCTGAAATCATATACAAGTCGTTCACCGTCGATTGCAGTCGAGCTCGTTCGACAGGAGCAAACAGTTCGCTTTCCTCCTCAATGTGAGCCAAACGCTTCATTGCCTTCACACGATTGTTGTAGAAAGCCAGATTGTCTGCCGTTCGCAGATATACATACATACGCCCCACATCGGACACCAAGCGTTCCAGTTCACACCCCGAGAGCCTATCCACTTCATCATACCAAAGCAACGCTTCGTCGTAATCCATCCGCATGAATGCCACAAAGCCCAACATATTGCATGCCATGGTGCGTCCGTGTTTATAGTACTCAGCCTCTTGATACGCACTCAGAGCATAGTACTCGGTAGAGTCCAAATTGCGATAGCGCCAAGTATACGCCTTGCGGTTCAGTTCATCAGCCGGGTGCGTAGATGCACCATGTCCTCCGTGCGATGAGCACCCCATCAGCCACACTGCACACAGACAAAGCACTAGATATATGAAACGAGACTTCATTCGAGAGGACAAGAATATTAATGGATTATCGACGTCTGAATTCAGAACAAGTGATTGCAGTTGCAATGGCCACATTGAGCGATTCGGAGGTTTCGGCACCTTCGGGGTAATTAGGAATAAACAGTTTATGAGTAACGTACTGCCCCGTATGACTGCTGATGCCTTTACCCTCATTACCCATAACAATGACACCATTTGTCGACAAAGGCTCCTTATAGATATTCTTCCCCTCAAGGAAAGTGCCATAGATAGGCAATTGAGGACTCAAGCTACGAAGGCCGGCCAAATATGCAGGCAAATCCACGTAATGGATATTAACGCGAGCCACAGCACCCATAGAAGCCTGCACCGTTTTGGGATTGAAGGCATCGACCGTACCAATAGAACAAATCAAATGCTTGATGCCAAACCAATCGGCAACACGTATGATTGTACCTAAATTCCCAGGATCCTGCACATCGTCTAGAGCCAGGCACAGTTCCTTCTCAGCCACTCCAGCCAACGTCATAGGCTCGGGAAGTTCAAACAGAGCCAACACCTCTTGCGGTGCTTTCAGAAAACTGGCTTTACGCAACTCTTCATCGCTCACTTCAATTACCTCTGCAGCCTGAACGTAGGGATGTGCCTTCAGCCAAGCCTCCGTAGCAATTATCAGGCGGCATACAAAAAGTGGCAACAAATCACCCACCACTTTGGGGCCTTCGGCAACAAACAAACGTTCTTCCTTCCGTTTCTTCTTTAGCTCCAACGATTGAATAAGCTTTATTTTTGCTTTGCTTAACATACTATATCAATTAATAGAGGTGAGTTTTCTAAAAAAATCAATGCAAATCTACAAAGATTTTTTATTTATTTTTCTATCTTTGCAAGATTAAATTACGCGGAGTATGTCCAAATATATAAAATACTCCATTTTTGCGTAGCCGGAACAACAGAGATGTATTGGGATAGAAAGAATAGAACAAACAACGGCATGAGGAAAACAAATAAATACATCATGCTTACCATAGGGATTATAGCCTGTGCTTTGTCCTCATGCTCTATTTCCCGCCATCTTCCCGATGACTCCTACCTATTGGATGAGGTAAGCCTCATCTCAGAACATGACCAACGGCTCGCTTCTTCACTGAAACCGCTCGTACGCCAACAACCCAACACACGTACTCTCGGTCTCATCAGGCTACCGCTAAGAATCTACAGCTTGTCTGGAGTAAAGGACAACTACATCAACCGTACGCTTCAGAAGATTGGCGAGAAGCCTCAGATATACGATGAATCGTTGACCCGCAAGAGTTGCGACCGTATGGAGCAAGCACTTATCAACCAAGGTTACCTAAAAGCCAAAGTTTCGTCGTCTACCATCTTTCATGGACACAAGGCACAGGTGAATTATTATATTAATCCACAAGATCGCTATCAGATAGCCACCATCGACTACCAATGCGCCGATTCGTCAATCCTAAACATCATCCAAAAAGATGAAGGCAACGCATTGGTAAATGAGGGCGAGACCTTCAATGCCAACAAGCTCGATGAAGAACGCTCACGCATAACCGAGCTGCTGCAAAAGAATGGCTACTATACTTTCAAGAAGGACCACATCACCTACTTAGCCGACACTGCCCGCAACTCAAACGACATCAACTTGCACGTCCGTGTACGTTCATCAAAAGTAACATACATTGACGAGAATACCCGTCAGTTCACACCCATACACCCCTACAAGGTTACAAACGTATCATTTTTGATGCACCCCATCTCATCGGTATCCCTACAGAGTATCACTTTTGCCGACACCCTCCATCACAATGGTTTCCATTTTCTGTACAACAACGACATGTTGCTACGCCCTAGTTCGTTGAAAAACGCATCCATGATAACCCCTGGAACACTGTATAATATCAGCAATGTAAAGGACTCATACCTTTCATACGGGCGTCTCGATGCACTGAAATACACCAACATCCAATTTGTCGAGACTAGCGACACTACCCTTGATTGCCTCATTGCCCTGCACCCAACCAAGAAAATATCAGTAGGAGGAGAACTTGATTTCACCAACACCTCTGGCGGATACGGAGTGTCAGCAGCCCTATCATTCACCAACCGTAACCTCTTCCGTGGTTCAGAGACCTTCACCATAAAAGGACACGGAGCCTACGAAAACATTGCCAACCTAGCCGACTACACCTCCAAGACCTACAAAGAATTCGGAATAGACATGGGAATCAGCTTCCCGCGATTCATAGTTCCGTTCATCAAGAACGAGACACAACGTCGTAGCAAAGCCACCACCCAATTTGACCTGCAGTACAATACGCAGAAACGCCCCGAGTTTGACCGCGATGTATTCTCAGCCTCATGGGGATATTTGTGGAACAGCAACCAGCAGATTCGCCATCGTTTCGATCTGCTAGGAATCAACTTTGTATCCGTACCCCGCAAGGATCCGAAGTTCATCAACGATTACCTTAACCAATACAACAGCAAGAACTCTATCCTAAAGTTTAACTACGAGGATTTGTTTATCTTCCGCAGCAACTACAATTTCCAATACACCTCACCGAACGCGGGTATCGCAAAAGACCACTTCGATATATCCCATTCCATACGTATAGGAATTGAGAGTGCCGGTAACCTACTTTACCTAATCTCCAAAGGTATGAACATGAGAACCGACTCGTTGGGCCAATACAGGATATTCAATCTCGCCTATGCGCAATACTTAAAGAATGACTTTCAATGGACAATGGAGATGAATTTCAACCAATACAATTCTCTCCTTTTCCACATAGAGACAGGCGTAGCCTTCCCCTATGGCAATGCCCGAATGCTCCCCTTTGAGAAGCGATATTATGCTGGTGGAGCTTACGGAGTACGTGGATGGTCAGTACGCGAGCTTGGACCAGGCAGCTATGTCAATCGTAACAACACCATTGATTACATCAATCATTCGGGCGATATAAAACTCGACCTCAGCCTCGAATACCGTATGCACCTGTTTTGGAAGTTCAACGGAGCATTGTTCATTGATGCTGGTAACATTTGGACCATGTACGACTACGACGACCAACCAGGCGGTGTCTTCCAGTGGGATAATTTCTACAATCAGATTGCTGTAGCCTACGGAACGGGTATTCGTGTCGACCTCAACTTCCTCATACTGCGTTTCGACATTGCCATGAAGGCCATAAACCCAGCCTTTGAGGGAAAAGACCACTACCCCATCCTCAATCCCAATCTAAGGCGTGACTTCGCATGGCACTTTGCTGTCGGTTATCCCTTCTGATAAAGAGCAAGCCGAGGTTATTATTGAAGAAAAAACAAAAAAAGAACATATATGAAACTAAAATTCATTTGCCTTGCCAGTGGAAGTAGCGGCAATAGCTTCTACTTGGGTACCGAAAAATACGGTATCCTCATCGATGCAGGCATACCCGTACGCACCATCAAAGGTGCGCTGAAAGATGTCGGCATCGACTTCGAGTCCATAATTGCGGTATTTGTCACCCACGATCATGCCGACCACATCAAGTCGTTAGGCACCCTGGGGGAGAAATACAACATTCCTATTTATGCCACCCGCGAAACCCATGTAGGCATCAACAAGAACTATTGCATGACACAGAAGCTCGTATCATGCATGCGTTACGTAGAGAAAGATGTAACGCTCAACTTTCGTGATTTCCAAATCACCCCTTTTGAAGTGCCCCACGACGGCAACGACAATGTAGGCTACTTCATCCAGGCTGAGGACAAGCACTTCTGCTTCATCACAGACATAGGTCACATCACCGACACCGTAGCCAGCTACATCACCCGCGCCCAATACCTCATCATCGAGGCTAACTATGACGAGGAGATGCTTGCTCATGGCACCTACCCCCAGTATCTCAAGGAACGCATCTCGGGTCCCAACGGTCACCTCAGCAACAAGGCAACCGCCAAGTTCCTAGCCAATAACCTCACAGAAGAGCTCAAGTATATCTGGCTATGCCATCTGAGCCGCGAGAACAACCACCCCGAACTCGCCTACAAAACCGTTGAGTGGGAGTTCCGTGGTGTAGGTATCATCCCAGGGAAAGATCTCTATCTATCAGCCCTGAAGCGCACCACCCCATCCGAACTCTACATATTCGAGTAAGCTACAATGAAAGTACAATCATTCATCTGCAACATGCTCCACGAAAACTGCTTCGTGGTATATGATGAGACATCGCGCGAAGCCGCCATCATTGATCCGGGCTTCTATTGGGCCAATGAACAGCAACAACTCACCGAGTTTATCCGTACCCAAGAGCTACAGGTGAAATACCTGCTATGCACTCATCTGCATTTCGACCATATCTTCGGTGTCCCCTTTGTGGAAGACACCTTTGGAGTAAAGCTCAGTGCCGACCTTTCTGATGCCCCATGGATTGACAATTTCGACAATTCGGTATCCCGCTTCGGAATTCGTGCCAACGGAGCGCCCCGTCCTGTGAGTCATCCTCTGCACGACGGCGACATACTGTCCTTAGGTTCAAGCCAATTGGAGTGTATCTCCACCCCTGGTCACTCGGCCGGAGGCATGTGTTTTTATGCGGCTGACAGCAAAATCCTCATCGCAGGAGACACCCTTTTCCAAGGCTCTATCGGACGCACCGACTTCTCTGACGGCAATTACGCCCAACTCATCCAGTCCATACAGAGGCGTCTGCTCACACTGCCCATCGACACCATTGTCTACCCTGGACACGGTGCCCCTACCACGATTGCCGATGAGATGAAGTATAACCCATACCTTTGAGGAATGTAGCCACAAAAGGTCTATCACAACTCGTAATCTTTAATTAACCTTGCATCCTATCGCCCATTTCCGCAGCGCCTTCCCCACAAAGTTCGGCATACCGCGACAAAGCGGTATTGTCACCGAATTACGTGGCCGTATAGTCTTTGAGCCGGCATACCGTAACATCGATGCCCTCCGCGGTCTCGACGGTTTCGATTACCTATGGATAATTTGGGAGTTCTCGGCAAACCGGTCACGCGAGGAGCGAGGAGCCACTTCGTGGCAACCCACAGTACGTCCGCCACTCCTGGGAGGCAACATGCAGATGGGCGTCTTTGCCACCCGTTCACCCTACCGTCCCAATCCCATAGGGCTCTCATCCGCACGCATTGAACACATTGAGCTTAGCGCCACCGAAGGCCCCGTCATCCACGTATTAGGTGCCGACCTCATGGACGGAACTCCCATCTATGACATTAAGCCCTATGTCACTTATGCAGACAGTCACCCCAATGCTCGTAGCGGTTTCGTCGACGAACGTCCGTGGCAAGAGCTCACCGTTGAGTTTCCCCAACATCTGCAATCTCCCTTCAGTCCAGAGAGCCTGCGTGCCCTCATACGTGTACTTTCTCTCGACCCACGCCCCTCATACCACGATGCACCTGAGAAAGTCTACGGCATGCCCTACGAAGACTACGACATCCGTTTCACCGTAGCCAATCACGTACTTACAGTGCGTAATATCATCCCTCTCCAGCAATATCTGTCAGAAAAGAAATCATAATTATATTATTGGTGGATGATAAAAAATTTGGTGTTTCGCTCACCTTGCACTATCTTTGTCCTAATTGAATATGAATATTTAGAAAAGAATAATACTATGGAAAAGATTATCGGACTTATCGATGCCCCCTTTACCCCTTTTTACGCCGACGGCGAAGTCAACTATGAACCCATCCCCGCTTATGCCGAGATGCTGCAGAAGAACGGTCTCAAAGGCGTGTTCATCAACGGCTCATCGGGCGAGGGCTATATGCTCACCGAAGAGGAACGCATCAACCTTGCCGAGGTGTGGATGCATGCCGCACCCAAAGATTTCAAGGTCATCGTACATGTGGGTAGCACCTGCGTCAAGAGTGCCCGCCGCCTGGCTGCTCATGCACAGCAGATAGGCGCCTTCGGAATCGGCACCATGGCACCTCCCTTCCCCAAGATCGGGCGCATCGAGGAGCTGGTGAAATACTGCGAAGAGATAGCATCGGCAGCTCCCGACCTCCCCTTCTACTACTATCATATACCGGCCTTCAACGGCGCCTACTTCTCTATGGTCGACTTCCTCAAGGCGGTCGACGGGCGCATCCCCAACTTTGCCGGTATCAAATACACCTTCGAGAGTATCTACGAGTACAACCAGTGCCGCCTCTACAAGAACGGCAAGTACGACATGCTCCACGGACAAGACGAGACCATACTCCCCTCGCTCGCCATGGGCGGCGCACAGGGCGGTATCGGTGGCACCACCAACTACAACGGCTGCAACCTCGTGGGCATCATCGACGCATGGAATGCCGGCGACATTGAGAAGGCTCGCGAACTGCAGAATTTCTCGCAGGAGGTCATCAACGTCATCTGCCACTACCGCGGCAACATCGTGTGCGGCAAGCGCATCATGAAGCTCATCGGGCTGGACCTTGGCCCCAACCGCACGCCTTTCCAGAACATGACCGACGAAGAGGAGGCTGCCTGCCGCAAGGAGCTGGAGGCCATCAACTTCTTTGAGCGCTGCAATAAGTTTTAAGAAACAGATTCTACCATGAAACGCACACTTCTTCTCCCCCTACTCCTCTGCTCATTGCTCTGCATGGGGCAGAACCGAGTATCCGTGACTCCGGCAACACCTATGGACAATGCCGTGTCAGGCCACTATGCCGCATGGCAGATGGGCGGGCTATCAACCTACGGTGGATGCAACTTCCCCGACGTGCCCTGCGCCGACGGCGGCCAGAAGGTCTACTACCCCAAAGCCTACGGAGCCAGCGTGCAGGTGCCCGGAGGTGCCGTATACCTTGGCGGTATGGATGCTACGGCATCGCTCAGCGACTGCACATTCCTCAGTGCCACAGACGGCAGCAGTACACCCATCGCCTCACTGCCCAAGCCGCTCGACAACTTTGCCGCCACCTACCACAACGGCATGCTCTGGGTAGCCGGCGGACAGACCAACGGTGTGCCCAACCGTGATATCTACTCCCTACCCTATCCCAGCAATGCTGCGGCATGGACCCTTGCCGCCACCCTTCCCGACGAATGTCGCCTGCAGCCCTGCGTGGCCGTACAAAACACCGCTACGGGCTACGCCCTCTTTGTCTTCGGTGGCTACCAACCCAAGACCGAGAGCCAAGAAGCCCTGGTGCACACCGACGGCGTGTACATGCCCATTGCCGCCCTCAAGAAAGGCAATTCCACCCCATGGAAGCGCACAGCACCAGCGATAGTCAACGTTAACGATAACGAAGACAGCCATCCGGAGGAAATTCAGAATTCAGAATTCAAGATCCAGAATTCATATCAGGCTATCGTCGGCAGCACCTGCGCCACATCAGGCTACAGCCACGTACTCTTCTTTGGAGGAGTCGACCACGACATCTTCCTCAGTGCCATCAGCGGTCAGCAAGACAGCCTCTACCTGCGCCACCAGCCCGAGTGGTACCGCTTCCGCAAGGACGTGCTCACCTACCACACCATCACCGACTCGTGGGGCCTCCTGCCTGGCGATGAGTTGCTGGCTCGTGCCGGTGCCTGCCTCACCCCCGAGGTGGGAGGTAAAGGATGGAGCTATAGCGGCGGCGAACTGATGCCGGGCGTGCGCAGCGCCGATGTCACTCACGTGGAGGTTACCAACGACAAGAGCTTCGGCTGGCTCAACTGGACCATCCTTGTCCTATATCTCGTGGGCATGTTGCTCATGGGCTTCTACTTCATGCGCAAGGAGAACGGCGCCGACGACTTCTTCAAGGGTGGCGGTCGCATCCCCTGGTGGGCAGCGGGTATCAGTATCTATGCCACCATGCTCTCGGCCATCACCTACATGACCATCCCGGCCAAGGCCTACACCACCGACTGGACCTACTACCCCATGCTGTGGATGATACTGCTCATCAGCTTCCCCGTCATCAAATACTATCTCCCCTACTTCCGCAAGCTCAACGTCACCAGTGCCTATGAAATTTTGGAGCAGCGCTTCAACCTCTTCACCCGCCTGCTGGCCTCCACGCTCTTCTGCATCTTCATGATTGTGCGCATGGCCATCGTGCTCTACCTGCCCTCACTGGCCCTTACAGCCGTCACAGGTATCGACATCTATCTGTGTATCGTGCTCATGGGCTTGGTCACCATCATCTATTGCACCATGGGCGGTGTAGAAGCCGTGATTTGGGGCGATGTAGTGCAGGGCCTGATACTGGTCTTCGGCGCCATCTTTGCCGTGGTATACCTCGCTGTCAACACCGAGGGCGGCGTGATGGGCTGCATCGACATTGCCTTGGCCAACGACAAGCTGCGCCTGTTCGACTGGAGCAACTCCTGGTCGCAAGCCTGCTGGTGGGTCATCATCATCGGTGGCTTGGCCAATAACCTCATTTCCTACACCTCCGACCAAACCGTCATCCAGCGCTACCTCACCACCCCCGATGAGAAGTCTGCCGGCCGTGGCATCCTGGTCAATGGCGTGATGAGCGTGTTCGTATCCGTAGCTTTCTATATGATTGGTACCGGACTCTACACCTTCTACAAGACCCACCCCACAGAGCTCGATGTCACCATGACCCAGTCCGACGCCATCTTCCCCTTCTTCATGATGAGCCAGATGCCCGCCGGCATTGCCGGTGCCTTGATTGCCGCCATCTTTGCCGCCACCATGAGCACCATATCCAGCAATATCAACAGTGTGGCCACCGCCTTCTCCATCGACTTCTGGAAACGCTTCCGCCGCACTACCGACTCGCAGCTGGTAGTCGTAGCCCGCTGGGCCTCCGTGGTGAGCGGCATGATAGGTCTGCTCCTCGCCCTGCTCATGGCCACTTGGGACATCCAGTCGTTCCTCGACTTCTTCAACGAAGCCTTAGGCCTGCTCACCAGCGGCCTGGGCGGTCTGTTCTTCATCGCCGTATTCATGAAGCGCGTCAAGGGCTATGCCGCCCTCATCGGTTTCGTGGTGGGCGAAGCCGTCGTGTTCTGGATGAGCGAATGCACCGATGCCAACTTCTTCCTCTTCGGAGCCACAGGCATGGTAGTGAGCATCGTAGTAGCCTGGCTGCTATCAATAGGAACATACTTTAAGAAAAGCCAACTATAACCCATAGAAAATACCTAGAAATCCCTAGGATATCCTAGCATCCTAGAAAATCCTAGCCCCCAATAATAAAAAAAACTATCGACCGTTGACAGTTGACCGTTGACTGTTGACAATAAGAAAAAGCACTATGATCAACTTCAAACAACTATCCCAGCAATACAAGAACGAGCTCCTCGATAGAGTGATGCCCTTCTGGATGGAAAAGAGTATAGACACCGAGTTTGGCGGCTACTTCACCTGCCTTGAGCGCGACGGTGAGGTGTTCGACACCGACAAGTTCATCTGGCTCCAAGGCCGCGAGGTATGGATGCTCGCCACCCTCTACAACAAGGTAGAGAAGCGTCAGGAGTGGCTCGACGCCGCCATCCAGGGAGCCGAGTTCCTCAAGCGGTATGGCCACGACGGCAACCTCAACTGGTACTTCGCCCTCGACCGCGAAGGGCACCCACTCGTAGAGCCCTACAACATCTTCTCCTACACGTTTGCTGTCATCGCCTTCGGCCAGCTCTCCATTGCCACAGGCAACGCTGAGTATGCCGACATAGCCAAGAAGACCTTCGACATCGTGCTCTCCAAGGTAGACAATCCCAAGGGCCGCTGGTCAAAAGCATCACCCGGAGCACGCTCGCTCAAGAGCTTTGCCCTACCCATGATCCTGTGCAATGTGGCACTCGAGATTGAGCCGCTCCTGGAGAAAGACTTCCTCGACAAGACCATCGAGACCTGCGTGCACGAGGTGATGGACGTATTCTACCGCCCCGAGCTGGGCCTCATCGTAGAGCACCTGGGCACCGACAACCAGTTGGTAGACTGCATGGACGGCCGTCAGCTCAACCCCGGACACGCCATCGAAGCCATGTGGTTCATCATGGACCTCGGCAAGCGCCTGGGCGACCAAGCACTGATAGAGAAAGCTGTGAAGATAGCCTTGGCCGAAGTGGAATATGGTTGGGACAAGCAGTATGGCGGCATCTTCTACTTCATGGACCGTCTGGGCCGTCCGCTCCAGCAGCTCGAGTGGGACCAGAAGCTATGGTGGGTACACATCGAGACCCTCATCACCATGATCAAGGGCTACGAGCTCACCGGCAACGCCCAATGTCTGGAATGGTTTGAGCGCGTACACGACTACGTGTGGAGCCACTTCATGGACCCCGAGTATCCCGAATGGTACGGGTACCTCAACCGCCGTGGCGAAGTGCTGCTCACCCTCAAAGGCGGCAAGTGGAAAGGCTGCTTCCACGTACCTCGTGGCCTGATGCAGGTGTACCAGTCACTGGAGCGCATAGCTGCCAAATCTTGAACATTTTTAAACACTATATCAGAAAAAATAAGGCTTAACAGAATCATTATTCCGTTCGTTTGTGTTATCTTTGCAAAAGTTGTAAAGAATACAGAACAAAGATAAATCTATACCGAATATGCAAAAGAGCGACAGTATCGTTATCATACCCACCTATAACGAGAAGGAGAACATAGAGAACATCATCCGCGCCGTGTTTGGACTGGAGAAGACATTCCACATCCTCATCATAGAGGATGGTTCGCCCGATGGCACAGCAGCCATCGTGAAGGAGCTTCAGAAGGAGTTTCCCGAGCGTCTGTTCATGATTGAGCGCACCGGCAAGTTAGGACTGGGCACTGCCTATATCTGCGGATTCAAATGGGCAGTGGAGCATAAGTACGACTACATTTTCGAGATGGATGCCGACTTCTCACACAACCCCAACGACCTGCCGCGCCTCTACAATGCATGTGCCAATGAGGGCAACGATGTAGCTATCGGGTCGCGTTATGTGAGCGGTGTGAACGTGGTGAACTGGCCTATGGGTCGCGTGCTGATGTCGTACTACGCATCCAAGTACGTACAGTTCGTTACAGGCATCAAGGTGAAGGATACCACGGCAGGCTTCAAGTGCTACCGCCGCGAGGTGCTGGAGACCATCGAGCTCGACAAGGTGCGTTTCAAGGGCTATGCCTTCCAGATTGAGATGAAGTTCACCGCCTACAAGTGCGGTTTCAAGATCAAGGAGGTCCCCGTCATCTTTGTGAACCGTGAGCTTGGCACCTCGAAGATGAACAGCAGCATCTTTGGCGAAGCCGTATTCGGTGTCATGCGCCTCAGATGGGACGGATGGTTCCGCAAGTATCCCAAGAGAGTATCACGCAGCTAACCAACCTTGCGAAAGCAGTACCACGAGTGCTGCTTTTCTTATAGACACACGACAGAAAATGACCACCCTCATCCACAACGCCACCATCGTCAATGAAGGCGAGCAGTACACAGGCAGTCTGCTCATCGAGGACGACAAGATTGCTGCCATCATCCGCGGCACCGATATTAAGGATATAGTAGCCGACCACACAATAGACGCTACGGGACAATATCTGCTACCGGGAGGTATCGACGACCACGTACACTTCCGCGACCCGGGTCTCACCCACAAGGCCGACATGGCCAGCGAGAGCCGCGCAGCAGCGCGAGGAGGCATCACCTCGATAATGGATATGCCCAACTGCAGTCCGCAGACCACCAGCATCGAGACCCTTGAGGCCAAGTTTGCCGATGCGCAGGAGAAATGCCTCGTCAACCACAGTTTCTACCTTGGCGCCACGACCGACAATATCGGGGAGGTACGCCGTGTTGACCCTCGCACCGTATGTGGAGTGAAGCTCTTCATGGGAAGCAGCACGGGCGGCATGCTCGTAGACAAGAAGGAACGTATAGAGACCATTTTCCGTGAGTCGCCCACCCTCATCGCCCTGCACTGCGAGGACCAGAGCATCATATCGGCCAACGCAACCAAATACAAGGAGGAGACCCGGAGCGACGATCCCGACGTGAAGTACCACCCGCTCATACGCAGCGAAGAGGCGTGCTACCAATCGACAGCCCAGGCCGTAGAGCTGGCCAGGAAGACCGGTGCACACATACATATCATGCACATCAGCACCGCACGCGAACTGGAGTTGCTGCAGCAGGGCGATATCAAGGAGAAGCAGATTACTGCCGAGGTGTGTCTGCCCCACCTCTACTACACCGATGCCGACTACGCCACCTACGGCACACGCATCAAGTGCAACCCTGCCGTGAAGACTGCCACCGACCGCGATGCATTGCGTCAGGCACTGCGCGAAGGACTCATCGATGTCATCGGCACCGACCATGCGCCACACCTACCCAAGGAGAAGGAGGGCGGATGCTTAAAAGCAGCTTCGGGCATACCTACCATACAATATGTACTCCCTGCGATGCTGGAGCTCAGCGACGATGGTATCATCAGTCTGCCCGAGATAGTGAGGATGATGGCACACAACCCTGCTACACTCTATAAAGTGGAGCGCCGCGGATTCATCCGTGAAGGCTATCGTGCCGACCTCGTACTCGTGAAGCCCGATGCCCCCCACACCGTCACCACCGAGGAGATTGCCAGCAAGTGTGGCTGGAGCCCCTTCGAGGGACATACCTTCCGCTGGGACATCACCCACACCTGGGTCAACGGGCATGCGGTATATGCAGATGGGCAGCTTGACGATCGTGTGAAGGGCGAGCGATTGACGTTTGACAGATGAGAAGAGCGCTGACCTACACCGTCCGCGAGGTGGTGCCCTATATCAATTGGATATACTATTTCCACGCTTGGGGCATGGGGCCTCGCTTTGCCACGATAGCCGACATACACGACTGCCCCTCGTGCCGTGCGGGATGGATAGCCTCGTTCCACATGAGCGAACGAGCCAAGGCGCAGGAAGCAGTCAAGCTCTACCAGGAAGCCGTGGAGCAGCTGAACATGTGGGCCGACGAGCCCATCTGCCACGCCCTGTTTCTCCTTGCCGATGCCTACAGCGACGGCGACGACATCATCATCGCAGACAAGCGCATCCCCTTCCTGCGCCAGCAACACGCAGGCTGTTCCGGCTACACACTGTGCTTGAGCGATTTCGTAGCCCCTCGCAGCGACTCGCCAGCAGAAAACGGCACTATAGCCAACAGGATAGGCGTGTTTGCAGCATCCATAAACCATAAGCCACCATCCATACCCCCCCAACCAAGCACCCTCACCCACTCCCTCCTTGCCGACCGCCTTGCCGAGGCCACAGCAGAAAGGATGCACGAAGAGGTGCGCAAGCACTATTGGGGCTATGCCAAGGATGAGCGACTCACGATACAGGAGCTCCATGCCGAGAGGTTTCAGGGCATACGCCCTGCCATAGGCTACCCCAGCCTACCCGACCAGTCGATAATTTTCCTGATAGACGAGTTGTTGCGACTCGAGGACATTGGCATCAGGCTCTCCGAGCATGGAGGCATGAGGCCACACAGCAGTGTTTCGGGGTTTATGCTCGGGCACCCCAAAGCCCACTATTTCTCAGTAGGAGATATTGGCGAGGATCAGTTGCGTGACTACTCCTTGCGTCGGGGGCTCCCGGCAGATACGCTGCGCAACTTTCTCGTCAGCAACTTATAGACAAAGAAACATGTAAGACAGAACAGCATACTATACTTCCCTCCCCGTAACCAATCCACCTCATTCTCCACATACGGCATCGGCCATGCCATGCTTTTCCATATTCTCGCGTGCCGTCTGCAAGAACCTGCTAATCATCGGTTGCTCCAGAAACTCGCGTGGAGCCTCATCGATGACCGCCTGCATCAGCGGAGTTATCGTCGGGTATGGCAAGCCGTTACACAGCATCGAGAATCCGCATAGGCTCAACACATTATCGAAATTTCTCCCGATAAAGTCTCTCACGAGTATCTCCATCGCCGTGCCCAACGCCTGGTAGGCCGAGTCGAGGTGTGCCTCAACCTTACTTTGCGGATATCCGTCCATAATCATCTGCGACTCCATGCGGTCGACCTCCATGGCTCGCATATCGAGCCTATACTTACGTGCGATGAACTGGTAGAGCGAATCGTTGAGCGGCGTACCCGCGACTTTGAACGTGAGGTTATTGATAAGCACCTCCATCTTGCCCGGCTCGATGATAATGGGCATCAAGGGTTGCCCATCGATGAAGAGTGTAGCAATAAAGTTCGAGTCGGCCTCGCCCCTCATCTGGAATTTTCCGTGCAGCACCTCGCACGAGTCGACCATGCGCCACTCATTATCGACAGATGTCATCAGCGTAATCGTCTTGCCGTCAATATGCGACAAGCTCGACGTGCCTTTGATGCGATAGTCGTCGGAGCACGAAAGCGATAAGAGGCTCGACACCAAGCTCAAAACATACAGAAGCCTATTCATCGTGTTTGTTTCTAAAAAAATCACTGCAAAAATAAGAGGTATTCTTGAATCAAGAAAACCTTTTATCATTATTTAAGGATTATTCTATAGTTTTTGGGTTGATGGCCGAGGGATTATGGTTGAGAGATTATGGTTGAGGGTTTAGAGTTTAGGGTTTAGAGTACCCATCATTAATTGTCAATTATGAATTATGAATTGTGAATTGTCAATTTTCAATTGTGAATTGTCCATTGTCCATTGTCAATTCTCCATCACCCCTCCTTCTCCATCTCCTGCGGTATGCGGAATGCGGTATAGAGCTGCATGAGGCACCCGACGAGCATACACAATATCCACTCATTGTGCTTGCATACGAGCATGAGCACACCGGTCAGCATCAGAGCTATGGCGCCTACAATCTGCTGTCGGCGCAGGCGGCGGACGATCCAGTTGGTACCCGTGTAGCGGTCCATCATCTGCATGGCCCCGAACATCAGTGAGCCAGCGATATAGATATAGGGTGCCCACACCCACTTGGTGATATACAGGGCAGCTCCCACGACCAGCATGATGCCGCCCAACATGTAGATAAAGCTATACAGTTTCTTCATATTTCAGAATCTTCGTTTGGCTGGTTATTGTATGACAAACACCTCCTCGTCGGGCAGGTGCATGCCGTATTTCTCACGGGCTATACGCTCCATGTTGCCGCTATCCCTTTCGAGCATCCTGAGCCGCTCGATGCTCGAGTCGCGCACAGCCTCATAATACTCGATTTCCTGCAGCAGAGCTGCCTTTTGCTGCCGATGCCCGAGGCGCAGCATCAAGTTGTTCTGGTCGAGAAAACATATTATCACCAGAAACACCGCTATCGTGATCGCATACTTGTAGCGCCCGATGCGCCCTAGAACGTCTTTTATCTTGCCCATTTGGTTTTTTTTGTTTTTTGGGGTTATGGGATCTTGGGTCATGGGTTATGGGGGGAGAGTTTTAGTGTTTAGGGGGGGATAGAATACCCTTAACCCATCACCCTTAACCCATCGCCCTACAAAGATAGAGCTTTTAAACGAGACTTTCTATCATTTGGCTGTAAATATATTAAGTTATACATACAAGAAGGAGGACTCAGCCGAAACTGAGCCCTCCTCATTCTATATTATATAAGGAACTACTTAGTCACAACCTTCTTGCCGTTCACGATATAGATACCACCCATCAGATTCTCGGTATCCGTCACCTTACGGCCCTTGAGGTCATAAAATGTCAATTGTGATTTGTCAATTGTCAATTGCTCTATGCCATTGTCTATATTCGCTGTATAGGTCACATCATGAGCTGGCATCGTCTCGTAGGTATCTCCTATCCAACCAAGGAAGGTGTAGCCCTCTTCAGTAGGCTCATATACATATTCAGAAATAGGCTCTCCGTAAGCGACCTCTGCTGTATGCACCAATTCTTCGTCTACATAGTAGTACACCTTATATATATTTACGGTATAGCTTCCCTCATATGTCACATCACTGGCAGGCACCGTCTCTGCCACCTCGCCCCAGCCATCAAAGGTATAACCTTCACGGTCGGGAGCATCGGGTGCTACGATTGCAGCACCATATTCAAGTGAATCGGCAGCTATCACCTCATCGCCTATCTTGAAGGTCACGAGATACTTGTTTATGGTGAAGTAGCCTGTTACAGTTACATCCTTGGCTGGCATCGTAGCATGCACCTCATTCCATCCGCTGAAAGTATGGCCCTCCTTGGTGGGCTCTTCCAGTGCCACGATGGCCGTACCATAAACCACAGAGTCGCTCTTTACAGTTTCCCCATCCACAACATAGGTCAACTGGTAGCTATTTATGGTATAGCTTCCCTCATATGTCACATCACTGGCAGGCACCGTCTCTGCCATCTCGCCCCAGCCATCAAAGGTATAGCCTTCACGGTCGGGAGCATCGGGTGCTACGATTGCAGCACCATATTCAAGTGAATCGGCAGCTATCATCTCATCGCCCACCTTGAAGGTCACGAGGTACTTGTTTATGGTGAAGTAGCCTGTTACAGTTACATCCTTCGCTGGCATTGTGGCAGGAATTTCACTCCATCCGCTGAAGGAGTGTCCCTCCTTGGTGGGAGCCTCCGCAGCGGTAATCGCAGAGCCGTAAGCGTAGCTTTCAGTCTTGTACAGCTCACCGTCTACCATATAGGTTACGGTGTAGGAGTTAGCAGTATATGCTCCGGTAACTGTAACATCATTGCCTGGCATTGTTTGTGGCAGTCCTGTCCATACGAAGGAGTGCCCTACACGCTCTTCCACTTCGGGAGCAACAACCGCAGCACCAGCCCTAACAAACTGCTCACCGACAGTCTCACCCTCCACGACAAAGCGCAACGTAAAACTCGTAAACGTAGCTGCAGCAACCACTTCGCCGTCCGACACATAGTTATTGCCCTTCGCATCGCTCAGCACGATATCCGTCACGCGCAGTTCCGTGTCCTGATAAATTACACCCTCTTCCGCTATGTAGTCCAGTGTAAACAACGTTCCGTTTGTTCCTGTAATCGGAGCATTAGCCATTGAGTACACCAATATCTGATAGTTGCCCTCACCAATGTCCGTAACCAGATACGAATGTCCCTTTAATCGCTCCGTAATCTTAAGTTTATCCATTGAGGTCTTCATCCCCGACAGCCACTTCACATTCATCTGTATAGCTACAATATCGGTGTAGTTGTCAAGTGCGAAAGCAAATTGGTAACCCTCACGTGTATTGTCACCACTTACAATGATATGGTTCGGTTCATACACCCTGCCAGACAGTGCCACCGACTTCATGCGATTGTCCGGGTCGTTGGTGTAGACCTGCATTGTTGTCTTGTGCTCGCCTTCAGTAGTGGGAGTATACACCACTGTCAGCTTCTTGCTTTCCCTAGGGGCGATGGTCAGAGGCAGACTCTGCTCCACGGCATATCCTTCGGCGAGGAAGGTTACCTTGTTTATCGTCAGGTTTACCTCACTACTATTATATATAGCATAGGTAGCTGTAGCCTTTTGTGTGACGGGCGTGTCGCCAAACTCCAGCGTGCTGTTTCCACTGAACGAGGGGCTCTGTATCACCACATACTCGCCCGAAGTTGCCGAAGTCATATTCTCCATTGTTGCATTGCTCAGCACCACCTCTTGCGGATTGAGTTCATACCAACCGCTCTGCCCGTCAAGGCGCACACGGAAAGTCATCAATTCGCCATCACCCTCGGGCAGCGTAGCGTTGGATACCGAGTAGAGCAGTAGGGTCAACTTGTCACCTTGCACCACGCCCGTAGCCTTGTGGTCGGTGCCGCTACAACGGTTTCCTGCCGCTGCGCTGCCCTCCACATATTTCAGTGCTTCGGGCAGGGTGAACTCGCACTGCGCACCGGCGATAGGCTCCATATTGTTCATCTTCAGCACCACGGTCACCTCCTCATCCGATATACCCTCGGCATGCTGCACATGCAGTTCGTTCACCGAGAAGGGCTGTGCCGTCACCACCGCCTTGCCCGCCTTGGGGTTGATGGCGTTGCTGGTGATAGTCACGTTGCTTGTCACCGTGCCACGCTGTAGCGGGGCATAGGTGAGCGTAAAGTCCTGTGTACTTCCGGCTGCTATGGTGTAGGTCGCGGGCAATGCCGTGAGGTCGCTGTTGTCAAAGGTGATGCCCGTAATCTCCAGTGGCTCGTTACCCCTATTATATACGCTAAGCGTATGGGTATATTCGTCGCGTATGGGCACGCGGCCATAGTCGATGGTGGGTGTAGTCACCTCTATCTTGGGCGACAGCAGGGTTACCACTCCGCTCTCCACACTGCAGGTGAGTGCGTTGCCACTGACATCGCTCATCACCACTTCGGGAGTCAGCGTATAGTCGGCAGGCTCCTTGCCTAATTTCACCTTGAAGCGGCACAGCTCACCATCCACTCCTTTGAGCGGCGCCAAGGTTGGGCTGAATATCACCATGCTCAGTTTGCCATCCTGCTCGGCAGCCGTCAGGGTGTGTCCGTCGGCGCGCTCCGTGCTGAGCACAGCCGAGTCATCTACGTAGCGCAGCATATCGCCCAGTGGCACCAGCAGTTCTATGGCCGTCACCGCCGACTCGCCAGTGAGTGTCACGGTCACCTCTACCTCATCGGTAGGATGTCCCTGCACGGAGGTCAACGTCACGGTGTTGGCTGCTGTGGCAGTGAGCCACACGCCCACTGCCATCAAGCAACTTATAATCGTTCGTTTCATAAAATTGTCAATTGTGATTTGTCAATAGTCAATTATTACAAATCACCTTCACCGTCTGCATCAGCTCGCCATCGAGATAAAGGCTCACGAGATACAGCCCCTTCTGCAATGCACGGGGATTCCAAGTATAGGTATACTCGCCCGGTGTGTTCACCGTATGGTATGCATCGATGGTGCGGCCTGCCATATCGCTGAAGGCGATGGTCACCTCGTGGCTACCGCTCTTACCTATGGTGTAGGGCACCTGGAGCAGCGTGGTGAAGGGGTTGGGCGAAGGCATCTGCAGCTGCACGGCCTCTACCTTGCCTATGCCGGTGGCATTTCCATCTACAGCAGTGATATTCTTGCCCTTGGTGTCAGAGAGCACCATCTCGGTCACTACCGCCTCAGAGCCAATCTGCAACAGAGCGTGTGTACCGGCAGGGATGCTGCGCCCGCTCATCGAGTAAGCGAGGAAGAGATACTCAGCGTCGGAGGTCCACACGCTGGTCTGCTCCATGCCTGCGAGTGCTTCGAGTGCCGTAATCGCTGTGCCCTTAGCTACACAAAGGCGGACCTGCACACCGCCCAGCAGCTGTGTGTTCTCCATATAGAGCACACCATCCTGCACGTAGTAGCGCACGGGCTCATTGTCGATACCACTTACGCCTATTTCGGCAGGAGTAGTAATGATACCTATGGTACCCACCACGTCAAGCACGTTCACCTTCTGGTCGCTGTTCACATCGGCAGCCTCGAAGATAAAGGGTTGTGGGTCTTGGTAGGTGATATAGGCCACTTCGGTCACCACGTCGGCAATATCCACATTCATGGAGCCGTTGGCATCGCCCTTCTGTGCGGTGAGCGGTGTGGCTGCCACAGCACTGCTCAAGGCATGACTGTTTAGTGAAGTGGTAAGTTGCTTGATTACATAATAGTATGTTGTACCCGGTTCCACATCGTAGTCTACAAAAGAAGTTTCTTCAGAGTCGAGAACTGCGGAATTAATAATTGTAGTATCGCCTGTGACAATCCATTGGTCGATCCAATTTCCGTCTTCGTCCCATTCTACGTATGTAGAGTCAACAAGGTCTGTGTACCTATATATATTATAACCCAATAGGTCGGCAAAGTCCTCTTCATCGGTTTCCCAAGTGAGAGACACTTTACCAAGTCCAGCCTCTGCCATCAGACCAGTCGCCATACTTCCTGCAGCAGCAACCTCTACATTGAAACGCATGTTTTCTATCGGAATCTCAAAGTATTCATTATCTTCAGCTTCGGCCACACATATACGGTTAAGTCCATCGGCTCCTGTTTTACCTGTAACTGTCAGGTATACAGTATAGATTGTTCCCTCTTCGTTCCAACTACCATCTTCAGCTATAGTATGTGATGTATAGGGAGGACGCACGCCCATAGCAATTATCGGTGCAACCTCTTTATTCATCGGACGATTGAAGTATACCTCAAACTTATGTTTACCAACACCTAGTGGTGGCACCTGATCAAACTCATCTTGAGCATCGCAGCCATTAACCACAACTTTCCAAACGATGCCATGAGCATCTGCAGAAGGAACAGAAGAAGCAGTATTAAAGTCAATCATACCAAAACCTACAGGAAAGACAGGATGGTACATATCCCAAATTCCCTTTCGAACATGATTCTCATTTTTACTTCCTAAATAAATATTTGCTAATTCTAAAATTGTCGGCGTCGAAGACTTTATTGCGGCATTATACCCATCACCTACTTCATTGATATTGTTAAAAATATTGCTATTATAAGAAGTCCTCGTTTGTATCTCCATTTCATTATGATTATTCAAGGCTCCATTCAATAAGGTATTGGATATAATATTATTATTTCCAAAAGATTCTCCCACAACGACTGAGGATATTGCAGTATTATAAAAATAATTTGTCCTGTCCCATTGTCCTCCTGTTATAATACTTTCTTTTCCAAAATTATTAATAACGATACAGTCAGTCGCTTTCTCTACCAAGATATTGGCCTCTAAGCCATCAAACTGCACATATGATATATGATTCCCTACGCCAAAATTGAATTCATCTGGAGACCATATATCATTCGCATTGTTATTGGTAAATATGATTATACTATCTGGCGCTCCGTGACAATCAATCTTTCCTGCAACAGAGAGTCCAATATCATCTCTGAACTCCAACACCGTTCCAGGTTTTATCGTCAATGTAACACCTTCTGGAACAGCCAATGGGCGAGTGACTATATAATGTTGATTCGGATATAATGTCATATCTTCTGTAATCATTCCACCTATTTCTACTCCATTTTCTACAGTAATAGTAATTTCCTGAACTAATTCTTCGGCGATATTATCACAAGTCGTGCGTAATACCAGACGAATATGGCGACCGTCGGCACAATCTGCATTTACTTTGAAGCGCAATGGATTTGTACTTTTAGCTTTCGCATAACTACTCAACGACTTACCCAAAGGAACGTCTGTGTCAATTATCTCCACGATAGTGGGGTCTTCGTTTTCCCCCACTTCCAATGAGAAGGTTACATCTTCGGCTTGTCCCCAGTCGTTGCGCAGTATGGGATAAAATGCTATCGTTTCGCCTGCATCGGGACGACCATCACCATCTCCCTCAATCGTATCCTTCAGTTCGTAGCCTACAAGCCAAAGAGTAGGTTTGCGGTCTTCATCCGTAATCTTATAGGCAGCCTCAAAGTCTACATCACCATAATTATTCAACTTACGAGTGTGAATCAAGTCACCGAAGAGCACTTCCCAACTGCTATACTCCTTCGTTTGAAGCAAACGCGAGAGACCACCAGCTATATAAGGACAGGCCATGGAAGTTCCGCTGAGCTTCTTGTACTTACCACCAGGGTAAGTACTCATGATAGAAGCGCCTGGAGCACGGAGTTCATAATTGTACAGTTTTTCCTCAGAATAGTACGAAAAGACTGGCCCATCAGGATCATAGTTGCTAAACCCTGCTCTATGACTTTCGGTGTCGCTTGCTTCTACTCCTAATACAAAAGTAAATGCAGCAGGAAACATTGGAGCCCCAGGCTTATAACAAACGGAGCATGTCCCTGTTGGAGAATCGGGAGGTCCTATTACCACACAGTCATTACCTGCAGCAGCCACCAGCACCGCCGTGCTGTAAGCCTTGGCCAAGGCTTGTTCCTCGGCAATAGAATATCCATAACCACCAATACTCATACTGATGACGTCGGCACCGTTGGCTGCTGCATAGTCAATACCTTTGATAATGGTAGCCACATCACCCGTACCATCACTTTGCATCACAGTAACCGGCATGATGAGTGCATCGGGGTTGGCACCTGTAATACCAATACCGTTCTTACCTACGGCTGCTGCAATACCCGCACAGTGGGTACCATGGCCGTTCCAATCACCGAGGCGAGCAGTCTGGTTCACAAAGTCCCAGCCGTGGAGGTCGTCGGCAAAGCCATTGTTATCATCATCGTCACCCTCGGCACCATTGAGCTCGACCTCGTTGGTCCAGATATTGTCTTTCAGGTCGGGATGCTCGATATCAATACCCGTATCAAGGATAGCGATCACGGGGCGCTTGTCGGTAAGGGGTTTCTGCTTCTGAAGGAAGTCGAGCTTCAGCTGGCCGTGACCCCATTGCTCGCCCTTCAATGGATCATCGGCCTTATCGGCAGCAGTGACCTCGCCCGTAGAGAGCGCATACACCACATAGTTAGGCTCGGCATACTCTACTTCATCGAGAGCGGCCAGTTTGTCCACAGCTTCATATACATTGACCTTTGTTGCATCGAAAGTGAGTCGGTAGAGCTGGCTCATATCACTATCCTCGATACTCTTTCCACTTACCGAGCGTAAAGCTTTGGCACGCGGCATCACCTTGGTTCCACTCAGTGGCATCAACTGCTCACTGGCAGTGACACCCAGTTCGCTGAACACCTCATCCACTTTGTTTACTCCAGCACTAACACCGCGAGTAAGCGATTGCATGCGTGCTGCGCCAGTAGGTTTGAACTTGACAATCATCTCTCCCTCACGGTAATTCCGTGCAGTGTGACGTTCAATCCTTACGACTTCGTCCACATTGTTGCTCGATTGTGCAACAAGCGATGTTGATGCAGCCAACATAGCAACAGCGATCCATAGTACTTGTCTCTTCATAATTGTTATTTCTGGGTTTATTATGATATCGATAAACTAATTGGCGGAACCAAACAGCAAGTTTCAACTGTTCAGCTCCGCCAATGAATCAGTGATTATTCCTCGACAATATTCTTGAACCGTCCAAAGTCGGTACCCGAATATGCATCAAGCGTTCCTTTAGGGATATAAAGTATCGCCTCATCGTACACGTTAGTTTGACAATATCCAAATATGTTTTCATGTATCTCTGTCAATGTTTCAGGCAACGCTTTAAGGTGAATTTCTCCAATACTAGCAAAAGTAAAAGCATTTGCTCCTATATATTTTACAGTACTAGGGATTACCAAACTTTCCAACACCTCTGAAGAGCCCAATGATACGTCTCCAATAACCTCCAACCCTTCCGGCAATGTAAAATATTTTAAAGCATATGCATCCCAAAACGCACTGACACCAATTTCCTTCACAGATGATGGAATATTAATTGATTCCAATGATTTACACTCCAAGAATGCGTATTCACCTATCCTCGCCACTGTAGATGGGAGTATAACTTCTATCAATCCAACTCTTGCAAACATATAGTCGCCAATGACATCATCTTCTGTATAATAATTTTCGACATATGCATCGCCTCCCGCTACAATCGTTGCATTGCTCATATCAAGGATTTCGAGGTTTATCATTTTTCTAATGACAGGAATATCCGTACCGTTTATCGGGCCATTGATTACCAACCCCTTGATATCACGATAAAGGCTCGCATCAATCTTTGATTCCAAGGTACCGGCCTCAGTCAAGGTAACCTCTACAGCGCTTCCCTGCTGAACAAACACCATGGTAGAGATAGCAACACCAGCATCGTCCGCAAACGTCACTGTCGCCTTGCGAATGCCACCGATACACTCAGTGCAGGCAAAATGGATTGTCTCCGTCCTGACAGCACGAGTAGCATCGGGCTCCACTACAGACAACCAGCTTTGGGCATCCTCGGGAATAGACACGTGGCAGCTGAGGTTCGAAGTCAATTCAATACTCACAGTGTCGGCTTCGGCACCAAGTTCTACTGCGGCTCGCGATGGCGTGGCATACCCCTTCGCGAAGCTGACAGTACTCATAATGGTACGATACTCACCATCGTATACCAGCACGATGATCTCCTCATCGGTAATCGGGTCGGGAGCGGTGACAGTGATGGTTCCCTTGTCCGTCCCGTCGGGAACGACGCGTGCACTCCAGCCATTCTGACCAAATGCTTTAACGGTAGTCTTATCCGTAGCTCCTATAATCGTATAACCTACCGATGTCACTCCACCGGCAACAACGCCTATCTCCGTATCGTTAAACGTGATGGCAAACTCGCGGGTGAGCACAGCCAGCTTTTCCTCTACGGCAGTCAGCCTGGCCTCAATATCGGCGATATCCTTTTCCAACGCAGCATTTACCTCGTCAATCTTTGTCGACAACTTGCCATCCGAGGTCGCAATGGCCTCGGCGATAGCGCTCTTGTAGGCAGCAGTGAGTTCATCGGCGGCAGTCCGCAGGTCGGCCTCAATGGCTGCAAACTCCTTTTCGGCATCGCCCCTCAGTCCGTCAAGCTTGGCCTGCGTCTCGGCAATAGTCCAATAACCGGTCAGTTGTTCGTTCACCCAATCCTTCAGTCCCGCCTCTGATGCAGCTACCGCATCGGCAATAGACTGCTTGAGGCTTGTCGCCAAGTCATCGATGAGCACCTTGACCGCTGCCACCTCGGCACACGTGGCTTCATACTGATCGAGAGTAGCGAACGTAGCGCTTGTCCAATCCTTCGTTGATGCCAGTTCAGCCTCGGCATACGCCTTCAACTCTGCAATTCTGTCATCCAGAGCTGCATCAGCAGCCTTCAGTTCCTCCACATCGGCCTGCAGAGCAGCATCCTGCCCTTCCAATACCTTAATGACAGCATCCAGTTCCCTGTCAGTTGCCTCCAAATCAGCAATAGACGACCTTATTGCACCAATCTGCTCATTAATGGAAGCAATCTGAGTCGTTTCCAGAGCTTCGATACGCTGTACCAACGCAGTGTCATCATAACACGACACACAACACAAGCCTAAGCAAAGTGTCAAGAGAGAAAATGTCTTTTTCATAATACTTGTTTAATTTTTTTTCAAAGATACATCCTTTTACGCTAACCCCTTTGGTTCAAATTGGTTCTTTTCACCCACACCAACCAATATTTATCGGCAAGAGATACAGAGAGGAATATATTTTTTTATAATTTTGCAAACATTGCAATTTTGCAGCCAATCGAAAAAAAGACAAGAAAGGACATCATGGAACAGATACACAGGATATTGTGTGAACGCATAGAAAAGCGCGTGGGGCGAACGATACGTACGCCGCGTGACTTTGACTACCTGTCGATGCGCATATTCGACAACACGAAGACACAAGTCAGCCCCTCCACACTGAAGCGACTGTGGGGATATGTAGGCTCCGACGAGAGCAAGCCACGCATATCAACGCTCAATATCCTGGCACAGTTTGTAGGCTACACCGACTGGGAATCCTTCGTCAAGGAATCGAGCGCAGGAGGCGTGGCCGAGAGCGATTTCGTGCTCAACAACTACATCTACGTCAGCTCCATGAGCACAGGCTGCCTAATGGAACTGAGGTGGCACCCCGACCGTGTGGTAACGGTACGCTTCGAGGGGCACGACATGTTTACGGTGGTAGCGTCGGAGAACAGCAAACTATCCGTGGGCGACACCTTCCACGCAGGGCAGATCATCGAAGGAGAGCCACTCTACCTGCAATGCCTGGTGCATGAAGGCGGACAGCCGGTGAACTATGTATGCGGCAAGGTTGGCGGTGTGAAATACAGATTATTGTAAGGAGGGAGAGAGAGCATGAACATTTCGGGACTTGTCGACAACATCGAATTCCAGGAACCCGCAGGTTACATAGGAGCCACATCGCTATCATACGTGGTGCGTGTCGAGGGAAAACAGTACTTCATGAAGCAGCTACGCCCCGAATATGCCAGTGAGCTGCGCTACCGTGCCGCATTCTATAAGGAGTATGAGACGGGCCGACGCATCAGCAACCGACACATCCTGCACTATGAAAGCATTGGCGAGAATGCCGACGGACTGTACCTGCTGATGGAGCATGTCAACGGGCAGACACTGGACGAGAAAATCAAGCATGAACCGGAGTGGTTTGCCAACGAGAAGCACGTGGAGCGACTGCTGCGGCAACTGCTCGATGGACTGGAGGCACTGCACAGCAACAACGTTGCCTACCTCGACCTCAAGCCCGACAACGTGATGCTCACCCAAGTGTCAAACGAGGTAAAGATCATAGACCTCGGCTTCAGCTTCACCGACGGATATAGCCACACAGCAGGCCGCACACTGGGGTTCGCAGCACCCGAACTTGCCGAAGGACGAATGGGCGAGGTGGATGCACGAACCGACATCTATGCCGTAGGCCGTCTGATGCTATATATAAAGGAGCAGGCAAAGGTGAAGTATTCGCGCCGCCTGGAACGCATCATGCAACAATGCCTGAGAGAGCAGAAGCAAGAACGGTTTGAGAGCGCCAAGGAGATGAGCCGTGCATTGAACCGGAAAAGCAGGACCATAAAGACCCTCGTAGCGGTAGGCTGCATCGCCACCATCATAGCTGCCGTATGGGGGTGGAAACAGTTTGAAGGCACCGAAAGCCACAGACAGCTGATGATGTACATAGAGAAGGATGCCGAGGTGGGAGGCCTGTACTATGTAATCACCTCAGAAGACAGCGCCACCTGCATGGCCATAGGAAGGCAACGCAAGCTGGCAAAAGACAAAGAGACAGGCGATGTCATCATCTATCTGAGCAAAGAAGTAGAAATACGCGGCAAATTATACAAAGTGACGAAGATTGCCGAAGCGGCCTTCAGCGAGTATCCCGACATAGCCAGTGTAAGCTTCCCACCGACACTGCGGGAGATTGGCGATTGGGCCTTCCATGGCGACACATCACTGGTCTACGCCACTATCCCCGAAGGAATAGTGGCACTGAGCAACCACTGTTTCCGCGGCACTGGACTGAGAAGCGTGAAGCTCCCCCGAAGCCTGCGCCGCATCGGGAACGCCACATTCGTCGACAACCGGCACTTGAAAGAGGTCATCATCCCCGAGGGAGTGGAGTCGCTGGAAGTCGATGCCTTTGGCAACTGCAAGGCTTTGGAGTCGATAACACTCCCATCAACCCTGAAAACAATAAGCCGAGGCGTATTCTGGGAATGCAGTAAATTGAAGGAGATAACCCTCCCAGCCGGCCTCACCACAATAGGTGAATATGCATTCTTCCACTGCGACAGCCTGAAGCACATCTACAACCACTCCCCCGAACCGCAGGACATCCCAAGAATAGTGAACCGCAAGGATATCACCCTGCACGTCCCCGCAGCTTCGGTAGAGAAATACCGCAATGCACAGCACTGGCGCGACATGACCCTCATCGGGGATTTGTAGAGGGAAGAGGCGAAAAATAAATGAATTTATTTTGTTCTCCTCTCGGCTTAGCTCCGCTTTCTTCCTTTTCGCTCGCTGAAAGAGCCTAAGCAAGCTTGGCTCTTGCTCGCTCATGCGTCAGTTGTTGTATCTTTAGTTCTTGCTACGCAAGCACAGAAATTAGGCTGCACCTCAGAAATATTCAAATAAATTTGATATTTCGTTCGGCTTGCACTAATTTTGTCTTCACAAAGAAGAAAATATGGAAAATTTTATCGTATCGGCCCGTAAGTACCGTCCAGCCACGTTTGATACGGTGGTGGGACAGAAGGCCCTCATCGTGACTCTCAAGAATGCCATACTCACCGGGAAGCTGGCACACGCATACCTGTTCTGCGGTCCGCGAGGCGTAGGCAAGACCACCTGTGCACGCATCTTCGCCAAGTCAATCAACTGCGAGCACCTCACCCCCGAGGGCGAGGCCTGCAACGAGTGCGAGTCGTGCCGCGCCTTCAACGAGCAGCGCTCCTATAACATACACGAGCTGGACGCCGCGTCGAACAACTCCGTTGACGACATACGCGAGCTCATCGACCAGGTGCGCATACCGCCACAGATAGGCCGGTACAAGGTGTTCATCATCGACGAGGTGCACATGCTCTCGACAGCCGCCTTCAATGCCTTCCTCAAGACACTGGAGGAACCGCCACGCCACGCCATCTTCATCCTCGCCACCACCGAGCGCCACAAGGTGCTGCCCACCATCCTCTCGCGCTGCCAGACGTATGACTTCACACGCATCGAGCTGACGGACATCGTGGAGCACCTGGCCAAGGTTGCCGCCAAGGAGGGAGTGGCCGCCGAGGAGGCTGCACTGCACATCATAGCACAGAAGGCCGACGGTGGCATGCGCGACGCACTCTCGCTCTTCGACCAGATGGTGAGCTACACACAGGGAAACATCACCTACCAGGGCGTCATCGGTAGCCTCAACATACTGGACTACGACTACTACTTCCGCTTCACCGACCTCTTCCTGGAGCATAAGATAAGCGAGACGATGCTGCTCTTCGACGAGGTGCTGCGCCGCGGTTTCGACGGGGGCAACTTCATCACCAACCTCACCGCACACCTGCGCGACCTGCTCGTGAGCCGCGAGCCCGCTACCCTACCCCTGCTGGAGGTGAGCCACGACGTGCGCGAACGCTACCGCGAACAGGCACAGAAATGTCCCGAACGGATGCTCATACACGCCATCAAGCTATGCAACGACTGTGACCTCAACTACCGCGTCAGCAAAAACAAGCGACTGCTCGTGGAGCTCACCCTGATACAGCTGGCACAGCTCACCGGCGACCCCGACGAGATAGGCTCGGGGCGTGGCCCTAAGAAGCTGAAACCCCTATTCCACAAGGCGGTAGCCACCGCCACAGCGAGCCAGCCGAAGAGCAGTAGACCGGCATCGCCCACCACTGCAAGCACAACACAGCCTGCAGCACATGCAACCATAGCCAACAGCCAACAGCCATCGCCAACAGCCACCACGGGAAGCCCCATCGACAGGCTGGGAACCTTCAGCGGAAAGACCGCCACCATGCGCCGCCCGCAAGGATTCTCCATTCATGCCAGCATCAACCGCACGGCGAGCCAAGCTACCGAAAAGGCCACAGACACAGTTACACAGATGCCACAGACCCCTCAGCAGGTTATACTCGAAGACCTGCCCGTCAGCGAAGAGGGACTCCGCATCTGCTGGAAACAGTTTGCCTCCTCGCTGCCCAAAGAGGAATCGGCCATGGCAGGACGTCTCATGAACATACGCCCGGCACTCAAGGAGGGGACGAACGTCATCGTCACCATCGACAACAAGATTGTGGCACAAGACCTCGGGACCATGAAACCCTCGATAGAGCAATACCTCAGACAGCAGATGCAGAACCAGCAGATCAACATACAAATCGTGCTGGAGGAGACACTGCAGACACACCGTATACTGAGCCGCGTGGAGCAGTACCAGGCACTGGAACAACGAAACCCCATACTGCGCAAACTCAAGGAGAGTCTGGAACTGGACTTGGAGTAAAAAATAAATGAATTTATTTTGTTCTCCTCGCGGTTTGCACTAATTTTAGTCCTTGCTACGCAAGCACAGAAATTAGGCGGCACCTCAGAAATATTCAAATAAATTTGATATTTCGTTCGGCTTGCACTAATTTTGCGAAATATTAAACAAATTGGAATATTATGGCTGAACAGACAGTAAGCGAAAATACAGAGAAAAAGAGTCTGAGCTTCATTGAGCAGATAGTAGTAAACGACCTCGCCGAGGGCAAGAACGGCGGAAAAGTGCAGACACGATTCCCGCCCGAACCCAACGGATATCTCCACATAGGACACGCCAAGGCAATATGCCTCGACTTCGGCATGGCGCAGAAATATGGCGGCGTATGCAACCTGCGCTTCGACGACACCAACCCCACCAAGGAGGATGTGGAGTATGTAGAGGCTATCAAGGAGGACATCCAGTGGCTGGGCTTCCAGTGGGGCAACGAGTACTACGCATCGGACTACTTCCAGCAGTTGTGGGACTTTGCCGTTGACCTCATCAAGCAGGGCAAGGCATACATCGACGAGCAGTCGTCCGAAGAGATTGCAGCACAGAAGGGTACCACTACACAGCCCGGTACCGAGAGCCCCTACCGCAACCGCCCCGTAGAGGAGAGCCTGGAGCTGTTCGAGAAGATGAACCGCGGCGAGATCGAGGAGGGACGCATGGTGCTGCGTGCCAAGATCGACATGGCCAACCCCAACATGCACTTCCGCGACCCCATCATATACCGCGTAGTGAACCATCCGCACCACCGCACAGGCACCACATGGAAGGCCTACCCGATGTATGACTTCGCTCACGGACAGAGCGACTACTTCGAGGGCGTCACCCACTCGCTCTGCACACTGGAGTTTGTGCCTCACCGCCCCCTCTACGACCTCTTCGTGGACTGGGTGAAGAACGGCCAGGACCTCGACGACAACCGTCCCCGCCAGTATGAGTTCAACAAGCTCAACCTCAACTACACCCTCATGAGCAAGCGCAACCTCCTTATATTAGTAAAGGAGGGCCTCGTCAACGGTTGGGACGACCCTCGCATGCCGACCATCTGCGGATTCCGTCGCCGTGGCTACTCGCCCGAATCGATCCGCAACTTCGTGGACAAGATTGGCTACACCACCTACGACGCGCTCAACGACTTTGCCCTACTCGAAAGCGCCGTGCGCGAAGACCTCAACACCCGCGCCACACGAGTATCGGCCGTCATCAACCCCGTGAAGCTCGTCATCACCAACTATCCCGAGGGACAGGTAGAGGTGATGGAGGCCATCAACAACCCCGAGGACCCCGAAGCTGGCACACACACCATCGAGTTCAGCCGCGAACTGTGGATCGAGCGCGAAGACTTCATGGAGGATGCCCCGAAGAAATATTTCCGCATGACTCCCGGCCAGGAGGTGCGCCTGATGAATGCCTACATCGTGAAGTGCATAAAATGCGATAAAGACGACGAGGGTAACGTCACCAAGGTATACGCCGAGTATGACCCCGACACCAAGACCGGCATGCCCGGCAGCAACCGCAAAGTGAAGGGTACACTCCACTGGGTGAGCTGCGCCCACTGTCTGAAGGCCGAGGTACGCCTCTACGACCGTCTGTGGAAGGTAGAGAACCCGCGCGACGAGATGGCAGCCATCCGCGAAGCCAAGGGCTGCGACGCACTGGAGGCCATGCAGGAGATGATCAACCCCGACTCACTGAAAGTGCTCACCGAGTGCTACGTGGAGCGCTACCTGGCCGAGGCCAAGCCGCTCGACTACCTGCAGTTCCGCCGCATCGGCTACTTCAACGTCGACAAGGAGTCTACCGCAGAGCACCTCGTATTCAACCGCACCGTATCGCTCAAGGATACCTGGAGCAAAATGAATAAGTAAGTTTATGAGTTTTTGAGTTCATTAGCGTCTGATAACTTAAATTAAACAAAGTTTCCTTGTTATTTGTTACCACTTAAAATTCACTATGGCAGTGGCAGCAACTCACAAACTTAAAACTCATAAACTCAAAAACTTAAAACCATATGAAAGAACAGTTCGCATCATATTTCGATAAACCAGAGTTCAAGCATATCCTAACCCGCTATGAGGAGATGCTGCAGAACGGAGCCAACTACTATTTTGAAGACTCCGAGCTGACCGACATCGCCGAATATTACGCCATGCTGGGCGACTCGCTTGGGGCTGAAGGAGCACTCGACTATGCCCTGCGACTACACCCCGACAGCATTGATGCCCTCATATTCAAAGCTCGTGCACGGCTCATCAACGGACAGGTGGGTGAGGCCATACAGATAGCCGAGAAGCTTACCGACAACAACGATCGGGAGGTGCTCTTCCTAAGAGCGGAACTTATGATGGCTACAGAGAAGGAGCACAAGGCCAACGACATACTCAGGGCTCTCATCGAACTGGAGAGATACAGCGCCAACACCTATGTCGACATCATCGACCTGTTGCTCGACAACCAGAAAGAAAAGCAGGCCACTCTCTGGCTCGAAGAGGCCATCGCACGACACCCTGAGAATCCCCAACTGCTGGAGTCGGCCGCCTATTGCCACATCCTGAAAAAGCAGTTCACCGAAGCCATTGACATATACAACCGCCTGCTCGATACCGATGCCTACAACATCGCCTATTGGGAAGAGCTGGGCAAGATATATTTCCAGACCGAGCAGTACGACAAGGCCATCGAATCCTTCGAGTTTGCCATAGCCATCAACGACAACGACTGCTACTTCGCTATGCATGCCATAGCCAACAGCTACTTCAACATAGGCAACTACGAGAAAGCCGAGGAGTATTACCAGCACATCAGCCACGACTATCCGGGAGCAGTCAATGCACTATACCACATGGGCATCTGCCGCATAAACATGAATGATGACGACAAGGCGCTGGAATACCTGACCGAAGCACTCGTCGAGACGACCGACGGCACAGAGGAGCAGGGCCAGATTTACAGCCAGCTGTCACTCATCTTCAGCCGAAAGGGAGAGCACAAGAAGGCAGTCACCTACATAGAAGAGGCACTGAAAATATACCCCGACAATCAGGAACTGATTATCATGAAGGGACACGAGCTACTGTGCCAAGGCCACTTCGAGGAGAGCAACCAAGCCTTCGTCGAAGCACTCAACAACAGTACCGAGAATGCCGAGCGCTCGCTCTTCCTCATCGGCGTATCCATGCTCGAGAACGGCCTCTACAGCATGAGCTACTACATACTGCGACAGCTCAAGGACAACCCCGAGATAGACCCTTCGGTACTCTACCCCTACCTGTGCATGTGCGAATGGGTTCTCAACGAGGAGCAATTCAAGGAGACACTCTCCGAAGCCCTTGTGCAATGTCCACAGAAGACCTATGAGATATTCACACTCGAGCCCGCTCAAGGAGAGAGTGCCGATAACATGATACAACGACTCAAAGCTATTAAACAACCATAACCAACTATTCAAATTCACAAACACGACATGGAATCCGTACAATTCATCCAATGGTGCTTAGACAACCTAAATTACTGGACCATTACCCTGCTGATGGCTATCGAGAGCTCATTCATACCCTTCCCCTCTGAAGTCGTAGTGCCTCCTGCCGCATACAAGGCTGCAGCAACTGGTGAACTCAGCGTATGGCTCGTCATCTTCTTTGCCACCGTGGGAGCCATCATCGGTGCTCTCACCAACTACTACCTTGCCTTGTGGTTAGGAAAGCCCATCGTATACAAATTTGCCAATAGCCGCATCGGCCACATGTGCCTGCTCGACCAAGAGAAGGTAGAGACCGCCGAGAGATTCTTCCGCAAGCATGGAGTCATCGCCACACTCATCGGACGTCTTGTCCCTGCTGTGCGCCAGCTCATCTCAATCCCTGCCGGATTGGCCAAGATGAGCATAGCCAAGTTCATTGCCTTCACCGCCCTCGGCGCAGGCTTGTGGAATAGCGTTCTGGCTGCCCTCGGCTGGTATCTCGAAGCTATCGTACCCGAAGACCAACTCATCGGTACTGTCACTGAATATAGCCACGAGATAGGCTACGTGATCATCGCCGTCGTAACCCTCGCACTCGGATATATTATATATAAAGGAGTGAAGAAAAAGTAAGACATGCCGTAAAAGTCCCAAAGGGCATGATAAGATAATTGCGGAGTTGACATACTGATTGTATGCGGCCCCGCAATCTTCTTGTTATCGGAAATACCCAAATAAATTTGCATATCCGTTCCGTTTACATTAATTTTGCACCTTAATATAAATAGGTGTATAATATACATACGATATATGGACAAGAAATTTACCGAATATGGCCAGTTAAACCTCTCGGATGTGAACAAAGAGGTGCTGAAGGCCTGGGATGAGAAGGATGTGTTTACCAAGAGTATGACCGAACGTGAGGGATGCCCCTCGTTTGTGTTCTATGAGGGTCCTCCCTCGGCAAACGGTATGCCGGGTATTCACCATGTGATGGCACGTACCATCAAGGACGTGTTCTGCCGATACAAGACAATGAAGGGTTTTCAGGTAAAGCGCAAGGCGGGTTGGGACACCCACGGATTGCCTGTAGAGCTGGGCGTGGAGAAGGCCATGGGCATCACCAAGGAGGACATCGGCAAGACCATCTCCGTGGCCGACTATAACGCTGCCTGCCGCAAGGATGTGATGAAGTTTACCGAGGAGTGGACCGACCTCACCCACCAGATGGGTTACTGGGTAGACCTCGACGACCCCTATATCACCTACGACAACCGCTATATAGAGACCCTGTGGTGGCTCCTCAAGCAGCTCTACAACAAGGGCCTGCTCTACAAGGGATACACCATACAGCCCTATTCGCCTGCTGCAGGTACGGGACTCAGCTCACACGAGCTCAACCAGCCCGGATGCTATCGCGACGTGAAGGACACCACCGTTGTGGGTCAGTTCCGCATGAAGAACCCCAAGCCCGAGATGGCTGAGTGGGGTACACCGTACTTCATTGCATGGACCACCACACCCTGGACACTGCCTTCAAATACGGCGCTCTGCGTAGGCCCCAAGATTGACTATGTGGCCGTGCAGACCTACAACGCTTACTCTGGCGAGAAGATGACCGTGGTATTGGCCAAGGCGCTCCTCGGCATGCACTTCAACCCCAAGGCTGCTGACCTCGCACTCGAGGACTACAAGCCCGGCGACAAGCTCGTGCCCTACAAGGTGGTGGGCGAGTACAAGGGTACCGACCTCGTGGGTATGGAATATGAGCAGCTGCTCCCCTGGGTGAAGCCCGTGAGCATTGACGAGAACGGACAGTGGAAGGATGCTTCAGCACAGGCCTTCCGCGTAATCCCCGGTGACTATGTGACCACTGAGGATGGTACGGGTATCGTACACATCGCTCCCACCTTCGGTGCCGACGACGCCTTTGTGGCCCGTGCAGCAGGCATCCCCTCGCTCTTCATGATCAACAAGAAGGGAGAGACACGCCCCATGGTGGACCTCACCGGTAAGTTCTACCTCATGGAGGAGCTCGACGAGCAGTTCCTCGCCACATGCGTCAACCAGGAACTCTATAAGGAGTATGAGGGCCGCTGGGTGAAGAACGCCTACGACCCGCAGTTCATGGTCGATGGCCGCTACGACGAGAAGGCCGCTGCCGCTGCCGAGTCGCTCGACGTATACATCTGCCTCAATATGAAGGGTGCCAACAAGGCATTCAAGATAGAGAAGCACGTGCATAACTATCCGCACTGCTGGCGCACCGACAAGCCTGTGCTCTACTATCCGCTCGACTCATGGTTTATCCGCTCTACCGCAGTGAAGGAGCGTATGATGGAGCTCAACAAGACCATCAACTGGAAGCCCGAGAGTACCGGTACAGGCCGCTTCGGCAAGTGGCTCGAGAACCTCAACGACTGGAACCTCAGCCGCTCGCGTTACTGGGGTACTCCGCTGCCTATCTGGCGCAGCGAGGAGGGCGAGGAGCTCTGCATCGGTTCGGTAGAGGAGCTGTACAATGAAATAGAGAAATCAATCGCCGCCGGCTTCATGACCGCGAACCCCTATAAGGAGATGGGCTTCGAGCCAGGCGTATATAATAAGGAGAACTACGACAAGATTGACCTCCACCGCCCCTATGTGGATGACATCATCCTCGTGTCGGAGAGCGGCAAGCCCATGAAGCGCGAGCTCGACCTCATTGACGTATGGTTCGACTCGGGTGCCATGCCCTATGCACAGCTGCACTATCCGTTCGAGAACAAGGAGATCGTGGACGACCGCTCCTACTATCCTGCCGACTTCATCGCCGAGGGTGTGGACCAGACCCGTGGATGGTTCTTCACCTTGCATGCCATTGCTACGATGGTATTCGACAGCGTGGCCTACAAGAACGTTATCTCCAATGGTCTTGTGCTCGACAAGAACGGCAACAAGATGTCGAAGCGTCTGGGCAATGCCGTAGACCCCTTCGGTGCCATCGAGAAGTATGGTAGCGACCCCTTGCGCTGGTATATGATTACCAACTCATCGCCCTGGGACAACCTCAAGTTCGACGAAGAGGGTGTAGTGGAGGTGATGCGCAAGTTCTTCGGCACACTGCACAATACCTATAAGTTCTTTGCTCCCTACGCCAACCTCGACGGTTTCCACTACGGTGAGGCCGAGGTGCCTGTAGCCGAGCGCCCCGAGATTGACCGCTGGATCATCTCTGAGCTGAACACCCTGATAAAGAATGTGGATGCCTGCTATGCCGACTACGAGCCTACTCGTGCCGGACGTCTCATCAACGACTTTGTCAACGACAACCTCTCCAACTGGTATGTACGCCTCTGCCGCAAGCGCTTCTGGGGCGCTGGCTATACCGAGGATAAGTTGGCCGCCTACCAGACACTGTATACCTGTCTTGAGACCGTGGTGAAGCTGATGGCCCCCATCGCTCCCTTCTATGCCGACAAGCTCTACATGGACCTTGTGGGCGCAACTGGCCGCGACACGGTAGACTCTGTACACTTGGCACAGTTCCCCGTATGCGACGAGTCGCTTGTAGACAAGGAGCTCGAGATGCGTATGGAGCTGGCACAAAAGGTGTCGTCCATGGGCTTGGCATTGCGCAAGAAGGTAAACATCATCGTAAAGCAGCCTTTGCAGAAGCTGATGATTCCCGTAGATGCCGAGCTGAAGGCACGCCTCGAGGCTGTGAAACCGCTCATCATGAACGAGGTGAACGTGAAGGAGATTGACTTCGTGGAGGGCGCATCGGACATCCTCGTGAAGAAGGTGAAGTGTAACTTCAAGATCTTGGGTAAGAAGTTCGGTCCCTTGATGAAGCAGGTAGCTGCAGCTGTGGGTGCCATGACTCAAGAGCAGATCACCGAGCTGGAGACAGCCGGTCGTCTCACCCTCGACCTGAACGGTACACCTGCCGAGATTGAGGCTGGCGAGGTAGAAATCTACAGCGAGGATATCCCCGGCTGGGTAGTAGCCAACGAGGGTGTACTCACCGTAGCGCTCGACGTGACCGTGACCGATGCATTGCGTCGCGAGGGTATAGCCCGTGAGCTTGTGAGCAAGATTCAGAATATCCGTAAGTCGAGCGGCTTCGAGATTGTAGACCGTATCGCCGTGACCTTGAGCAGCAATGAGAACAGTGATGCTGCCATCGAGGAGCACAAGGCATACATCTGCAACCAGGTGCTTGCCGACAGCCTTACTATAGGTGAGGTGACCGACGGTACCGCACTCGAGTTTGACGGATTCACCCTGCTGGCAAAAGTAGAAAAGATTTAGTATTAACATATAGGTTAGGGCTTCGGCCCTAACCCTCTTAAACAACTAAAAACTATGGCAGAAAAAACACGCTACACTGACGAGGAACTGGAAGAGTTCCGCGCCATCATTTTAGAGAAACTGGAACTGGCCCAACGCGACTACGACAACCTGAAGGGCTCGTTGAGCAACCGTGACAATAATACGGACAACGACACGGCTCCTACCTATAAGATTCTGGAAGAGGGTGCCAACACGCTCTCCAAGGAGGAGACCATGCGTCTGGCCCAGCGTCAGATGAAGTTTATCCAGAGCTTGCAGGCAGCTCTCGTGCGTATCGAGAACAAGACGTATGGCATCTGCCGCGAGACAGGCAAGCTCATCCCCGCAGGCCGTCTCCGTGCTGTTCCTCACGCTACGCTGAGCATCGAGGCCAAGCAGGGAAAGAAATAAAAGAATAATTGATGAAGCTAAAACTATCCGAAGGGCGAATGGCTGCTCTTATAGTGGCCATCTGCCTTATTATAGACCAAGTAATCAAGTTGGCGGTGAAGCTCAACATGCGCTTGTATGAGAGTATTCATGTCACAGACTGGTTTTACATCTACTTCACCGAGAACCCCGGCATGGCATTCGGCATGGAGATATTCGGGAAGATTTTCCTGACGCTCTTCCGTATCATTGCCGTAGGGTGTTTCGTGTATTACCTTTATAAGATACGCGGCAAGGGTTTTCCGCGAGGATATATTGCGTGTGTGGCCTTGATTATTGCGGGTGCGGCAGGTAACATCTTCGACTGTGTGTTCTATGGCCCCCTGTTTTCGGAGAGTACGCCCTATGCTGTCTCTGAGATGGTGTCGTGGGGCGATGGATATGCTCCTCTGCTCAAGGGTAAGGTGGTGGATATGTTTTACTTCCCCTTGGTAGAGTGGAATTGGCCCGACTGGCTCCCCTTTATCGGAGGTGAGCACTTCATCTTCTTCAGCCCCATCTTCAACTTTGCCGATGCCTGCATCAGCTGTGCCGTCATAGCCGTATTGCTGTTTTATAGTAAATGTATGAACTGGGGAATAGAAGGACCCAACAATGCTATAGATGAAAAGAAAGCTTCGAAATAGCCTATTGGCAATCACCGCAGCGATGCTGACCCTAGTTTCATGCGGAGAGGACAAACGTTCTGATGTCATTCCTCCCAAGAAACTAGAGTCCATATTGTACGATTACCATTTGGCACAAGTCATGATCAGCGACCTGCCTTCCTCGGAGCGTTATAAGAAGGATCTCTACTTCGACTATATTTACGACAAGCATGGAGTAACCAAAGACCAAATCGATTCCTCTTTGGTATACTATGCCCGCTACCCAGAAGACTTGTCGGACATCTATACAAGATTGTCATCACGCATTGAGCGCAACATTCAGCATATAGAGCATGAGAAACAGTTGGCAAAAGTTCGCGCGGCAAAAGCTGTGGAAGGAGATTCTGCAGACCTGTGGTACGATACCCGTCTTATTCAGCTTCACCCCTCAGAACTCACCAACCACTTTAGTTTCATTATACCCAACGACACCAACTTCAAGGCCAACGACCGCTTGGCGTGGAACGGAGAAGTCCAATTCCTACATGCAGAAGCCGACTCACTGAATCGCTACCTACAATTGGCCTTTACAGCAGAGTTTGCCAACGACTCCCTGTTGTCAGTAGACACAGTGCTTTATACCACAGGTTCATTCCACCTGCAAATTGCAGATACTGCCGGCATGCAGCTCAACAAACTGTATGGCAATGTCTACTACAAGAACAACGATACCGTCACATCTGGCGTTCTGCTACATCAGATAGAGCTCATGCGATATCGCTATATAGAGCCTACAGACACATTATTCACTGACTCTATTCATACCCGCATCGATTCCGTCACAGTTACTGACGCAAGCATTCCTACCGAGCAGGAAGAGCGTAAATAACAATATCATTATGGCTCGCTACTATTCCCACCTAATCATACTACCCGACGAGAGTCATCTTGAGGACTTCATTGTAGAGTTCAATGGGAATCAACTCTCCTACTACCCCTTTGTGGGAGAGATTCATTCAACCACCTATATAGAGAAGCCTATCCTGCTAAGTTACAGAAGCGATTTAGAGGGCAAAACCGTCGCACTATCCCAACTAACATGGGCACTTCGCGACACCACATCCACCGACGCCACCATATATGCATATGCCCTGACGCCCTGTTCCTCATGTGCAGGCGAACGCTTTACAGCCAAAAGGCTCTAAGCATCCCAATTCAGTTTCTCATGGTTAACGTAATCGTCCCTACACTTTAGCAAAAAGAGCTTGTGACTGAACCATTTCCCTGCTCCCGATGTTATATTGTCGAGCAACAGCACAAGCTGCTACCTTACATAAATAACTTTTTCTTAATCATTCAATCTTTCGGCTACTCTTCTTAGTGATAAGGGGAGTAGCTTTTTATTATATGAAAAAAGAGGCCTGCAAAGCAAGCCCCTTATATACAATCTGTGGATTAGGATTCCTATCAGAATGTTCTTTTCAATTACAGAAATCATCCACGAGCCTCAGCGATGTAGCCGAAAGCCTCTTGGCACTTGGCACTAATCCATGCCCAGTCCTTGGCAGCTACAACATCCTTGGGGAACAGATTGCTACCCATGCCTACACAAGTAACACCTGCCTTAATCCAAGCGGTAAGGTTCTCTTTGGTAGGTTCCACGCCACCTGTTACCATCAGCATAGACCAAGGCATAGGAGCCTTCACGTTCTTTACAAACGAGGGACCACCTACATTACCTGCAGGGAATACCTTACAAAGGTCGCAACCACACTCCTGAGCGAAACCAATCTCGCTTACTGAGCCACAACCGGGTGTGTAGGGGATAAGACGGCGATTGCAAACCTTCGCCACTTCGGGGTTGAAGAGCGGACCAACGATAAAGTTGGCACCCAACTGGATATACAATGCTGCAGTAGCAGGGTCAACAATTGAACCTACACCCATCACCATCTCGGGGCACTCGCGGGCTACCCACTTGTTGAGCTCACCGAACACCTCGTGAGCGAAGTCGCCACGATTGGTAAACTCGAAAGCACGTACACCGCCTTCGTAACAAGCCTTAACTACTTGCTTAGCTGTCTCCACGTCGCTATGATAGAAAACAGGAACCATACCAGTACTCTTCATCACCGAGAGCACCTGAAGTTTATTGAATTTTGCCATTTCTTGAGTTTTTTAAGTTTAATAGTTTTTGAGTTTGTAAGCAACGAAACAACTGACAAACTCAAAAGCTTAAATTCTATCGTTGCACACGTCCACTGGCATCACCACCAGCCAATGCCTCTACCTCCTCTGCTGATACCATATTGAAGTCACCAGGGATAGTATGCTTGAGTGCCGATGCTGCTACCGCAAACTCCAGTGCCTCACCCTGAGTAGCCTTGGTGAGAAGTCCGTGAATAACACCACCTGAGAATGAATCGCCACCGCCCACACGGTCGATGATGGGGTCAATGTCGTAGTGCTTTGACACATAGAACTCCGAGCCGTTATAGATCATTGCCTTCCAACCATTATGAGTAGCAGAGTATGACTCACGCAATGTAGAGATTACATATTTGAAGCCAAACTCCTTGGCCATCTGAGTGAAGATGCCCTTGTAGCCTTCAGCATCAGTGTGTCCACCCTCAACATCTGCATCGGGTTTGAATCCGAGGCAAAGCTCAGCATCCTCTTCATTACCGATACATACATCTACATATTGCATCAAGGGACGCATGATAGACTGAGCCTTCTCCTTAGTCCACAACTTCTTGCGGAAGTTGAGGTCTACCGATACTGTTACGCCATGACGCTTGGCGGCTTCGCAAGCAAGGCGGGTGAGCTCTGCAGCCTTGTCACTGATAGCAGGAGTGATACCACTCCAGTGGAACCAATCCGCACCCTCCATGATAGCATCAAAATCAAAGTCCTGTGGGTCGGCTTCAGCAATAGAAGAGCCGGCACGGTCGTAGATAACCTTGCTAGGACGCATTGAAGCGCCTGTCTCCAAATAATAGATACCTACGCGGTTTCCACCACGAGCAATAAAATCAGTCTTTACACCAAACTGACGGAGTGAATTCACTGCCGACTGGCCAATCTCATGCTTAGGCAGCTTGGTCACAAAGTAAGCATCGTGTCCATAGTTGGCACAGCTAACAGCCACATTGGCTTCGCCACCACCATAAACAACATCAAACACATCAGTTTGAACAAAACGAGTCTGTCCGGGTGTGGACAGGCGGAGCATAATCTCTCCTAAGGTTACAATTTTTGCCATAACAAACGTTATTATAAGTTCTGTATAGTTCCTGTTTTAATACATGTTAAGCCATTTTGCGACAATTAACACATAAAAGCAATCACAAAGATAAATGTTATAAACCTATCATCCAAGAAAAATACAGAAAAAACTCACCCCCACGACAATCGTTCGGTTTGTATTTTATATCTTTTTTTGATAAAATTGGATAAAAACTTTCACCGCAACGTAACTTTCCGTATATTCGTGCTCAATTTGAATAACACAACATTTTAAAAAATATAAAAATGAAAACCACGTATCTCAAGATCAATGCGGCCGACAATGTTGCCGTAGCTATCGAACCGCTCAAGGCTGGCCAACAAATCATCGTTGCTGGCGACACAATAACCGTCAACGAGGATATTCCTGCCGGACATAAGGTGGCATTGAAAGATTTTGCCGAAGGAGAGAACATCATCAAGTATGGCTACCCCATAGGCCACGCCATCAAGGCTGTAAAACAGGGCGATTGGATAAACGAGAACCACGTGAAGACCAACCTCGCCGGGTTGCTCGACTATACTTACGAGCCCCACCCCGTAGCACTCGATATAGCAAAGAAGGAGCTGACCTTCAAGGGTTATCGCCGCGCCAATGGCGAGGTAGGTATCCGCAACGAGATATGGATTATCCCTACCGTGGGTTGCGTGAATGGTATTGTCAACCAACTGGCTGCTCTGCTGCAGCAGGAGACTGGCGCCAAGGGAGTGGACGCCATCGTGCCCTTCCCCCACAACTATGGTTGCTCACAGCTGGGCGACGACCACGAAAACACAAAGAAGATTCTGCGCGACATGGTGTTACACCCCAACGCTGGCGGCGTGCTTGTCGTAGGTCTCGGATGCGAGAACAACCAGCCCGACGTGTTCCGCGAGTTTGTGGGCGAGTACGACGAGAGCCGCATCAAGTTCATGGTGGCACAGAAGAGCGAGGATGAGATTGGCGAGGGCATGAGTCTACTGCGCGAGATATACAATCTAGCAAGCAAGGATGTGCGCACCGATATTCCTCTGTCAGAGTTGCGCGTAGGTCTCAAGTGTGGTGGCTCCGACGGATTCTCGGGCATCACAGCCAACCCCTTGTTGGGCGAGTTCTCGGACTTCCTCATCGCACAAGGCGGCACCTCAGTACTCACCGAAGTGCCCGAGATGTTTGGTGCAGAGACTATATTGATGAACCGTTGCGAGAATCGCGACCTCTTCGAACAAACCGTACACCTCATCAACGACTTCAAGGATTACTTCCTAAGCCACGGCGAACCAGTGGGCGAAAACCCCTCACCAGGCAACAAGGCAGGTGGCATATCGACCCTTGAGGAAAAGGCGTTGGGCTGTACACAGAAGTGCGGCAAGAGCTACGTGTCGGGCGTCATGGGCTATGGCGACCGCCTCAGCGTGAAGGGTCTCAGCCTGCTCTCGGCACCGGGCAACGACCTTGTAGCATCAACAGCCCTCGCTGCCTGTGGATGCCACATCGTGCTCTTCACCACAGGACGCGGCACGCCGTTCGGCACCTTCGTCCCCACCATGAAGATATCGACCAACAGCACGCTTGCCAAGAATAAGCCTACGTGGATCGACTTCAACGCTGGCGTCATCGTCGAGGATGAGCCCATGAGCGCCACCCTCGAGCGCTTCATCGACTACATCATCCGTGTGGCCAGTGGCGAAGAGGTGAACAATGAGAAGAAGAACTACCGCGAGATAGCCATATTCAAGACGGGAGTGACGCTGTGAGAATTGAAAATTGAAAGTTGAAAGTTGGCCATCCGGATGGCTGTTAACGTTATCGTTACGGCCAAAGGCTGCTTGTGAAATAAACATTAATAATTAAATCCGGCTGTTATCGTTATCGTTAACGTTATCGTCACAGCTAAAGGTCGTTTTGAAATGAAAAAGACCATACTACTGCTATGCACCCTATTATATATAGGTATAGCTACAGCGCAAGAGACCGAGAAGATAAAGATTGCTTGCATAGGCAACAGCATCACCTATGGCTCGGGCACCAAGGACCGTGCCAACGACAGCTACCCTGCCGTGCTCAACCGCCTGCTGGGTAAAGACAAGTACGACGTGCGCAACTATGGTGTAGGTGCACGCACTCTGCTCAACAAGGGCGACCATCCCTACATGAAGGAGCAGGCCTACCGCGACGCACTGGCCTTCGAACCCGACATCGTGACCATCAAGCTCGGCACCAACGACTCCAAGCCCTACAATTGGAAACATCATGCAGAGTTCAAGGACGACCTGCGCACACTCATCCGCAGTTTCCAGGAGCTCGACAGCCATCCGCAAATATACCTATGCTACCCTATCCCTGGCACACGTTGGAGCTGGGGCATCAACGACAGCACAACACTGCACCACGTCATTCCCTACATCGAAGAGGTAGCCACAGAGATGAATCTGCCCATCATAGACCTGTACACCGCCTTCATGCCCTATCGTCACCTCATGCCCGACCAAATCCATCCCAATCCCGACGGAGCCGCCATTATTGCGCATGAGATAGCCACCGTGCTCAACGAGAAGGACCCTAAAGCCATCAAGCGTCGCCAGAAGGCTGCACACAAGATGGCACGTAGCAATAGGAAGCGTTAACGTTAACGATAACGATAACGAAACAGTCTGTTATAATTTTCAATTTTCAATTAAAAAAAATGAACACCATCCTCAAATACTTCCCCGACCTCACCGAGAAGCAGCAGGCACAATATGCCCAGCTCTACGACCTATACACCGACTGGAACTCAAAGATCAATGTCATATCACGCAAGGACATCGAGAACCTCTACGAGCACCATGTGCTCCACTCGCTCGGCATAGCCAAGGTCATACGTTTCACCCCCGGCACCCGCATTCTCGACATCGGCACTGGGGGCGGATTCCCCGGCATCCCCCTGGCCATCATGTTCCCCGAGGTACAGTTCCACCTCGTCGACAGCATCGGCAAGAAGATACGTGTTGCCACCGAGGTGGCCCAAAGCATCGGGCTGGAGAATGTCACCTTCCGCCACTGCCGCTGCGAGGAGGAGAAGGGCCTGTTCGACTTCGCCGTGAGCCGTGCCGTCATGCCCCTCGAGGACCTGCTTAAGATATGCCGCAAGAACATCGCGAAGGAGCAACACAACAGCTACCCCAACGGTCTCTTCTGCCTCAAGGGCGGCGAGCTACAGCACGAGACACGTGCCTACAAGCATATCGTAGAGCTCACCAACCTGAAAGACTACTTCCGCGAGCCCTACTTTGCCGAGAAGAAGGTGGTGTATGTCACGATAAAGTAACTCCACGCCCCGTCAGACCTTAGCGGAACGCAAATGGGAAAGCTATGACTACGAGGTTTCGCACCGTAATATATCTGCTCCTTCTCGCCACCCTCTGCATGGGGTGTGGCGGGCATGGCCACATGCGCCAGCTGGAGCGCTTGGAGGCGCAGCTCGATACCGCGCCCGAGGCCGTGCGCCTCGCGCTCGACAGCATCCCTTTCGCCTCGCTCGGCGATGAGGAGCGGGCACTCTATGCCATACTGCGCACGCAGGCCGACTATAAGTGCGATCTTCCTCTTACCACTGACACTTTGATTCGTCATGCAGTAAACTATTACCAGACTTCGCATCCAGACTATCGTGCAGCAATGGCCCACTACTCACTTGGTTGTGTATACACAGAGTTAGGTGACAACGAAGAGGCCATCCGTGCCTACCTGCATGCTAAGACCCTTTTTCCCGACACCACGGTACGCTATCATCTGTTGTGTAATCAAAACTTAGGCCGGCATTACATGAATAAAAGAATGTACAAGGAGTCAATGGAAGCTTTTATGGCCTTTAAGAATGTAGCTAATGATGCAGACTTATTGTATGCCGACCTTAATATAGCAAGCATTCTTATCTATACAGGAAAGTTTGTAATGGCAGAAGACATATTAAAATCCTTATTAGAACAAAAAGAAGAATTGGATTCCCTTTATTTAAGCAATATTTATTTTGAACTTGGGAAAATAGAATATGCATATAGGTGCGACTACAATAAAGCTAATGACTTTTTTGACTTAGCGATAGCATATGGTGAGATGGCTATTATTCCTTTGATACACTTCTTTAAGGGGGAAATCGCCAACACGCAGAAAAGATACTCAGAGGCCTCCTATGCATATTTACAAGCGCTGCAATACAGTTCTGATATATACCTAGATTACAGCTGTACACGTGAGCTAATGTATCTTTCGCTGGACTCTACAATCCTTCCCACTCAAAATCATTATGTACATCAGTTTGAAATGTTATATGACTCTATCTCTAATTATGAGCGACGCACAGAGATTAATAACATCCACAAAGAGCATGAAATAGAACAGCATAAGCAACAAGCGACAAAGCGTATTCAAATCATAATAATACTGGCGGTCCTATTCTCGACTATTATAATCGCAATAATACTTTTATATATGTTACGGAAAGGGAATAAGCAGAAACAAGCCATAATTTTGCTACAGAATCAACTACGCAACAACCAAAAAGAGCTACACGCTTTACAGTTTGAAAGAAGTTCCATAAATGCATATGATAAGGGTGAAGTAAATAGAGTACAAGTGCTTGATCTCTATAGAAAGAATCTTTTACTGGGAGAACAGTTATTTAGACAGTCATCACGCTCCAAAAATCTTGATAGACTAACTAACACGAAAGAAAAAGACTTTTCTGTGATGAAGAATGCAGAGCGCGAGCTAATCATCCAAGCCATTTTTGATTGTTTCGCCGAGAGCATATCCAATCTACATACCGAATCACATGGCAGTTTAAACCCTGAAGAAATAATTACATGCATTTTATCAGCCATGCATTATCGTTCCAATGTAATCATGATTTGTACTTTGTCTCCATATAGTACGCACACTTCACGTAAAACACGTGCAAAAAGAAAACTTCCCGAGGATATCTTGCCAATTTTCTTCCCTGAATGATTTTTAAAGTATCCTGAATATCAACATAGTAAACACATATTGTCATTTGCAGCGTTTTTGCAGCTAATAAATTCAACAATAAAAAAGACAATTCCATATTTTTGTGAGTGAAACTAAAATGTTGAATTGTTATGAAAAAATTGTTTTTATTAGTTGTGCTATGTTTGTTCGCATTCAGCTTGTATGCAGACAAGAAGTCCATCACATTAAGTCCACCCAAACCCAGGCCAGGCAAGAGTATTGTACAGACACCCACCGCTTCCATTGACGGCCAAGTATTAACCATCGAGTTTAGCGAAGCTACAGCATCGCAAATCACGGTCATTAGTCAAGGCACACAAGTAGTGGTGTATAACGGTTCGTTCACAAACAATCAGATTGTGGTCAATCTACCTGCTCTTCCCGATGGTGAGTATCAACTGGAAATAGAGCAAGGTGACAACTTCTACATTGGAGAGTTTGAGATTGCAGAATAACACCCTTCATCCCCCCATTCTCCTCGTTTTCATCGGGAAAATGGGGGATTTAGACAACTAATCTAATAAAACATATTGCTATGAGAAAACACTTTTCTATTCTTGCATTACTTCTTATTATGGTAATAGAAGGTTATGCACAAACGCGCAGCGTCCAGTTCTCCTACGACAATGCAGGAAATCGCATCGGTAGAGCTATTGTTTTGGCTTCAATGTCACAAACCCGTGCGGTTGAAGCCAATGATACAACAATGACAGAACCCTACACAGATATTTTTGCAGACTATCAGCTGCATGTATATCCTAATCCAACGCATGGCGAACTAAAGATTGAGCTACAAGGATTCCCTGATGGAGCCAGTTATCATCTGCTTATAGCCAGCACATCGGGTAAGGTCATAGTCAATCGAAACACAACAGAGAATCCTACGATAGCCGACCTTACCGATTGCCCTGCAGGCATCTACATCATGCGCATACAATACAAGAACTACACGAAGGATTTCAAAATCATACGTCTCTAACAAAAAAAACACTACTACTATGAAAAGACTCTTCACTATGGTGCTGAGCCTCATGCTTGGCACATCCCTATTTGCCGACAATGAACTTCTTGTTGGCGACATCAACATGTCAGCCACCGTAGACCAGATAGGTGGAGCATCTATAACTATACCCATTGAAGTTCCTGCAGGAGTGAATGGCATCCAGCCCGACCTCGCTCTGGTTTATAATAGCCATAGTGGGTATGGGCTTGCGGGCTGGGGCTGGGATTTAGCAGGCATATCCTCAATACAGCGTACAGGGAACACATTTTATCATGACGGAAAAATCAGTGGAATTTCTTTTTCAGATTCTGACAACCTACAGCTTGATGGAGAAAGGCTTATACTAACTTCTGGAAATAACCTATTTGGTAATTCCACTTATCGAACAGAACACGAGAGTTTTAATCAAATAACCTGTTTAGGAGGACTTTACTTCTCTGTACAATCTAAAGATGGTCGTACTGCACTATATGGCGCAACCACTAACAATCTGTCTGCATACATATCGCAAGTGACAGATGCAAATGGCAATTATATGACCTATGATTACAACTATAGCAACACCAATCAAGAAATTACTATAAACAAAATAAAATATACACACAATAGTAGTTCCCAAGGGAACTACACCGTAGAGTTCAGGTATATTGAATGCCCTGTTGCAAGAACACGCTATATAGGGGAGACTCCTCCTGGATTTCCCTTTAGTCAAACCAAATTATTATCGAAAATCAACATAAAATATGGAAATAATATTTTATACTCATATGATTTCCTTTATAACACGAATGGTATACAGCCTCGATTAGTTTCTGTTGAAAAGACGGCAAATAATGGAGATAAATATCCAGCTACTATTATAACATGGAATACCATAACAAACAAGCCAGAAGTAACAACCCCCTTACCACAGAGCCATAAAGACAAATTTATATTTGGTGACTTCAATCAAGATGGCAAAACAGATTTCATATCATACGGTTCCAATAGCCAAACACTTGTCGTATATACAAACACAACCAATAATGGTGTGTTAAGTTTCCAGAGCACCACCTTTAATAGCGGGCACCTATTCCATGATTTACGGGCTGCAGATTATAATGGTGATGGACGAACAGATTTAGTAGGCAGATATGTCGCGAACAACAATAATAAAGTTGCCATTCTTATTGCGAGCGGAACGACCTTTACGACTTATCCAGATAAACTCTCACTCGCTGATACAACATTTCTTGTAGGTGATTTTGATGGAGATGGATGTGATGAAATTATGTCCCCTGGAGACTACAAGATGTATTCTTTTGAAAAGGATGATATCACCTTACCTCAGATAAACGTATGGAGTAATGCAGGAGGACGACTATATTCAATGGGAGCAAATTGTGTTCCATTGGACTTTAACGGAAATGGGAAAACCGATATTCTCCTTACCACCTCTAGTCATTACTATATCTTCGAGTATAATAGCAATACCGCTTCGTTACAACAAAAATATTACTCAACCTTATCTTCCATATACTCTTCATCTGGACTTTCCAACATCCGATTTGGTGATTTCAATGGCGATGGCAAGACCGACCTGCTTAGTATCTATGAGGATGAAAACTACTCACTTCTTGCAACGGTATTTTATGGTGGAGTTCTTCAAGCATGCACAGTAGAAGGTGTAGCTCCGACACTTCAAGTTGCTGATATAAACCAAGATGGCATGGATGACCTTATTCATCTGGCAACACATACAGTGGAAAACAAAGCATATATATGCGTGGGAATTAGCAATGGAGAAAGTTTTGTATATGACAATCAAGTACTGGCTTCCTATTCTTCGAGTACAGATATAGATGACTCTTATTTTTATAAAGACATGTACGGTACTGGAGCATGCGACTTTATATATATTAGAGACGATAATTCTGTTGTATCCAAACAGTTGTATGCCGAGGGAACAATGCTTGTTGACAAAGTTACCGACGGTATGGGCAATACCTACAACTTTGCTTACAAGTCTATAACCAATAGTAATGTATATACCAACACTCGGGTTGGTGGTGGAGGAGTATTGCCTCTTGTCAGTCCGTTCTATGTCGTTTCTGACTTCACAGCTCCCTATACATCACTTTCCTATCATTACAAGAATGGTCGTTACCACACGCAAGGTAAGGGGTTATTTGGCTTTGAAGAAGTAACTACTACTGATAATCTCAATCAGACACGCAAGAAAGACATCTGCTACATTACAGATGCACACTTGTGTTACTATCCGTATAGTACCACAACCACAACCATTGATGGCGACACCATATCCTATCTGAAGTATCGGTATACAGTGCGCGAAATGGGAGGTGTACGTATCTTTCCTCATCACTCGGGATATGAATATACCGACCATCTTACAGGTATCAAAGAGACCGTAATAAGTATGTATGACAATGACGGTAATCTTGATAATCAAACAAGAACTAGGGGAAACAGGATGGAATACTCCAAATACTATTATACAACAGCTGGTTCATGGTGCCCTAATCGTCTTGATAATACCTATACTTATAGCACGTATAATGGAGAAACATCACCCTATCGTCGTACACACCATCGATATGATAATCGTGGCAATATGATACGGCAGGTTGTTGACTCGTTGAATGCCAACTATCGAATCGTGCATCAGTATACCTACGACAAGTTTGGCAATGTCACTAAAGAAACTGTTGCCGGTAGTGGGCAGACAAGAACACGCACGTATGCATATTCAACGGACGGACGCTTTCTTCTCACCTCAACCGATGAGCTGGGGCAGACAACGACCAATACTTATGACTCCAATTGGGGTACCCTGCTCACCCAGACGACCAATGCTGGAACCACAAGAAACAGCTATGATGCTTTCGGCAGACTCTACAAGACGGTATATCCCGATAGCGTCATCTATACAGTATCGTCGCAGTTCGTTTCAAACGTACCAAATGTACGATATATGGCATACGAGACACGCACCAACAGTTCGCCGGTTACTACCTATTACAATGCCGCAGGTAAGGTATTATACAAGATGAAGATGGGGCATAACAACAAACAGATTTATACAGCCTACACCTACTATCCCAATGGGCAAGAAAAGAGCGTGTCTGAGCCCTACTTTAGCACAGGCATCTCGGTTGCTGCCTCACAAACATTCACATCAGACAATGCGACAATCTATTCATACGATGATTACCATCGTCCCCTTCGTGTAGTGAGTCCCCAAGGTAGCACTCTATATACATATAATGGGTTGACCACCATTGTCAATGCACAAGCCATGCAGAAGACTACCAAGCTGAACTCTTCGGGATTCACGGAATACGAACAGATAGGCCGTGGCCCTATGCCCTTGACTTTATCAACCCCTCCCTCATTCGAAGATATATACAAGAAAGTTTCCTATACCTACTATCCCACAGGCCAGGTAAAGACTGCTACGCCTGACGGTGGCAGTGCTGTCACAATGGAATACGATGTGCAGGGCAACCGAACTAAGCTGATAGACCCCGATGCTGGAACAGTCAACAATACCTATAATGCATTCGGCCAGCTTCTCACTCGCTCGCAAAGCATACATAACAGTGCGCCAGTAGTGACTACATATAGTTACAACGCATCGAGCGGTTTGTTAAGCAGCGAAACTGTAGTGGGTGACACTGCCATAACTACGTCCTATTCATACAATAGCACCTTCAAGGACAAACCATATAGAATCATGGGCGATGGAGGATATTCTTCTTACACATACGATGATTTCGGGAATGCAGAGGTTTATCAAAAGAGCTACAAGGGAAAGTCAACGCGCCTTAGGAGCTATTATGACAAGAACCTAATCACGAAGAATCAACTAACCTACGCCAGTAGCATTATTCACTACACTTATGACAACTATGGCAACCTGACAACCGAGAAATTCAACTCAACCGTAGCTTGGGAGCTCCTGGAGCAGAACGCCCGAGGCCAAGTGCTGCGCGAGCGCAAGGGAGGCGTTGTTACCACCTATACATACGACAATTGTGGCAGGGTGACCTCCATTGTTGCCCCCAATATCGTAAGTCTGCATTATACGTATGATGCACAAGGCAACATGCTTACAAAGACCGATGCCATCAACAACCAGAGTATAGAATATACCTACGACCACCTGATGCGCCTCGTGTCATGGACCGTGAACGACAACAACACACAATCCATCACCTATGATGCCACTACGGGCAACATCATCAGCAAGACCGACCTTGGCACATCATCACAGTTCAGCTACAACAGTTCATCGAAGCCTCATGCGCTGCGTGGTGTAAGCGGAATCTCGGGAACCAGCTGGGGCGACACGGACGTATCCATAGCCTATACCGACTTCAGCAAAGTGAAGTCTATACAGCGCGGGACAAACAGTTACGACATTTTCTATGGTGTGGAGAAGGAGCGCTTCCGCACACAAAAGACCGTATCAGGAACCACTACTACGCGTTATTACATGCCCAATCACGAGATTGTAGTCAATTCGCTTGGAGAAGAAACCTATATTATCTATCTTTGCAACGGTTCGATAGCAGTCTATGACAAAGCAGCCGGCACCAAGACGCTCTATCATGGCTACTACGATGCCCAAGGTTCTTTGATAGCATTGACAGACAACTCCGGCAACGTGATTGCCCGCTATGCCTACGACCCGTGGGGCAAGCGTGTGGGGGCTGCTAATTGGGCATTCAGTCCCACCTATACCTCTACGCTCAATATCGACCGCGGCTACACCATGCACGAGCATCTCGATGAGTTTGACCTCATCAATATGAACGGCCGTGTATACGACCCTGCCGTGGCGCAGTTCCTCTCGCCCGACCCATACATACAGGATGCCGGCAACTGGCTCAACTACAACCGCTATGCGTATTGCTATAATAATCCGACGCGGTATACTGATCCTTCGGGAAAATTAGTTGGAATATTATTAACGGGGGTGATTGATTTTACTTCCACCCTTTTCAACGGAGGACTAAACTTTAACAAACAAATATGGCTAAATGCTTGGCGAAAGTTTGATCCTACTGCACCTTGGTCAAAGACTAATAAAGCTGTACAAATTTCCAAAGGATTACTTAAAACCGATTCTAATTTAGACTTTGGAGGTAAAGCTACACAATTTATTAATCGATTTACGTGGGAAGGTTTACAGACTATTGTCGGATATGTATACGCACATCTTTTCATGAACATCATTGGAAAGGTTGATAGGGTTGACTATTATGGTGGTGCGACATTTATAACCAATGAAAACAAAAAGGATGGTAGTGGAATCTCTTTTGGCACATACATAGGAATTGGTATAGATGGAGAAATAGACAGACCCTTTGGAGAGTATGTAACGTATAATCCAACATATATGCATGAATATGGACATTACATCCAAAGCCAAAAGTTGGGTCCGCTGTATATATTCCCTGCAATATCTAGCGGATGGCATACTTTGAAAAATAAGGGTAAAACCACGACATACAATTACTGGGAAGGTATACCTGTATCAAGCGACCATTGGACAGAAACCTGGGCCAATCGCTTAGCCGCGAAATATTTCGGTAAGTATGAAGACGTGGATTGGGAACGGGATCGCTTTAGAAAAGAAGGAAGAAGTCTTCCCTTGCATATCTATTATCCATTAGAATCATTCTATTATTAGGAGTTTTATGATTGTTATAAAAGCAAATTATGAAAAAAAAATATATTAGATTTACAGCATTGATTTTTATGTTGATGTCTTTAGGGAGCTGTTTCTATGATGAAGAGTCACCTGTAGGTCTTGAATCTGCAGCATACTTGGAAAATAAAAGCGAACATGGTATAGTGGTATGCTGGAATTATTGCTTTTCATATTACATACCAGATTTGATTGCACGCACAGACACCTTACTCCCTGCTCAGTATTACTCTTCTTCATTTGAAGAAGAACTGGATAGTGCAGCATATTACAATCCCCTTTTATTTATAGTAGAACCCGGAGATAAATCTTACGTAGAATGTATAGAATACGATCCATTGGATAGGTTGTTCGCAGATCTTCCTCATGACACCTTGTCTGTCTTTGTACTTCATGCTGACACTGTACGTCAATATTCATGGGAGCGGATATGTGCCGATAATAATATTGTAGTGCGTTATGATTTGTCAAAGAATGATGTGCTAAGCTTTAAGAACCATATCGTCCCCTTCCCACCCACCGAAGCCATGCGCGACATGAAGATGTGGCCGCCGTATGAAGAGGTGAGGAAGAGGTACGAAAAGTAGTAAGCGAAAAATAAATTGTACTAAGCGCGAGCTGAAAAGTACTTAACAAAATATTTATTCAGCCTAACGAACTAATCAAAGCCTTCTGCAGAAGGCTTTGATGGTTTATGTGCATACCGCTGGCAGTAGATGTATGTAGCAGATTTGGTACAGACTTGTAGTTCGGGAGCGGTGTAAACGATTTTTATTTTTGGCCTGGCAGAGTGCAGCGGAGCATTCGCACCGCTGCAACGATGACGATAACGTTAACGAAAACTGGGCTGCGGAGCTGCGGATTGAGAGTCGATGGATGATGGTTTGGGTACTT
>JAFTVE010000001.1 GCA_017465905.1 Bacteroidaceae bacterium | reverse complement strand
TTTCTACAATCAACTGCGTGTAAACAACGATATCATATCGTCACGTGTTTCAGACTTCACCATCGGCAGCTACACCTTTGAGGTAGGAGGTCGCAAGAAAGGGAGCAAACAACTCGAAGACATACCCAACGGCATTGTCGTGCGCGATGACATTGAGACCGGTCATGGCATCTTCGTGCCGCTATGGCAGTTTGGGTTCAACTATTAAGTATCACCACACCCAGAAACGAGCGAGGCCGCATCCCGTGAGATGCGGCCTCGCCTTGTAGTATATTTATTTACTGTCTTGGTGGATTTGCAGTAAGCATCCGACAAACCGTCAAATCACTAGTACATTTTTACATAAACGCATAAAAACGTCCCGTGAGATGCGGTTTGCTGAAATCCGAAGATTACAATCAACTTTTGGGGTTATAAATTTGTTTGTTTCAACAAAAGTACGTACTTTTACAGAAAATCAGGCAGGTAAATCCTAAAGAAAGAGTGATAAGCGTCATAAGTGTATTGTAAATACACCTCTTTTAGGGTCTGCCTTTTTTTGTAACATTATGGCAGCTAATATATATTTGGATGAAAGTGGAGATTTAGGATGGGTGTTTAACAAGCCCTACCGCTGTCCCTGCTCTGCTCAATAAACCCTAAGCCAAAACATAATGATCTACCAAAATCTTTCTATTCCTTGAAGTTCGAAGGAGTTTTTTTACATAAAATATTGTATTTAGAGAAATAATCCCTAACTTTGTACTCCAAAAGTCTGTTATTGCATTTAGAACGCATTTGAGTAATAAAAGATAAAATTATAGATTATGAATACCAGTATTTCTTCTCCTGACAACAATGTAATCATGAGAAGAGATTTCTCGACCAATACACCTGAGCAGATTCTAGTCAATAATGGTGACTGCTCAATGTTTATTTATAAGGTATCAGAAGATAGCGGCATACAGCATCATATAAGCTACTCAGTGGCTCCTACTAACTCATTCTTGGATATAGTAACTAGTGAGAAAAGTCGCAAGGCATTAGAACTCCTTATTCTAGCAGTGAACAATCGTACCATTGAGCGTGACTATTTCAAAAGATATGCAGAGATGTTGGAAGAGGTCATCACTGAGGAAGAGTTTGCTGAAGAATTGGAAAACAACCCCAATGATTATATAGTCAATCAGAATCAAGAACCTGACTTGGAAATTGTCAAGTTGGCTTTGGAATTGGCAGAGAAAATTAGAGGTGTAAATACAATGGATGATTTAAGTTCTCTTTTTTCGTTTTGCCCTTTAGCATTAGAATCGATTAAAACAGAGACACATGGCAAAATTGATTAATAGGGGGGATACCTTGTTGGCAAAACATTTGGATGGTCATGCACGTAAAATCGAATGGAAAGGACAACGATTGCATCCGATAACGAAACAACGATTAATGCTATATGAATGTGACCGCAATACAATATTGAGAATTACTCAGGCATATACAGGGGAATTACCTATGGGTTCTGAGAATTTCTATACAGAAGTTGGCGATGAAGTTGAAGCAGATGCCGTTAGTATGTATGTAGACTCTTTCCGTCGAGAAAAGTTTCCCGTTAAAGAAGGCGTAACAAGTCGTCATGGGGCACAAATGATAGCTTTACGTAAATATAACATTTCTACGATTAAGACCCCTTTGCAAAACTTTAAGGAAATAGTTTTGAAGAAAGCGGCTTTATTGGAGAATAAAAATAAAGAATAATATGACAATAGAAGTATTGACCCTTTGTGATTATGCGCAGCATGTCGGTGACAAATTGAATGTAATAGGTGCATTCAATACAATCTCGACAGATAACTTATCTGTGCCACTTACATTCCATATTGTAGCGCGATTTAGATATACCAAAGAAGAATTTGGCAATAAAGACGTGTCTTTTAATATAGTTTCTCCAAGTGGTGCAGAAATCTTGAAAGGTTTAAAGGCCACATGTACTATGGCCAAGACCGATGAACCTTTTATGAGTACAACATTAAGTTTGTGTTTAGCAAATTTTGTTTTTACGGAATATGGCATATATAAGGTTTTAGTAGAAACTGATGGTGTGGTTTATGAATTACCATTAAATATAAAAAAACATTAGAGTTATAAAATATCACAACCATCGCACAATCGCATTACTTACAAATATACAATCAAGAGGACCAGTCTAAGTTAGAGTCTATTTTAAGTTAGTTGCCGATAAAGTATAGCTATAGGTACTACAAAAAACAATAGCAGCAATCACTCAATGGAGTGATTGCTGCTATTGATATTATAAATGTATATTAGTAATCTCTAATTATTCACGCAGTTTATCGTTTTCGTTAACGTCTTGCTGTCCTATAGCTTCACGTCCCTCACCAGCATACCCGCTGCTCGCTTGGCGAGTAGCCAGAGTGCACTCTGCTGATACACTCTGTGGAATTTCCACATCGACTTGAAGTAGCTGGCAGCAAGAGCTATGCGGAAGCGAAGTCCCTTGTAGCCCTTCGTATAGAGGCTATCGCCTTCGAGGATATCCTGCAGCACACGTACCGCGAGGCGCCTTATCGTGTCGTTCTCCTCCACGGCAAAGGCATCAATCCGTAATCCTAGCTGATGCACACAGATATAGTTCATGCATTGCACGAAGCGCGTGTAGTGCATACGGTCACACCATTGCCAGAAACTATCCCAGTCCACGTTTCCCTGTTCCTTCTTAAGAAACAGTGCCCAGTCCATCACGTGACGTACCTTGATGCTCTCGTAGAGGAAGTGGTTCATAGCGTGTGCCGTGAGGAAAAGCGCGTTGAAGTCCGCTGACGGAGTGCGAAGCACAGAGTCGCCGATTACAGCTCCCCCACCCTGCTGCTCCACCAAGCCTCTGAGGTAGCGCTCCAATGCTTTTGTGTTCTTACCATCCTTTATGGGTAGCGAGAACTGGTGGTTCTCCACCTCCAGTCCGCGATATTTGATGTGCGAGTGCTTGTAGTGTCCTCGCTTCACAGCATGTCCCGCCTGCTCTGCTATGCAGTTGCCCTCCTCATAGCAGCCATTCCACATGACCTTCCCATCAGCTACTCTGTAGAGGTAGCAGTCCAGGTCGCCGAATTCGCGATGCCATGGTTTCGGGTAATACTGGCTGGCTGCCACCCCTTTGAGCACCAATGTATGCAGTCCATGCTCATGCATTAGTTGAGCGAAACCGGCACATCGCTGATAGATACTCCTCGTCTGCTTTTCTATTGCCATCGAATGCGACATCCACTTCATTGCCAATTCTCTCGATGGTGCAAGTTCTTTGGGCAGCGCCTGTATCTTCTCGAACGCTACTGCCGTCACCCCTTGTCGCTTGGCAATGGCATACAGCACCGACCAATCCTTGGCAGATAATCCTTTCAAGCTATCCAATTGCAGTTCTGTATCGCATACGATACAACTTAATATTTTGAAAAGCATCTTTTCCATAATAATGCATCAGAGCTTTAGATCCTCCTTCTTTTCATTGTCCATCTAAACTCTTGACGAGTTTTAACAAAACGTTCATATTCATCAGTTGTGCGATTCATCACATCTATTAGATACTGAGCGAAGTTATGCATCTGGGTAGAAAACAATATAGGAATTCCATTCTCATCCAACATAAAATGAGCCTTACTATGGTTGATACCAGCTCTCATAAGTTCAAATGCACGTATCGGATTCAAGCCTCCAGACACCAATAAACCTTCCAGCCTCTTCAGTTCTTGACTTCTTTTATCAAGTGGCATTTCATTTAGAGAGGCCAGATCCTCTTGAGGATTGTTCTTATAGCAATAATATAGCCACACCTCAAAACAGGGATTGCTTATCACCCATTCCCCCACATCCTCTGTTCTCTTTTCTGTCAGGATTTTCAACAACTGCCCATAAAACTCATCCACATCCGACAACAGAAAGACCTTATCAACAGCTTCAAGTTCAAATTCGCTTGACCCTACAGAGATTTTACGCGTAGTTTGTATCTCAGCCCATTTCTCTTGCATCTGGTATGGTTGCAGTCCTTGCCCATCCTTCGAAATAAAGACCACTCTCAATGCAGGGATATCATTTCCCTTTATCAAGACATTCAAGAAGTCCTTTTCTTTCTTCGTTCCACCAGAAATTGCACATACCAAGGCATAAGAAAAGGTTCCCTCTTTCTTTGTGTAAAGACTAGACAAACGGGAAGTAACAACAGGCCCTGTTTCAGAAAGATTCTGTTCTTCTACAGGGATTGGCAAAGCATTCAGATTGCGCTTGCCATCTTCCTTCTTATAAGTAAGTTCTATTGCTTGGCATGTTCGTTCAAAAGATTTACAAACCGAATTGCCCCATATCGCCCCTCATTATACCCTTTTTGTATTGACAATGTGCTATGCTCCTTGAAATCGTTGTGAGAGTACAGTATAGAAGCACCTTCCTTCTTGTCTACGAACCATATTTCGTCTGAGCGTAACACGTCCTTAGTCTCCATCAGTGCGGTATCGTGAGTTGTAAATATAAATTGGCCGTTCGTATCCTCTGATTTTGCAAAAAACTCCACTATGCCCTTGACCATCGTAGGACTCAAGCAAAAATTTATTTCGTCGATTACTACCGTCTTATTAAGTCTTGAAGCACAATACAATGCAGGAAGAAGAGTTAATGCCCTCAATGTACCATCCGACTGTGAACTTGTATCCAAATGCCCCACAAAACCATTCTTGCCCAAGTTATTAAAGATGAGCTGATGCACCTTCTTGATACCCTCTTCTACGTTAATAGACAACACTGGAGTATTATTCTTGTTTAGTGAGAGCGATTCTAATGTTCCTAAATCTCCTGGCAACTGGTTTGCAAGCTCCATATGCGCCTGAGCCCATTGGTCAAAATCAGTTTCCACCACATTTATATCATTTACTCCCACTTCAAGGTATAGTACAAGTTTACGGGCAAACTCCATCATTGCTTTATCCTTATGCAACAAATCAATCAGTGACGGCAATAAAGTATGTACACCTATAATCTCCAGATGCCCTCTAAACCACTTCAACGCCTGTTTGCATCGTACATCTTGCACAATAGGGAACTCCGCATTCAGTGACAGCAGAGAGGCCGTACGATTCTTATTTAGCATTGTTTGAGTAGCATCAACAATGGCTTTATCAATCTTCACCTCTGCTGCAAAAGCGACCTTACTATTCCTGCGCTCATAGACAAGTTCCATCCTCTCTTCTTTTGGAAAAGTCTCCGAAAGCGTTTCTCGTACGATTCCTTTCATCCCAATTTCCACATCGTAGAAGAAGTACCTATCTTGATGTTCAAACTCAACTGCCAGGCTGATAGGTTCAGCCGTAGCATTATCCTTTAACAGATAGAAGAATCTCTGTAGCTCAATCTTCTTCAGAAAGTCTTTATCAATCGCAAAACCACGAATAAACTCCAAAGCCTTGACGAGATTTGATTTACCAGCACCATTACTACCATAAATGGCAGCCTGCTTCAGCACAGGTACAACACCTCTATTCGTATAGATATGATTACTCAACTGAGTTCTCCTCAAATTAGGAAACATATCAAACTGTACCTCATCATCGAATGAGAGGAAATTCTTGAGAATTATACGGAGTATCATAACATAGGATATTTACAACTACATATTCGTGTACAAAGATAGGAAGAAAATAATATGCCGTGAAAATTTCACGGCATATTTATTCTTCAATTATCCATATTTAAAATGCAAAACGTCAAGCAGAACAACTCTGCCTGACGTTTAACATTTTATGCTTCACTTGGTTCATTGTGTAGGGGAGGTGGTGTAGGGTGTAGAGTTATTTAGTTTCGGATGTATTCGTTTTAGAATGGTAAGTACGTCTAAGTCCTGATATTAGTTTAGCAACTGTATTGATTGACTGAACTACTTCATCATTCCTTTCAACATCAATATAACCTAAATCCGTAGCAATATCTATTTGGCAATAAACCTCCATCAGTGAGGCGTATGCTATTTCAAGAAAGTGAGATTTCTCTTTATCAGACATTCGGTTCATCCCCTCTACAATATTTGAAGGTACCGATATGACTGCTCTACGCAGTTGATCCGATAGTGCGTAACGCTCTTCTTGTGGCAACATATTTATTACGGCATAGACCAGCCTAACCAGATTCTTTGCCGCTGTATAAGCATTTAAAGTTTTGAATGAAAAAGGCCTCTCTTCCATACACTACACACTAAACTCTACACACTACATAAACCCCTTTATCACATCCACGTATTTCTGTGTACCCACGGCACGTGTCAGGTTCTTGAGGATGAACTCGCGACCGTTGCGTCCCAATTGTTCGCAATGTTCCCTGTCATGATAGAGGTCGAGGATAGCCTGCTTGAAGGCCTCCTTGTCGCCAGCCTTAGTGAAAATACCACATTGGTTCTCTGCGACAATGCTCTTCAGCTCATTCTCGTCGAAATTTGCCAGTACTGGGCGCGAAGCCGAGAGTATGCTCCATGTCTTACTGGGCACCGAGTTCTCGCCCACTCCAGGTTTGGAGATGACGAGACCCGCATCACCTAAGCTGAACACGTGCGATATATCCTCATAGGGTTGGAAGGGAAGTAGTGTTACATTACCAATATTCTTCTCCGCAATGATTTCTTCCACTCGCTTTTTATAGGCACCTTCCCCGATGAGCACAAACTGTATATTGGGGTCCTCTTCCAGTTCCTTGGCCACCTCGAGCAGCATATCCATGTTCTGTGTCAGGCCGATGTTGCCACTATAGGTAACGTAGAACTTCTTGCGGTCGAGGCCGTACATGTCGAACAGTTTATTCTCCTCACGAGGCACATGCCTCACAGCCTCCTCGTCTACCCAGTTATATACCACCACGATTTTTTCCTCGGGCACCCCCTTCTCCATAATGTTCCGCTTGAAGTCCTCAGAGATGACGATGATCTTGTCTGCATTGCGATAGGTGAAGTTCTCTATCACGCGCCCTATCTTCCAGAGTAAGCTGTCTTTCTTGGCAAGACCTGTACCAGCCAACGAGTCGGGGAAAATATCCTGCAGGTTATACACAAAAGGGACTTTCTTTATCTTCTTAACTAAAGCAGCCAATGCCCCTTGAGTAGGTGGAGTACTTGCTACGTAAATCAAATCTATATCTCTAGCAGTAATTCCCTTGTAAAACTGAATAAAGCTTATTAAAGAATATCTCAAAGCACGTAGAATAGGGTTTTTCCCTTCTCGAAACATTGGAAATCTAAAGACTTCCAGTTTCCCATCGTACATATATTCATGTTTACGACCCTTGAACTCATTATATTGCGCTTCTGTAATTCCACGTGTCGGTGTCGCTGTATATACAATAGTTTGAAAATCGTTATCCGCAAAAGCCTGATAACGATTTTCCTCTAAATATATGCTGGCCGCCTGCTCCGGATAGAAATATCCTGCGAGTTGCAATATTCTCATATTATTGAGTTTTAAGAAAGACCTTATTTAATATTTTCTCAGCCCGTTCAATTGCCTGTTGGGGAGTATCATCAACAACAATCACGTGCCCGCTACGATCAAGACTTGACTTTACCTCATGAATATTATCACCTACCTTACAATAGATTTCCGATAAATATACATGAGCGTCCCCCAATACTTCCAAACCTTCAATCGACATTAAACGGCCTGGTTTAGGGCAAAAATAGCGGATACATACACCATGTTTCTCTTCTTTAGGTTCCAAGTAAGGCTCAGTTCCCAAAGCGACGTCTATAGCTGCAGCTACCATATCAATGCCAGTGCTAAGATGAGTCAACTCTGTTGATATAAAGTCCCCACCCAATCTAGCGCCAATCTCCATGATATATGCCCTACCATTCTCTACCTTTATCTCCGCATGACAGGCACAATTATTGAGTTCCAAAGCTTTCACACCATCTATAGCCGCGTTTTTTACAATCTCTACAATCTCTGTAGGAAAGACAGACGGCTGATTATGCCCCAGCTCAACAAAATAGGGAGCACCTGTAGTCTTTTTATCTGTTACTGTTAGTACATTCACTGCATTGTTCCACACAATGATTTCTACGCTAAACTCAGGGCCTTCGATAAATTGTTCTATTAGCACCTGCTTATCACGACTTTCATTAAATGCACGCCCATAAAGTTCCAGAAACTTTTCACGCGAAATACCACGTTCTATCTTTGCTATGCCACGACTTCCACTATTTCTCGAAGGCTTCAAGATGGCGTTTGTGTCAAATTTATCGCAGAAGAAGTGCCATGCTTCATTCGCATCTATCGTGCAATATGATTGTGGACTTGGTGCTCCATATTTCTCAAAGGCTTCTCTCATTAGATGCTTGTTAGTGGCTCTCCAAGCCATTAATTTACTAATACCACTCAGTCCCATAGTGTCATTGATATATCCCATTACACTCATTGACACCTCAGAGCAAGGATGAATTACTCCGTCAACCTGTTCCTCACGAGCAACTCCCAACATTACTTTTTCATCTGTAATATTGGCAACAATACCCTTGTCTGCATATTTTAGGCCTACAGCATTAGCATCACCGTCTGCAGCTATCACATAATAGCCCATCTCTCGCGCTTTCTTTATCACAGGAATCTGTAATATTCCTGCAGCCAGTACCAAAAGTTTTTTCATTATGCTCTATATACGTCTTTATGTGAAAGAACTGTTTTTATAGTCAACCAAATTACTTTACAATCGAATAAGAACGACAAATGCTCCACATAATAAATATCTGCTTGCAACTTCTCTTTCGTACCAACAGAATTGCGATTTATTGCTTGATTCCAACCAGTAATACCTGGGCGTACGGTAAGTATCACACGTTCCTCAGGAGTATAATGCTCTAAATAAAAAGCAGAATCAGGACGTGGTCCAATCAATGCCATATCTCCTAAAAGGACATTTATCAACTGTGGTATTTCATCCAAACTGGTTTTACGCAAAAACCGTCCTACTTTTGTTACACGAGGATCATCTTCTGCATTGTATGTACTTCCATCTTCCATTCGAAGGTCAGGTGCATTAACAATCATCGAACGAAATTTATACATTTTGAATATTCGCCCCTTTCTTCCAATACGTGAAGCCATATGAAACAATGGTCCTCCATCATCCAATTTAATAGCAATCCACACACCTATACAAAGCAATATCACAAAAGGCATTGCTGCAAGAGCGATACAGAAGTCGATTAGTCTTTTAAAAAAATGTTTATACATATGCCTTAATATCTGAATAATTCACGATACAAATTATTATCCCAATCTGTCTTAAAATCTTCCATCATTTGGCGATATGTTTTGAACTTAGGTTCAAAACCAAAGTCACGTTTAGCTTTATCCATAGAGAACAGATAGGAGGTCGTATTATTGGGTATCTCGGGCTTATAGATTATTTTTGAACGACGACCATCAGCGGGTCCAAAGACATCACGCATAACCTCAGCCTGTTCTTGCAAAGTTACTCCACCACCTGCTGTCATATTATATAATCCATAAGTATTCTCACTCTTTATTGCAAGATAAAATGCATGAGCAATATCTTTCACATACCCAACATCACGAATCATCTGTGCATCACCAAACACTGTAATATCCTCAGCATTTGCAGCTTTCTCCATAAATATCTGGAATCCAGACTTCTTCATTTCTCCATTTACATACAACGACATATGAGGAGTCACACCAAACACCGTAGGGAATCGAAATACAGCATTCTTCATTCCATGCTGTTGGTTATAATACTCCATAACATCATTTGCTGCATTTTTTGATATGGTATAAACAGAGTGATCGCCTGTAAAGAAGAAATTTCTCGGTTCATCCTCTGTTATGCGTCGTTCACCATTCCATGCTCCACGCACATCACCATATGAACAAGTAGAGATAACCCTCTTGATTCCATTCTTTCTACAATACTCCAAGCAATTAATTGTACCTATAGTATTGATACGAAAATAGTCTGCAGCATTTTCATCCTCATCCAGATTTACAGGAGCATTTGCAGGCAATAACCCTGCAAGTAAAATAACTCCCTCAACGCCTGTCTTGGGTAGTTGTTCAAAGTCTTCTTCATTATCCAGATCAAGATTCACATATTTTACACCTAAAGAATCATAGTGTTCCTTAAAACGGTTTTTACGTCCTGTAACAAGCACCTCACAGCCCTGATTCACCAGTTCTGTTACCGTATGAACACCAATAAAGCTAGTTGCACCGATAACTATTATCATACACCTTCTATTTTCTAATTATTTCCACAAAATTCCCTATCACATAGTCCACCTGTTCGTCCGTCATGCAGGTATTGAGCGGCAGCGTCACCTCGTTGCGGTAATGGTCGTAGGCATTGGGATAGTCCGCAATGTCGAAGCCGAGGTTCTTGTATGCCGTCATCATGGGCAGGGGCTTGTAGTGCACGTTGCAAGCAATCTCACGACGAGCCATCTCAATGATCACCTCGTTGCGATACTCCACATCCTTGCCAAGCAAACGTACGAGATAGAGATGACCGCTCGAAGCATGGTCATCACCATAGTGATCAAGTACCTCCACGTTCAGGTCCTTCAATGCCGCATTGTAGCGCTCAATGATATCTCTGCGACGAGCCAGCATCTGCGGATAACGCTCAAACTGCTTCAGTCCGATAGCCGCCATGATATCCGTCATATTACACTTGAAGGCAGGTGATACGATATCGTACTCCCAAGCACCCAGCTGCGTCTTGGCCAGTGCATCCTTATTCTGGCCGTGCAGTGAGAGCAGCTGGAACTGCTTATATATCCACTCATTGTCTACGCCCTCGATGTTGCGCCATGTCACGGCACCACCCTCAGCAGTAGTGAGGTTCTTCACAGCATGGAACGAGAAGCTGGTGAAGTCGGCAATCTCGCCACACATCTTACCCTTGCGCTGAGCGCCAAAGGCATGAGCAGCATCGGCCAGTACGACTACACGACCGAAAGCACGCTGCAGGTCGTTGGCAGGACGGAACAAGTGACGCTTGCTCTCCACGGCAGCAAACACCTTGTCGTAGTCGCACACCACACCCGCCAAGTCCACGGGGATAATCACCTTCGTACGTTCCGTGATGGCATCGGCCAGCTTCGAGTAGTCCATCTCGAAGGAGTCGGGAGCGGTATCTACCATCACCACCTTGGCACCCACGTGACAAGTCACGCTTGCCGTTGCCGTATAGGTATAGGCACAGGTGATGACCTCATCGCCAGGACCCACCTCGAGGAGGCGAAGCACCAATTCCATACAAGCCGTGGCCGAGTTGAGGCACACCGCCTTCTCGGTATGGCAGTAGTCGGCAATCTTACGTTCAAACTCTTTGGTACGAGGTCCAGTAGTAATCCATCCTGAGCGGATAGCTTCGCACACCTCATTAACCTCCAACTCACTCATGTCGGGGGGAGAAAATGGAACTTTCATAATGATTTTATATTAAATTAATATTGTATTTATTCCTTATTTCCGGAACCACAAATCCTAAAAAGTCAAGATTTTCTTGA
>JAFTVE010000007.1 GCA_017465905.1 Bacteroidaceae bacterium | reverse complement strand
TAATGGTAGTGAGACAAAGGACATCAAGGTAAGTCCCACAAAAAAGGAGGAGCGCACAATCACCATAGACAAAAAGGTGAGTGTAAAGTGCAGCCCCATCACCACAAGTACCTTGCCCGACTATCCCACTCGTGACGACCGCTCAGGTTTCAAGGATAATGGTTACCGCATGGGAGATAGCGTGACTATTGTGGGTTGGCTCAAGGATATACCTCAACATAAGAAGGCTGAGATTGTCGAAGAGATTGGAGTGTTTCTGGATAATATCTTCCTTGATGAATATATAGGACACGATATCTCTCTGGATTCGCTCGGACGCTTCAGTATCACCGTACCGATACTCAATGCTACGGAGGCTTACTTGGTAGACCATCTGAACGTGATTGAGCCAGGTGAAACTTACTTCTATCTCCACGACTATGCTACGGGGAAGCAACTTTTCATGGGAAATGATGTACGCTTGCAGAATGAACTGGTGGCCCACTCATTCAATTACGTTAGAAAACAATTGCTTATGCGCAGTGCTACTGAGGAGGAGGTGTTGCAGTTCTTGAAGGAGTCTGACGAGGAGCGCAAGGTATTGGACGAGGAGTTACAACAATGTATCAACGAGCACCCGAACCTCTCGCAACGATATATCAAATATGTGAAGCATCTTCACACTATGGCACAGGGGAACTATTTGATGATGGCTCAGTTTAGCCGGCCCGAGTCCATCCTCCCGAAAGAGTTGGTAGACTATGTCACCACTAATATTTGGGACGAGGCACACCAGCATCCCTACACGCTATGTGGCGACTTTGGTCAGTTGATGTACTACTATACAATACATACCGACCATTGTATCAACTCGCAAAGCACTTCTGCGCTGCCTCTCATCGAACGCCTGGCCGACGAGGGGGCCATCACTTTGACGGACAAGGAAGCCGATGCCATAGAACGCTTCCAAGCAGAGAGCGATGCCGTAGAGGAACGACTCAAAGCTACCGAGTCAGAGGAGGAGAAACAATCCGTAATCGAGGTCTTCAACAGCAGCGACCTGGTAACTACAATCAATGCCTTGTTTGCTCGCGCACATGTTGATGCACAGGCTACGATTACCTGCGACGAGGCGCTGCATGTGCTTGATAGCGTGAAGCACACGCCCGCCATGCGCGACATCTACCTATCACGCAAGTTGTACGACTTTATTGATGACATGCGTCAGCCACTCACACCGCATATTATGGAATGGATAGAGCGTAACATACAGATGGAAGCAGCCAAAGCCGCAGTGATGGAACTTAACGAAAAGTACCTTGCCCTGCAACGCCGCGAACTGGTGGGCAATAGCCTGAAGTCGTCAGACGATGTGGAGGGCATGAGCGACGGTGAGAAAATCTTGCGCAAACTCATTGAACCCTACAAGGGAAAACTCATCCTGCTCGACATCTGGGGCACATGGTGCGCTCCCTGCAAGGCGGCTTTGAAGAACAGCCAAGAGGAATACGAGCATTTGAAGGACTACGACATCGTATACCTCTACCTCGCCAACCGCTCCGACGAGGAGTCGTGGAAGAACGTCATCAAGGAATACAACGTGACGGGCGACAACGTGGTACACTACAACCTCCCCACCGAGCAGCAGACCGCCATCGAGCGCTTCCTTGGCGTGAACAGCTTCCCTACCTATAAGCTCATCGACCGCAACGGCAACATCCTCGATGTCAATGCCGACCCTCGCGACCTCAATGCGCTGGAAAACTTGCTGAAGACGATGAATGGGACCAATAATTAATGAAAGCAGTCATAAGCAGTAACATTTAGCTATTTATGTGGCCGTTCGGCAGTCCATCACTCGAAAAGAGAGGAAGATATTGTTTTTATCAGACTTTTTTGTTGATAAATGAAAAAAACTTCCTATTTTTGCATGAATTATGGTGCGGTATTATAATGTAGCGCCTGCCTTTGAGTGAGAATCAATAAACTAAAAATCGTAATAGAAGCTATGAAAGCATTGAAAAGTAAACTGTTAGCCGCCATATGTATGGGCGCTATGGTATTGACGGGCTGTCGAGAACAAATTGACGAGGGCGCTCGTTACACGTTTACAGGACATACCGTTGCATCATTCCTGGAGTCGCATGACGACATCTATAGTAGCTACATCGAAATCCTTACACGTGGCGGATACTTCAGCCTGATGAAGGCGTATGGAGAATACACCTGCTTCGCTCCTACTAATGATGCCATTACACGCTATCTGTTTGAGCAGGACTCAATCTATAAGTCAACCTTAGATACAGGAGATCCTATCTGGACAGGTGTGACATCACCCGAGCTCAGCGAACTGTCTGACTCTATGTGTAGGGTCATCTCACGTACTCACCTCTTGCCGGATGTTTATCTGACCACAGATATGGAGGGCGACATCATCCCGACGATGAACATGAACGACCGTTATCTCAGCCTCGGATACGATGTGGATGAAAACAACCTGAACGTTCTGCTCATCAATGGTACAGCTGAGATTATTGCCAAGGACGAGGAGCTCGAGAATGGTGTGGTACATACGATTGCCAGCGTGCTGAATCCATCTACCAACATGGTGCCCACACAAATCAAGGAGCATGAGTACTTCCGCATCTTCAGCGAGGCATTGGAGCTCACAGGGTATGACGAGCAGATGCAGCTATACAAGGATGAGACCTATACCGATGGCGACAAACAGCACCTTGACATCAAGCTCCAGGGCTATTGCCCCTATCCTGCAGAGCGCTACTACGGATTCACAGCTTTCGTAGAGCCCGACAAGGTCTTCAACGACAACGGAATCTTCACCTTGGACGACCTCATAGCGAAGTGTGCTGATTGGTATCCGAAATCAGACCCATCGGCACCCTATACCAGCAAGGAGAATCCGCTCAATCAGTTTGTGGGCTATCACCTCCTCAACAAGAAAGTGCCCTACTCACGCTTGGTATGCTACAAAATCGCGCTCAACAACTTCGACTCTGAGAAGAACCTTGTAAACTTCTCTGACCGTAACGAGTTCTACGAGACTATGAACAACCGACTGATGAAGGTCAGTGTTCCACGTAGCAACCCCAAATATCAGACTACATACCTTATCAACTATGCACGAAATGGTGCCAACCAGCCTGAGATGGAGAACCATGTGAATATCAAGATATACGACCCCATCGAGTTCAGAGCAATGGATACCCTCTACTCGGACTTTGCACAGGAAGCGCTCAATGGTTCTATCAATGTCATTGACAAGATTCTCATCTACAACGAAGACGAGATGGCTGGTAATGTGCTCAACTGCATCATCCGTTTCGATGCTTCTACACTCTGCCCCGAGCTTACCAATAACGACATACGTTGGCGCAGTCGCGACAAGGCAGGCTCCAATGCCGGTGAGATTTATATCCCCAACAACTATTGCACAAACATGAAGGTGTATTCAGAGGAGACCATGCACTTCTATCTCTGCCCTTATACCAACTGGCACAACTATCAGGGCGATGAGATGATGACCTTGGGCGCATTGGACTTTGCCTATAAACTCCCCCCCGTACCAGCTGGAACATACGAGATACGTATGGGTTATCAGTCTGAGACCGTACGCCACATCATCCAATTCTATGTTGATGGCGAGGTGGCCGGTATCCCTGTAGACCTTAGAATTGCAGCCAGCCACCCCTCAATTGGTTGGGTAAGAGACTCTGATACCGATGACAATGGTGTTGCCAACGACAAGGAAATGAAGAACCGTGGCTACCTGAAGGCACCTACGACCTATAAGTATAACGGTTCAGTCATTGTAAGAGAAGAGGCTTCTACTATCCGCAAGGTCATCACTACCAAGTATCTCTCTGAAGGCGAGCACTGGATCCGCTTCAAGAGCGTGTTTGAGGGTGATGATGGTAAGGCACAGTTCATGCACGACTATTTCGAAATTGTTCCCATGACATTCCTCCGCAACGAGGAGCTTTCTCTAGAAGAGAAGCGTAAATAAATCCTTACTTCGCGGTAAGTGAATAAAGATAATGCCCGCACCTTGCTTGGTGCGGGCATTAATTCTAATGTGAGTTCGATACCCTCATTAACTGAGGCGATGGATTTCAGTATACATAACTGTTCAAAGGCAACGTGTGCCCTATGCTACAGGCTCTGCATGTCGTGAAGCTTCTTGTAGTAGCCGCCTGCAGCGATAAGGCTGTCGTGCGTGCCGCGCTCTACAATCTCGCCTTCGAGCATCACGCATATCTCGTCGGCATGGCGAATGGTGCTCAGGCGATGGGCAATGGCGATGGTGGTGCGCGACTTCATCAGGCGCTCCAAGGCCTCTTGCACCAGGCGTTCGCTCTCGGTGTCGAGTGCCGAGGTGGCTTCGTCGAGAATGAGTATAGGGGGATTCTTCAGTATGGCGCGGGCGATGCTCAAGCGCTGGCGCTGACCACCAGAGAGGCGGCAGCCACGGTCACCGATCATCGTGTCGTAGCCCTGCTCGCTCTCCATGATGAAGTCGTGGGCATTGGCAATCTTGGCCGCCTCGATGACCTGCTCCATGGTGGCCCCTTCTACACCGAAGCTGATGTTGTTGAAGATGGTGTCGTTGAAGAGGATGGCCTCCTGATTCACATTACCGATGAGTGAGCGCAGGTCATGGATGGAGACATCGCGGATGTCGGTGCCATCGATGCAGATGCTTCCTCCTGTGACGTCGTGGAAGCGGGGCACAAGGTCTACAAGCGTTGACTTGCCCGAGCCCGACTGTCCCACAAGCGCAATTGTCTTACCCTTCTCAAGGGTGAGGTTGATGCCGCGCAGCACAGGAGCGCCCGGCGTATAGTGGAAGTCCACATTCTTGAATTCGATGCCCTGCTCGAACGATGCAAGCGGGGCAGGTGTGGCAGGCTCCTTGATGGGATTCTCGGCACTGAGAATCTTGTCCACACGCTCCCAGCATCCCATGCCGATGGGGATGTTGTAGAATGCCTTGGAGAGGTCCTTGATAGGGTTGAGGATATTGTAGAGCATCACCAGGTAGTAGATGAAGGTGGCTCCCTCCATGCCCGACATGCCGTCGAGGATGATGTAACCTCCTGCCCACATCACGATGACGATGATGCAGGTACCCATAAACTCGCTGGCAGGGTGTGCGGCGCTCTGGCGTATGGTCATGCGCATCACTGCATTGCGATAGGTGTTGTTGATATGGGCAAAGCGCTCCTTCATCTTGCCCTCGGCAAGGAAAGCCTTGATGATACGCAGTCCGCCCAGGGTCTCATCGAGCTGTGCCAGCAGCGTGCCCCAGTAGTTCTGTGCCTCCTTGGACTTGCGCTTGAGCTTACGGCTGATGGTGCCCATCACCCAAGCCAGGGCAGGCATAGCCACGAGCACGAAGAGCGTGAGCTCCCAGCTGAGGAAGAAGAGGGTAAACAGTGTCACGACAATGGCGATGGGGTTCTTGATGAGCATCTCCAGAGAGTTGGAGAGCGAGGTCTCCAGACCACTCACGTCGCTACTCATGCGGGATATGATGTCGCCCTTGCGCTCTTCGGAGAAGAAGCTGAGCGGCAATCCCATCACCTTATTATATACTTGTATGCGGATGTCGCGCACCACACCTGTGCGCAAAGGTATCAGCGTAGCTGCCGAGCCGAAGTAGCAGGCAGTCTTGAGCAGCGTCATCACAATCAATATCACTCCCGAGGCCATGAGCACCCACAGCGCACCGCGTGTCTCGATGAAGGTGTTCATGTAATAGTAGAAGTTGTTCTTGATGACATCGGCTATGTTGCCGTCGGCAAAGGTCATGTACTCGTATTGCGTGTCGCTCACCTGAAAGAGAATCTGAAGGATGGGGATGAGCAGGGCAAAGGAGAACACGTTGAGTATCTGTGCCAGCAGGTTGAGTGCGAGGTTGCCGAACAGGAACTTCTTATAGGGCGGTATGAACCGACGGATGAGTGAGAGAAATTGTTTAATCATGCTTTTTTGAAATTCTGAATTGTGAATTGTGAATTCTGAATTAACCGGACGACAGTTGTCATTTTCGTTATCGTCTTCGTTTTTAGGAACGTTTCCACTTCCACCGCTTATGTGTCCAGAGCCACATGTGGGGCTGTGCCTTGATATCTTGCTCAAGCATACGCATATACTGCTTGCTGTAGCCGAACTCCTCGCCTACGATGGGCTCGATGGGGTGGAGGGTTATCTCATAGTAGCCACGGCGAACACAGCGCATGCTGCCGTAGATGAAGTGGGCACCCAGCTTTACGCCCATCACCTCGCCACCGGTGATGATGGCCGTATCCTGGTTGAGAAACTCCATCCACTCCGGCTCGGGACGTCGCTGAGGACGCTGGTCGGCAATGAGTCCGAGCAAGGGCTGCTTGCCTTCACGTATCATAGTGAGGATGGCACGCAGCGTCTGCTTCTGCGGTATGCCCACTGAGTTGAAGCGGCTACGCATACGATACATCAATTTGTCCATCGCCTTGTTGCTGAGCGGGTGGTATATCTGGCAGGCGGCAAGTTCGGGGTGTGTCCACATGGTAATGGAGATCACATACTCCCAGTTGCATTGATGCCCCAGATAGACAAAGAAAGGTTTGCCGTCGCCACGCAGCTGCTCTATAAGCTCGGGATTGGTGAAGCGCAGGCGACGGCGCATCTCCTCGTCGGATATGTGCATCAGCTTCACCGTTTCCAGCACGTAGTCGCAGAAGTGGCGGTAGAATTTCTTCTCAATCTCCCGTATCTCCTTCTCGGACTTCTCGGGGAAGGAGTTCACAAGGTTATTGTGCACCACCTTGCGTCTATAGCCCACCACATAATACACGATAGGATAAATGAGGCTACTCAGCACATAGAGCACCCCATACGGCCAAATGGCTATCGCCTTTAGCGCAAAGGTAAGCAGGGCAAGTGTTATCTTCTCTTTCATTTTTCTTCTTCGTACCACGAAGCATACATCTTGTAGTTGTGGGCAATCTTTTGGTTGATTTCCTTACCCTGTTCGGGCGATACCATCTTGATGAACTTGGCAGGTACGCCAGCCCAAAGTTCGTATGCCCCCACCTTGGTGCGGGCTGTCACCACACTGCCTGCAGCAATGATGGCTCCTTCGCCTATCTCGGCATCGTCGAGCAGTACGCTCCCCATGCCGATAAGAGCATAGTCGTGTACCTTCGCTCCATGGATGGTGACGTTGTGCCCCACCGAGACGTGGTTGCCAATCTCTATAGTTGATTTCTGATACAGTGTATGTAGTACCGAACCGTCCTGGATGTTTACACAGTCGCCTATCTTGATGCTGTTGACATCGCCGCGCAGTACTGTGCCAAACCATATGCTGCAGTCGCGGCCCATCACTACATCACCTATGATGGTGGCATTGTCGGCCAGGTAGCAGTCTTCGCCTATCTCGGGAGTGAATCCCCGAACTGATTTGATGAGTGCCATGTTATTATATATATGTATATGTAGTTACAAAAGTACGGATTTTTGGTAAAACGGCAAATTATGGTTTGATATATTTGCATTTTCATTTCCCTTGTCTTACTTTTGTAATGATAAAAAGAGACAAGGATGAAGAAGATTTGTGCTATCACGATGGTTCGCAACGATGAGTTCTATCTGCGCAAGTGGGTCGAATACTATGGCGCACAGCTCGGTCGTGAAAACCTGCGTGTCTTTTTCGACGGTGAGGACCAAGTAGTCCCGGACTTCTGCGAGGGGGTAGAGACGTTGCTTCGTCCACGTGAGGCCGGCAATGTGGCACAGTCTGATAAAGGGCGTATCGAGTTCCTTTCTTCACGCGCCGCTCTATTGTTTGAGCAAGGATACGATTTGGTTATTGGCACAGATGTAGATGAATTTCTGATAGTAGACCCCTTACTGAATCAAACGCTCTCAGCATACTTGTCCGAACGGAAGATAAAGTTCTGCTTGTCGGCTTTGGGCATAGATGTAGGGCAGCATCTAAACTTGGAAAAGCCTATTGATTCATCCCGTCCATTGCTCTCGCAGCGCAGTTACGCCTATCTTTCTTCGCGCTATACCAAGGCCTCTGTGATTGCCCAACCCGTACGATGGGGCTCGGGATTCCATAGAGTGAAGAGATATGATTATCATATAGCCAAGGATTTGTATCTGTTTCATCTTGGAGGGTTTGATTATGAGATGATGAAGAAGCAACTGGGCAATTCCGACTTGTTAAATGCAGGGTGGGCAAAGCATCTTCATCGACGAGCCAAGACAACACGAATAGTCACTGAGAAAAGGTCGCGGAATTGGGATACGGCAATACCTCGTATGCGTTTTGTGCAGCAATGGCTTCGCCAGATATTTGCATGGAATAAGCCATGGAATCCAATAACGAAGGTGGTGGTGCGTATCCCCGACCGATTCAAGAATATATTATAATAGCATACGTATGACCGATGTGGTAATAGCTTGGGTCGATGGTGATGACCCTGTACTTAAGCGAAAGAAAGCCAGTTTCCTGACCCCAAACAAGGAACTCCTTTTTGAGGATGTAGCAGGAGAGTCGAGGTATAAATCTACGGGCGAGATTTACTATTGTATAGCATCGGTACTACGCTATGCTCCTTGGGTGCGCAAGATATACATTGTAACCGACAACCAGAACCCCCATGTGGATGAGTTCGTAGCTCGCAACTTTCCCGGCAACACGATACCCATCGAGTTGGTCGACCACACCGTGCTCTTCCGCGGCTACGAACAGTATCTGCCCACTTTCAATTCGCTGGCCATCTCCACTATGCTGTGGCGCATACCGGGCATCAGCGACAGTTTCCTCTACTTCAATGACGATGTGTTCTTGACAGCACCTGCCGAGGAGGAGATGTGGTTCGAAGGTGACAAGACCTATATCTATGCCGAGCGTTATCCCGCTCTGTGGGCCCGTCTGCTCCGCTGGGGCAAGCACTTGGGAAAGAAACACAAGGTGTTCGGGCACAAAGACCCCATGCTCAATTCGGCCGACATCTTAAAATCCAATCATTTCTATCTCTTTCCTCATGCCCCGGTGCCTATGCGCCGCACTTGGTATGAGCGGTTCTATGCCGAGCACCCCGACCTGCTCGACCGCAATATACGTCACCGCTTCCGTGAACCATCGCAGTTTAGCGCCCCCACGCTATTCTACGTGAGTGCTCATCGGGCTGGTCAGCTTGAGGTGCGTTCGCCAAAGGGTACAACCTGCTTCTTCAAGCCCTCGATGGAGAAGAAAGAAGCCTATATGGAGCGTAAGATTGCCGAGGCCGAAGCCAACAAGGACCTCAAGTTCGGCTGCATCAATTCCTTAGGAGAGACCACCGAGGAGGCACAGCAGATATTCAAGGAGTGGATCACGAAGAAGCTGAATGTAACCCTCTGATTCGAGACAACTCAGACAAATCGTCGCCAAATCTTGAGATAGAGCAATATCACATGTTGCTTAAGCGCCAAGGTTGTACCTTGGGGTATCAGTGAAGATCTGTAACTGAGGCGTTTCAGCTCCTCCTTTTCGCTCTGAGTATGGGCGCGTCTAATCATATGCCCCAAAGTGCGTACGAATGCATTGGCTGATTTGTAAGCCACTAACGCTTTCTCGCGTTTGGTGGTGTATAGTCCGCTATCGTTGATAAACTTCAGTCTACGGCAGTCTGCTCCGGCATAGTCTCGGTACTTGACAAAGCTCTTGGCACGATTGATACTTCCTTGGCGCTGATAGTAAGCATAGTAGGCCTTGTTGATGATTCCCACGCGGTGTGCTGCAGCCATGAACAGGAAGGTCGATGCACGATCCTCGTAATACATGTGTGTGGGGAACTTCAGCGTTTCAAACAGGCTTCGCTTATACAGCATGGTGCATACCACACGCGAAATTTTCTCACGTAGATTAAGTGTAGCGGCCTCTTTGGCACTGAGAATGATTACTTTGCCATCTTGCGGATAGGGGTATTTATTTGGCTTGGTGTCGTAAGTGCAGTAGAAGTTGCAGTCCACAAGCCCAAGATTATGCTCCTTAGCCAATGAATACATGTGCTCATACATCTCGGGATGTATGGTGTCGTCGCTGTCTACAAATCCCAAATACTCTCCAGAAGCCATCTCAACCCCAGCATTACGTGCAGTAGAGAGATCGGCCTCGTCAATGTGCAGTACCTTGATGCGCTTGTCTGTCAGTGCTATCTGATGGCACAGTTCCAGTGAGTTATCCGTAGAGGCATTCTCCACAAGGATAATCTCCGTATCTGTCAGCGTTTGCGCAGTGACAGATGCCACGCATTTCTCCAAATACTCGGCCGTGTTGTGTACAGGGATGATGATGCTTACTTTAGGCATACGTGATGATAGGATGTGTTAACCTTTCTTGCCGAATATCTTAAGTACTCCCTTTCGCTCTTCTATGGTGAAGTATCGAATATTCTTGGCCTCCTCCTTGTAGTTGAAGTTCGGGTTGGGAGTCATGAATGTGGGACCGTAGTGCCAAGTGAGATGCTCCACACAGTCTGTGGGTACATTGACCATGCAGCCTTTATACTCCACTGCTTCAAATCCATTGTCGGGAATACTAATCCGCTTCACCGTGCAAGGACGTCGATTGAGCAAGCTACTCAGCAGATTCTTCTTGGCCCTTGTGTATGAGGTGCAGTGCAGTCCCTCGTTGTTACGGTCAAAGTAGAATACATCGAGCGTAGTGTGCAGGTAGCGATAACACTCTTCCAGACCATCGCCATTGTCTGTGTAGCTGCGTATGAGTTTGAATCCACGTGCCTCCAATGCTCTTTTTATCTGTGGAGCATCATGCAGATATGCGCCAAAGTCGAGGTCGTCGTCATGCTTGATGAAGTCGTGCTCACGGTAATATCCCAGCAAGGTGCCGAACTCTAACCAGAATGTGATACCTTCGGCATTCAGTGCTTCGGAGAAGCGTTGCAACAACTCCACAGCCTCAGCGTTAAAATATTGCTTGCGCAATGCCCTTGCCTGTTCTCGTTTGATGTCTTTTTTTTCTGTAGCCATAATTCATTTCGGCAAAGATACGAAGAAACGGGCGAGAAATATGAAGTTTACTTCAATATTTTTCACAGCGAGTGAAAATATCTTCTTGGTTTACCATAAAGATACAATAAACGAGCGAAATATAAAGCATGCTCTAATATATCTCAGCGAGCGTAAGTATTTTCTTGGCCGAGAGGAGAAAAACTCTATCAATTCCCGATGGAATCGGCATTTTTTGAATCCTGAGCGACGGGAGTGCTGCAATATTAGGTGAAAAAAGTTTATTTTTGGGGTGGCATGGCATAGTGAGAGTTGCTTGAGTTTCATAGGCAGCCATCTTGAGAAGTAGACCTATAATAGTAGGCAAATAAATTGCTGTCGGACAAATAGATGTAAACCCTAGATATTCATATTGTTTCTCGCTAGTTTATATGCTCATAAATTTACGTCACCGCGGTGGCGTCTTGGCTCCACCGCAGTGGCGTTTACACGTCACCGCGATGACGTGAATGTTTCACCGCGGTGACGCGAGATTTTAGGACAAAAAAAAATGAAAATAATGATGCGTGAAATCTGACAAACTGGACTTCTGTATTTCTGATAAGGTGATGAAGGCATTATACCGCTGTGCCACTGCCACCCCAAAAATAAACTTTTTTCACCTGTATATGTCTCCAATATTGTAGATAGCCTCGCTCAGTAGCCTCTTCCACAACATTCGCTCGTTGAATTTTGGCATTTCACTCGCCTTGCATTAATTTTTGTGCTTGCTCCGCAATCACAGAAGATAAGCTGCGCCTCGGAAAACTACAAATAAATTTGCGTTTTCTCTCGGCTTGCATTATCTTTAGCCCTACTTCGCAGGCCAGAAATTAGGTGGCACCTCAGAAATGCCCTAATAAATTTGGCATTTCATTCGGTTTGCACTAATTTTGTACAGAAATAGCATATTAGATTCGTTTAACTATATAAAAGAAAGAGATTATGAAGTTTTTGACTGACGAGAAACTCGTGATTGTAGGTGCCGGTGGTATGATCGGCTCTAACATGGCTCAGACAGCCTTGATGTTGAACCTCACTCCCAACATCTGCCTTTACGACATCTATGGACCTGGTGTACACGGTGTAGCTGAGGAAATGGCACATTGCGCTTTTGAGGGTGCAAACATCACTTGGACAACCGACCCCGAAGAGGCATTCACCAATGCTAAATACATCATCTCTTCAGGTGGTGCTCCCCGTAAGGAGGGTATGACTCGTGAGGATTTGCTGAAGGGCAACTGCCAGATTGCAGCTGAGTTTGGTGACAACATCAAGAAATACTGCCCCAACGTAAAGCACGTAGTGGTAATCTTCAACCCCGCCGACGTAACTGCTCTCACAGCACTCATCCGCTCAGGCTTGAAGCCCAACCAGCTCACTTCACTCGCAGCGCTCGACTCTACCCGTCTGCAGGAGGCTATCGCCGAGGCAGTAGGTGTACCTCAGTACAAGGTTGAGAACGCTCGCACCTACGGTGGCCACGGTGAGGCAATGGCAGTATTCGCTTCAAAGATTACCGTTGACGGCAAGCCTCTCGCAGAGTATGAAATCTCTGACGAGAAGTGGGCCGAGATCAAGCACAACACCATCCAGGGTGGTTCACGCATCATCAAGCTTCGTGGTCGCTCTTCATTCCAGAGCCCCGCATATCAGGCTGTAAAGATGATCGAGGCTGCTATGGGTGGCGCTGAGTTTACATGGCCTGCAGGCTGCTACGTAAACAATGAGAAGTACCAGAACGTGCTGATGGCCATGCCTACCGTTATGGACGCTACTGGCGTACACTTCGGTGAAGTGACAGGTACAGCTGAGGAACTTGCAGCTCTTGACGCTTCATACGCTCACCTTCAGGTGATGCGCGACGAGATCATCGGCCTCGGCATCATTCCTCCCGTAAGCGAGTGGGGTACCATCAATCCTAACTTGGTATAATAACAGGTCGCATAACTGAAGGTAGGGGTTGTTTCTGCAGCAGAAACAACCCCTTCTTCTTGCTTTAACAGAATGAAATAAGCAGCCACCCTTTTTGTATCGTTGCTCAATTGAATAGTTTATTCTAACCTTTAATCAAACTGTCTTGTTCATTCGTTAATTATTCCAACCTTTTCTAGTACAGGACAGATTGAGATTCACCATCCACTATCAATCAGAGCCTTGGCTACGATGAGGTCGAAGGGGGTGGTGAGCTTGATGTTTTCGCGGTTGCCATCGACGAGCGTTACGGTTTCGCCCAAGGCCTCTACTACTGAGGCGTCGTCGGTGAAGGCATCGCGATAGGGCTGCTCATAGGCACGGTGCAGCAGTGTGGCGCGGAAGGTTTGCGGGGTCTGCACCAAGCGGTAGGCGTTGCGGTCGACGGTAACACTTTTCCCTCCTGCTGTCTCTTCTTCCCTTATCAGCTGCCTTACCGTCTCCACTACGGGAATGACGGGTACGACTGCACCGTGGGCTTCGGCCTCGGCATAGCATCGACTGATGACCTCGTGGCTCACAAAGGGGCGTACGCCATCGTGTACGGCTACCAAGGCCTCGGGCGCATCGACAAGGGCTAAGCCGTTCTGTACGGAGTGGAAACGTGTGGCACCACCATCGGCGATACGGTGAGGAACAGTAAAGGAATACTGGGCGCAGAGTTCTTGCCAATAGTCCTGATGGTCGCGAGGGAGCACGAGGATAATCTGTATGGAGCTGTCGCAGGCGTGGAAAGTGTCGAGTGTACGCATCAGCACGGGGCGATGCTCAATGGAGATAAATTGCTTGGGCAACTCACCGCCCATACGCAGACCTTTACCTCCGGCAACTATGATGACAAAACGATTCATTTTACTTAGAATTGCATACCTTTTCTCAGTTCCTCGGCTTTGCCGTCACCACAGAAGTGCTCAACAAAGGTGAAACCCAAGTCCCAGGCGGCTGCGGGTCCGCAAGCTGTGAAGATGTTGCCATCGACAGTCACCTTCTCGGCTGTATATTCGGCTCCCTGCATGGTGTCTTCAAAACCGGGATAACAGGTGGCTCGCTTACCGTTGAGCAGGCCAAGACCTCCGAGCACGAGAGGGGCGGCACAGATGGCCGAGATGACGACATCTTCCTGTGTGGCTTTGGCGGTGAGCAATTGGCACAGACCTGCGTGAGCCTCCAGATTGGTGGCTCCGGGTAGACCGCCCGGCAAGAAGAGTAGGGAGGCATCGGTATAATTGAGCTCGTCAAACATGGCATCAGCCACTACGGGAATACCGTGAGCGCCTATGACAATCTGGTTGTTGGTAACAGAGACGGTTGTCACTGACAAGCTGGCACGACGCATCACATCTACGGGAGCCAAGGCCTCAATCTCCTCGAAGCCGTCGGCAAGGAATACGTACATTGTGTTCATATCTTATTCGTTAAGTTATCAAAAAGTGAGCACAACCTCTACAGGATAATGGTCCGAGATGTACGGAGCACCATAATCACCGTCGAGAATGCGGTATGAGTGGCATGTGGCCTTACGTCCACGGTAGAACACGTGGTCAATAACACTTTTCCGCACGCTGCCCCAGCCGTTGTAGGTGCCCTTATCGTCGGCCTGCGTGGCGGTAGTGCGGGCTTCCTGCATGAAGTCGCTCAATGGGGCAAGTACCTCGTCATCGGGTGTCACGTTGAAGTCGCCGCCAAGAATCACGGTAGCTCTCTCGCCGGCTATTTCCTTAATCTTTTCTATGATGAGTTTGACCGACTCGGTCTGTGCCGTGCGTCCCCGATGGTCGAGATGTGTATTGAAGAAATAAAACTTTTTTCGGCTTTCCTTGTCGCGCAACAGGACCCAAGTGGTTGTGCGGAAGCATGCGGCATCCCATCCCTGTGTCACCTTATCAGGTGTTGTGCTCAGCCAGAATGTGCCGCTATCAAGCAAGTCGAGGCGCTCCGCATTGTAATAGATGGCCATCACCTCGCCCTTCATTTTGCCATCGTCGCGCCCTACGCCCACACGTTTATACTGGGGAAACATCTGGTCGAGGTACTCAAGATGAGCACCCATGGCCTCTTGCAAACCGAAAAAGTCCGGCTTATGCTCATTCAGCATATTCTGCGTTGCATGCCGGCGAAACTTCCAGCTATTGGCTCCATCATCGGCTAGTGTGCGGATGTTGTACGAGAGCATCCTAAACTCTATTGGCGATTTCGCCGTTACGCTACCCACCATGAGTGCGAGAAGCAAAACTGTAAAGATTCTTTTCATGCTTATTCTCGTTTTTATTCGCGGAGGGTAGTTTGGCTAAATCGGAAGATAGAGAAAAAGTTTTCTCTACGTTATCTCAATTTGAAAAAATAAGTAATAGTTCCCTGTACATTATTCACGCCATCGACTTTGTTGAATCGAGCACGTTTTGCTGCGTCCTCGGCTGCTTTGCGTAGATGGGGGTTCGTGGTTTTAGTCCTCAAATTAATTCGTGTAGACACAACCTCACCTTCGGGATTGACCTCTATGGTAACAACAACCATACCTTCATCCTGTACGGTATTGACAGGAACTGGCAATCCGTCGCCAGAGATACTGCGTCCATTGAGGTCAAACGTGCCTTGCACACCTAATCCTGTTACTTTTTCTGCTGCAGCAACTCCTGTTGCTGAACCTAGTGCTTTTTCTTCTGCTTTTTCTTCAACATCGCCCTTACTCCCTTTTTCGAAGCTCTTTCCAAAAGCACTAGCCATCTGTTGTGCAGCACGTTCGGCAGCCAAACGTGCTGCTTCAGCACGTTTCTGTGCCTCTATCTCTTCTGTAGTGGGCATATCGACGGTTGGCTCGTCGGATTGGGTGATAAGTGGCTCGTCTACCTGTGGGGTAGGTTGTGCCTCAGGTGCATTCTCAATGTTGGGTATATCGCTCTTGACTGATGATACTTCAGTGAATTGGTATGACTCTGTATGCCCTTGTGCTAGTTCCGAGTTTCCCAACATTACGGGGATTCCGCTCTCGGCTTCTTGTAAAGGTGCATGCATAGAGAGCAACATGAGCAATACAACTGCTGCGGCATGTATGGCAATTGTTGCAGCTAAGCCCTGAATTTGACTCTTTGTAGCTTTCAAGATTATCTCTTTTTATCTGGCCTCCGAGTAGCCAATACCATTTTAAACTGGTTCTCGTTGGCAATGTTTAACACACCTACAATTTCACGATATGGTATACGCTCATCGGCATAGAGTGCCACATACATTTCTGGCTCCTTGGTAGCACATTCCTGCAGGAAGGCAGCCAAGTCTTCTAATTCGATGGGCATTTCATCTTCATTGCCAAATGCTGCATAATAATTGAGGTCCTTATCTATGATTACTCTAGTTAGCGTATGAGCTGAGGTCTGTTGCTTGCCCTGCGGGAGCAATACCTTGATGGCATTAGGAGTCACCATGGTAGAGGTAATCATAAAGAATATCAGCAGAAGGAAAATGATGTCAGTCATCGAGGCCATGCTGAATGTGGTTGATATCTTATTTCTGCGTTTTATGCTCACGGGAATAAAAATTAAAAGTAAAACTTATAATGGGGAAAATACCTGTTTTAATTTCTTATTCTTAGTTCTTTAAGTCCATAAAAGCCAGTGTCTGTGCTTCCAATGTGTTGGCTACATCGTCGACCTTTGCAACGAGGAAGTTGTATGCAAACATCGCGATGATTCCCACGATAAGACCTCCTACGGTAGTTACCATGGCTTCATAAATGCCACTTGATAGAAGTGTTATGTCTATGTTGTTGCCTGCATTGGCCATTTCCCAAAAGGCTTTTACCATACCGAGCACTGTGCCGAGGAAACCAATCATGGGGGCACCCGAAGAGATGGTGGCCATAATGGAGAGACCCTTCTCCAATTTTGCAATTTCCAGATTCCCTGCATTGTCTAATGCCGCTTGAACCTCAGTAGCAGGGCGGTCGAGACGCTCAAGTCCTTTCTCTATCATGTTTGAGGCTGGGCTATTTGTTACACGGCAGAAATTAATAGCCGATTTCAGTTCATTGGTCTTTACATAGTCGCGAATGCGATCCATGAAGATTGGATCTACTTTTGAAGCTTTACTAATAACCAGCAGTCGCTCAACAAAGATGTAAATACACAATACCGATAAAATGGCTAGAACAATCATAATCCAGCCACCCTTTACGGCCATATCCCAAAGATTCATTTCATTAACGACCTCTGTCACTTCGGTGAGGACAGGGTTCTCGGCCATTTCTGTCACGGCCTGTTCTACTTGTGCTTGCAGTAATAACATTGTTTTTGTATGAATTATGATTTTTATATATAATAATTATATGTTTTTGTTCTCCGTTAATCGTTAGTTACCTCTCTTTTAGCCCCTAACCCTTAACCATCAACCTCTAAACACTGCTTATACCTCTTTATTGTCTCTGCTAACCCGAGATACAGTGCATCGCAGATGAGGGCATGGCCGATGGATACCTCGGCAAGATTAGGAATCTTTTCTGCAAAGTATGCCAAATTCTCTAAGCTAAGGTCATGCCCTGCATTGAGTCCGAGACCCTGCTGCTTGGCAGCAACTGCTGCTGTAATGTAGGGGGCTATAGCTTTCTCCCTGTCGGCAGAGTACCCCGAAGCATAAGGCTCAGTATATAGCTCTACGCGGTCGGCACCAGCCTTGGCTGCATATTCCACCATCTCTACTTCAGGGTCGACGAATATGGAAGTGCGTATGCCTGCTTCGCGGAATGTCCTGATCACCTCAGTCAGAAACGCTTGGTGAGCAATCGTGTCCCAGCCGTGGTTTGATGTTATTTGATCAGGGGCATCAGGTACCAGGGTGACTTGTGTGGGTTTGACCTGTAGCACCAAATCTATGAATTCGGGACTAGGATACCCCTCGATGTTGAATTCTGTATGCAGAAGTGGACGAAGTGCATATACATCGGAACGGCGTATATGACGTTCGTCGGGACGTGGATGTACGGTGATACCCTCGCCACCCATTGCCTCGCAATCGAGTGCAAACTTGCATACATCAGGATTGTTGCCACCACGTGCATTTCGCAATGTGGCTACCTTGTTGATATTTACGCTCAGTTTCGTCATAGAATCCGAAAAATATATTATCTTTGCTAGGAATTTACCAATATATATAAATAACGTTGCAAAGGTACTAAGTTAAATTCATAAATCATAATCCGTAATCCATAATTATTGTTGATTAATGCGTTTTGCTCTATTTGGAAATATCCACGAAACCGGCAAATCTGTCCATGCCGAACAATTGTTTCGTATTCTTTCATACTATGCCGACGAGGTATATGTAGATTCTGACTTCAATCGTTTCTTACGTGAGGAACATTCCTTTTCTTTCGAACCTGCTGGTATCATCAATGAACTGACAACTCAGAACATTGATATGGCCATTAGTCTGGGTGGCGACGGAACTTTCCTTAAAGCTGCCCGTTGCGTAGGTGATACAGGGATTCCCATTGTTGGTATTAATACGGGTCGTTTGGGTTTCTTGGCCGATGTGTCAGCCGATGAAATGGAGCATTTCTTTGCCATGTTGCATCAGGGGCGTTATGTTGTGCGCGAACGTAGCCTATTACGCTTGACCACTAGTGATGCACTTTCGCAGCCTATCTATGCACTCAACGAGATTGCCGTATCCAAGCACGATAGCTCTTCGATGTTAGCCATTCATACTGCCGTCGATGGTGAGCGTCTCACGACCTATATGGCCGATGGACTTCTAATAGCTACCCCTACCGGTTCTACTGCCTATTCGCTCAGTGCAGGCGGACCTATCATCCATCCACAGGCTGATGTCTTTGTGCTTACTGCCGTATCGCCTCATAGCCTCAACGTGCGTCCTATAGTGATTGCCGATGACAAGATTATCGAACTGCATATTGAGAGTCGTAGTGGCAGCTTCCTTGTGGCTGCTGATGGCATTAGCCATAGTTTGCCCGAATCGACAAGGCTTACTATACAAAAAGCGGACTATACTATCCGTGTTGTGAAGCAGGAAGGCGGTACATTCTTCCAGACGCTGCAAAAGAAAATGCTTTGGGGTACCGACCCTAGAGAATGACCGAGACGAACACGGTATTTCACCTTTTTCTTCGATGAAAAGGGAACTTTTTGTTGATTTATTTTGTTCTCTTTTTCGGATTTTACCATTGAATACGCACTTTTTACCCCATATAGGAATTTCGCCCCAACATCAAGATATGTAGCCTTGAAAAAAGGGATTAGTGAAAATAAAACCCGAAATTTGCACCGAAACAAGCGAAAACAAACATTATGATTAAGCATTATTTGAATTATGCGGAGTCGGCTATCAAGAATTATTGGAGTCTGCCCGCATTTACCAACTACGGTAAGAATACCTTTACCTTCGGTCAAGTTGCAGAAAACATCGAGAAACTGCACATTTTGCTGCAAACTGCTAGCGTTGCCAAAGGAGACAAGATTGTCCTTTGCGCCAAGAACTCTGCCGAGTGGGCAGCATCATTTATTGCTATAGGTACATACGATGGCGTGATGGTACCTTTGCTCAACGACTTTACTACAGACAGTATACAGAAGCTCACCAATCACTCTGACGCCACTGCTATCTTTACTGAACCCGAGATTTGGGAGAAGATGAATGCCGAGGAGATGCCCAAGCTGAATATCGCCATCAATATCCAGAATTTCACTCCTATCTATACGAGGGGGCATGAGGTGGATGCCAAGGCATTCCACAATCAGTGCGAACAGATTTTCAAGGAGCGCTTCCCCGAAGGCGTGAAGCCCGAGCATATCAGTTATCCTACGGGCAGCCTCGATGAACTGGAGCTAATCAATTACACTTCTGGAACAACAAGCGACCCGAAGGGCGTTATGCTGTCGGCACGCGCTATCAGCTCTAATATTGAGTTTGCTATACCCAATATGCCTAATCAGCCTGGATGGCACATCCTTTCCATGTTGCCGTTAGGTCATATGTATGGTATGGCATTCGAGTTTCTCTATCCCTTCGTGACGGGGTGCCACATCTATTTCCTTGGCAAGACTCCAACTCCTTCGATCCTCATCAAGGCGTTGGCCGAGGTGAAGCCCTACATGCTGGTGACTGTGCCCCTCGTGGTGGAGAAGATATTCAAGGGAAAGGTGATGCCTACGCTCAACAAGCCTCACATGAAATTGCTCACAGCTATCCCAGGTGTTAATAAGATTATATATAACACCGTACGCAAAAAATTGCTTACCACGTTTGGTGGCAATCTGGAGCGTGGCAGTCTTATTGTGGGTGGTGCTGCCATCAACGAGAAGGTGGAGAAGCTGATGAAGAAGATGAACTTCCCCTACACCGTTGGTTATGGTATGACAGAGTGTGCCCCACTCATCTGCTACAGGAACTGGCGCGAGTTTGCTATGCGTTCGTGCGGAATGCCCGTTGACCGCCTCGAAGTACGCATTGACTCTGAAGATCCGCAAAATGTTGTGGGCGAGATTCAGATTAAGGGCGACAATGTGATGGACGGATACTACAAGAATCCCGAAGCTACCAAGCAGGCCTTCACCGAGGATGGCTGGCTCAGAAGTGGTGACCTCGGTGTCATTGATGCTGAGGGTAACGTGTTCATCAAGGGACGTTCAAAGAATATGATTCTTAGTGCTAGTGGACAGAATATCTACCCCGAGGAGATTGAGGATAAACTGAATAGCTTGCCTCTTGTGGCTGAGTCTATCGTTATCAGCCGTGGCAAGAAGATTGTGGCACTCGTAGTCCCCGATATGGATGCATTCAAGAAGCTCGAGGGCAACACCAAGAGCATCGACGAGATAATGAATGAATACTTAAAGCAAGTGAACGCCGAACTGCCGGTATACAGCAAAGTAGGCCAAATTGAACTCCGTGAGGAGCCCTTCGAGAAGACTCCGAAACGCAGCATCAAGCGTTTCCTCTACTCGTAAAAGTCGGCTGGCTATTGACTCTCGGTGCTGATTCGTATAGGCCGTCGGTCACGGTAGAGGCCACAAAAATGTTAAGTTTCTTTTCAAAAGTGCGAGTTTCTGCTTAGAAATTCGTACTTTTGAAATCGAAAACGATTATTAGCTGCAAATAACACGATGGATTTTCTTTCGCAATTCATACCTCGATACCTCCTTACTAAGCGCAATCAGATCATATTGGTGACCTCGGCTGCGGCATTTGCTCTTTTCTTCATTATCGTATATCAACCATTTGGCGTGTTGCAATGGGGACGCGAGCGTGTGTCGGAGTTTATGTTTGTCATCTATTCGCTCCTCATTGTACTGTTGGGCATGAGCATCGTTGCCATCAGTCGCGTCATCATGTACTACCGCACCAAGAAGCATGAAATAAGTATCCTGAATTATGCTATATGGGTGTTTGTTGAGTTAGCCATTATGGCTATCGCCTACACCATCTGTTCCATCTTGGCCGATGTGCAAGAGGATATATGGGTAGCCTTCAAGAGCGCACTGCAAAACACCTCGCTCATTCTACTTATCCCCTACATCATCTGTATCACAGCATTTACTCTGCAGGACAAGAACGAGCGTTTGCGTCAGATTGAGGATGACTTTGACAAGGCTGTAGCACAGAAGATGGCCAGTAAGGGACTTATCTCATTCTATGACGAACGGGGTGAACTACAGCTTTCTGTGACCAAAGACAATCTGCTCTACATAGAGTCTGCCGACAACTATATTTACATTTGGTATATGAAGAACAACCTGCCCAAGAAACTCATGTTGCGCAACACTCTGAAGCGTACAGCAGAGTCGTTGGCCGAGACTAATGTGATGCGTTGTCATCGTGGTTATATGGTTAATATGGAGCAGGTAAAGGTGCTCCGACGCGAAAAGGAGAACTTCTACCTTGAGCTGGGCATTGAGGGAGTAAAAGACATCCCCGTATCGAAAACCTATGGCGATGCCGTAATGAAGTGGCTGTCAATGTAGGTATTGCATATGTTTGCATTCAAACAGTTTACGATCCATCAAGACCGTTGTGCCATGAAGGTAGGCACGGATGGTGTGTTGCTTGGCGCGTGGGCTCGTGTGGCGCATTGCCGCAACATCCTGGATATAGGTACAGGTACAGGACTTGTCGCTTTGATGGCTGCTCAGCGATCCCAAGCCGATGTGCTGGGCATTGACCTTGATGCCGATGCCGTAGCGCAAGCAGCTGAGAATGTTGCAGCTTCGCCCTGGAATCATCGTGTGCGTATTATGGAGATGGATGTGCGAAATGTGAATAAGCTGTTGGGAACTGATAAGGCCTTTTCACATCCTTTTGATGCTATTCTCTGCAACCCTCCCTATTTTGAAAACTCCCTGAAGTGCCCGGATGCCGCACGTGCTATGGCACGCCATACCGATACGCTCAGTTTCGACGAACTGGCCGGCAGTGTGGCTCGCCTGCTCAGTGCCGATGGAGAGTTCTCTGTCGTTATCCCTTATGACCGTGCCGCGGATATGACTGTGAGTGCGGCCTGCTATGGACTTTTTGCAACACGCCAAACGTCAGTGTGTACCAAGCAGGGGGCACGCCCTAAACGTGTATTGATGGCTTTTACCCGTCAAGGTGCTGCGTATACACCGGACGTGTTGTGCATACAGGATGCGCAACATGGTTATACTCCCGAATATGTCAGCCTGGTAAAGGACTTCTATTTGAAGTTGTAACTTTGCCTTCAACAAATACGTACTCCCCTTTGTTATATCGCATGATTTGTAGTTAAAATATGTGATAGAATGAATCTTTTGCGTAAACGTATGGCACGTTACGACCTTCCACAGCAGATTAAGGCCAAAGGCGTGTACCCCTATTTTCGATGCATAGAGAGTGAACAGGACACTGAAGTAACGATGAATGGACGTCGTGTGCTGATGTTTGGTTCTAATTCATACCTCGGACTGACCAACCACCCTCGAGTGATAGCTGCTTCCATGGCTGCTGCTCGGAAGTATGGAACCGGATGTGCGGGTTCGCGTTTCCTCAATGGTACTATCGACTTGCATTTGCAGCTTGAGCACGAATTGGCCCAATGGGTGGGTAAGGAGGATGTTATGGTCTATTCCACTGGTTTTCAGGTAAACCTTGGTGTGGTGTCTTGTGTGACTGGTCGCGAAGATTTTGTCCTCTGTGACGAGCTGGATCATGCGTCCATCGTGGAGGGTAGGCGTTTGTCCTTTTCTACACCGCGCAAATATCGCCATACAGATATGGCATCGCTTGAGCGTGAATTATCGCGGTGTCGCCCCGATGCCGTAAAGCTCATAGTTACCGATGGAGTATTCTCTATGGAAGGTGATATCGCACCTATGCCTGAGATTGTACGTTTGGCCCGTAAGTACAATGCCAATATCATGGTGGACGAGGCTCACGGGTTTGGTGTATTGGGGCGTGGCGGTCGTGGTACCTGCCATCATTTTGGCGTGGCCGACGAGGTGGATCTCCTCATGGGAACCTTCAGTAAGTCATTTGCCTCAATTGGCGGTTTTATTGCCTCCGATCGCGACACAATCAACTACCTACGCCATAACTCTCGCTCCTATATCTTCAGCGCTTCGCTTACTCCAGCTGCTACGGCAGCAGCTCTGGAGGCGTTGCACATTATGCAGGAGGAACCCGAACGCATCCAGCACCTATGGGAGGTGACTCGCTATGCCCTTAATGGCTTCCGTTCGTTGGGCTTTGAGATAGGAGCAACGGAAACACCAATCATACCGCTCTATGTGCGTGATATGGACAAGACATTTCTGGTTACTCGAATGCTTTTTGATGAAGGTATCTTTGTTAATCCCGTTGTGCCACCAGCTTGTGCACCCAACGACACCCTCATCCGTTTCTCTCTTATGGCTACCCATACCAAGGAACAGGTTGACCTGGCCTTGGATAAAATGGCCGCATGTTTCCATAAACTGGGCCTTCTGAAATGATGGATGACAAAAAAGAATCGTCAAAATGGAATGAATTATAAAAGAATGACTATCTTTGCAACTTATTGTTAATAGGATTGCATATATAGTACATGAAAAGATGTTTGATTGCACTGATGCTCGTTGCTTGTACGCTCGGTTTGTGGGCTGTGCCAGCCAAGCGCATCACACATATGGTTAAACAGCCCGATGGAACGTTGCTGACACTGACCCAAGGGGGTGATGAGTTCTTCCATTATCTGATAACAGACGATGGTGTTGCTGTAAAGAAGCAGGGCGTAGGTTACTACTATGCCACCATCGCTGATGATAGGGTAGTGGCTTCCCATCAGCTAGCCCATTCGAGAGATACGCGAACAGCTGTAGAGGCTCGGCTTGTAGCAAATATGCCCAGCATACAGGACATGCGTGAGGTAGCCCTGCAGAGTGCCGTAGCGCCAAGTCGTACACGTGCAGCTAAGGCTCCGCATAGAGCGGCCGAAGTACCTGTTCATGGCGAAGTGCATGTCCCTGTGCTCTTGATTCAGTACTCCGATGTGAAGTTCGCTTCTGCCGATCCTGCAGCCACCTTTGAACTGCATGTCAATGGCGATGACTATAAGGATGAGGGCGGATATGGCAGTGTGAAAGAGTATTTCGAGGATCAATCTGAGGGTAAGTTTATGCCTAAGTTCGAGATTTTAGGCCCTGTTACTCTCAACAATAAGATGGAATACTATGGAGGCAATGATGAGAACGGCAGCGACCGCCGTCCCATCGAGATGATACGTGAGGCATGTAAGCTTGCCAATGCATCGGCCGATTTCTCCAAATTCGACAACAACGGTGATGGCTATGTTGATATTGTTTATGCCATTTATGCTGGCTATGGCGAAGCATCCAATGTCTCCACTTTGGAGAACACAATCTGGCCCCATCAGTGGTATTTGGACACTCCGCTTTCTTTGGATGGTGTGCAGATCAGCAAGTATGCTTGTAATAATGAGTTGGATGGTGATAGTGGCTCGCAGATTGATGGTATAGGTACTTTTTGCCATGAGTTTTCGCATTGTCTGGGACTTCCTGACTTTTATCCTACGAACGGAACCAATGGTTTTGGTATGAATGCATGGAGCATCATGGATTATGGCTGTTATAACGATGGCGGACATACTCCTTGTGGATATACAGGCCATGAACTGGATTTCCTGGGTTGGAAGGAGCTGGTACTGCTTGATGCACCGACTGATGTCTCGCTGCAACCGATGAGTGAGGGTGGTGTGGCTTACAAGATTGTGAATGATGCCAACCCGAATGAATATTATGTGGTGGAGAATCATAAGCGTACTCGTTGGGATGAGCACGTGCCTGCCGAGGGTATGTTGGTGATTCATGTCGACTATTTGGAGTCTGCATGGCAGAATAATTCCGTGAACAATGCACCTTCGCATCAGCGTATGACCATCATTCCCGCTGACAATAAACGGGCAGCGGCCTCTCTTGCCGGAGATACTTATCCTGGTTCCTCAGGGAACACATCACTTACGGCAGTTAGTACTCCTGCAGCAGAATGTTTCGTGGGCGATTACATGGGGAAAGATATTACCGATATTTCGATACAGGACGGTATTGTCACCTTCTCCTTTATGAAGGGCGCGCTGCTTGTTCCCGAGCAGCAAGCTGTAAGTGACGTCACTGAGAATGGCTTTACTATGAACTGGAAACAAGTGCCTGGAATAAAGGAGTATGAGGTGCAGCTCGACCTGCTCGAGGAGAATCCCTTTGTTTTGGATGAGGATTTCGACAAGGTAAAGAAGGGTACCAGCGATATTGGTCCCACGATGGACAAATACACCAATCAGCAAGGTTGGAACGGTAAGGGTATCTTTGGACTCGATGAGGCTATCCGTATCGGTTCAGCTTCATCGGAGGGCTATCTCTTTTCTCCTCGATTGGAGTGCGATTCCTCCCGTGTGACATTGCTCTTTGCAATTAAGCAGAGTGAGACCTCAGATAAGGACCCATTTGTGGTGTTGGCTGTGGGTGATGAGACATGGGGCAATTCGCTTTACGGGTACTCAATCACTGTGACGGATAAGGAGTGGACAAGCTATTTCCTCGTGTTGGATTCTATAGGCCCTCGACCATTCCTCTATCTGGATACACGTAAGAATCCGGAGAATCCCAAGGCTGCGACGCGTGTCGACTTTGACGAGATTTATGTGCTGGATGGTGACCGCTCTGCCGAACTACTGGGTGAGGATGAGGAATCTGACAGCACTAGTCAGGCTCCTCGTAGGGTTATGCCGGTAAAGGAAGCCCAGTGTGTACGGAGTATGGCTACATGGCAAACGTCAAGGATGCCAGCTAACTCCTATCGCCAAGTTGATGAGGAAAATACAGCTGAACAGCAGAATGATACGCTGAAAAAGAAACGTTACTATGCAACAACCATCCACACCGCCCGCACCTCTGCCTTGGATTATCGTTTTGAGAACTTGGATGGTGGCCTCTACCGTGCTTCGTTACGAAGCGTGCGCGACAGCGTCTATTCTCGCTATTCCAATACGCAGGATGTAGAGATTGTCGATAGCCTGTTGCCACAGGCCATCTCGCCACGTATATATATGAATGCTGATAGCGTATACGTCGAGGTTGACGATTCCAGTGCTGTCCTGTACTATACGCTTGATGGTACTATGCCTACGGCTTATGCCCAGCGTTATACAGGTCCGTTTGAACTGAAAGATAAGGCCGAGGTGAATGTCATTGCTCGCAAGCCCGCCCATCGTCGTTCCGATGTTGAGGGCTTCCGCAACTGGTTTGTTGCCGATGGCGCAACCTACCGCATTGAGTCAACGGTAAATCCTCAGGCCAGTGTCTCTGAGTTTAGGGATGGCAATACCGCATCAGGATATGTCGGTTATTTTGTAGTTGGCGATTCGGTCATTGCCGACTCGACCGCTTATCTCTTGACGGGCATCGATAAGGGAGCCTTCCGTAATGCCACAGCATTACGTAGTATTCAGGTTGAGGGCACTGCACTGCGTTCTGTGGGTGACAGCCTCTTCCATGGCTGTACGGCACTTAATGCGGTGGTATGGGATATCGACCTCCCGCTTCAGACCTCGATGTTCGATCAGAAGTCATATCACAACCTGCTTGTATATTTGCCTGGTGCGATGGACTTCTCACATCCGCTCGTTGGTGAGCATGCCATGACGTTGGTTCGTGATGGAGCATGCGATACATTGCTGTTGGCCTATCAGTATCCCTTCTATGCTCCTCGCACTTTCACTGCATCCCATGTCTCCTACTCACGTCTCTTTACACAGACGACAGGAATGGGTTCGTCGGCAGGATGGGAGACTATGGCTTTGCCGTTCGATGTGCAGCGTGTCGAGCATGCAACCAAGGGCGAACTTGCTCCCTTCGGAGCCGATGCCTCCTCGCATCACTTCTGGCTCTCCGAATGGTCCGACAATGGTTTTGTTCCGGCTACATCCATACAGGCCAATACGCCTTACCTCCTCTCGATGCCTAATAATACCGAGTATGGAGATTATTCGTTGAATGGGGCTGTGACCTTCTCGGCTGATAACGCTGTTATCGACAGTTCCGATGCTTTGGTCGTTCCTGCCAATGCCCAATATCGCTTCGTGCCCTCTTATGCAATGGTTGAGGCCAACGATTCGGTGTATGCATTGAATACGGGAGTGCGGTATGGCGAATATGTGGCGGGTAGCGTGTTTGTCCCCGATAATTATGCGGTCAATCCCTTCTCGGCCTATCTGCTCCCACAGGAGAACGCCCATCGTGCACCAATGTATCGTATACAGCCGCAGGACGATGTGGAGGAGGCCGTCGAGCACTTGGAAGTTAGAGCCGAGGATGGTATCGTATATATTACCGCTCCGGAGCCTTGTGCTGTAGTCATCTACGACATGTCAGGGCGTCAGGTGCGTACCGTTCAGTGTGCGACAGGTGTAAATGAGGTACTCCATCTGTCTACGGGTATCTACCTCATCGAGAAGAACAAAGTTTATGTGCAACGTTGATGAATGCTATTGATATGAAGAAATGGTTATATCTTTTCGTAATAGGGCTCATGATGACCGCCTGTGAGCAGGAATTTCCGCCTGTGCTTGATCCCGTAACGGTGGATGAAGTAAAGTCCGACGGGTTTGTCTGCCACGCCGATGTTACCTCTGGTCAGGTTGTTGATTGTGGCTTCTATTACGGGACCTCCAAGAACAGTGTAGCCAATGCTAAGTCCGCCAAAGTGAGTGGCGTGCTCTCAGGCACTGTGATTCAAGGTACGATAACGGGCCTTAAGCCAAATACTACCTATTATATAATGGGTTTTGCAATGAATGAGAAGGGACAAGGAACTACTGAAGTGTTGCAGGTGAAGACCGCTGCCCTCGTTCCTGGTTCTGGTGATAATCTTTATCCGGGAACAACGGAGTAGTAGCGATGAAGGAATTTGTAATATCTGAGGCGCAGACCGAGAAGACCATCCTTGTGGGTCTGATTACACAGGCGCAGAACGAACAGAAGACGCAGGAATACCTTGACGAACTGGCTTTCCTGGCCGAGACGGCGGGTGCAGAGGTGGTGAAGAGCTTCACGCAGAAGCTCGACTACCCCAACTCGGTGACCTATGTGGGCAAGGGCAAGCTGCAGGAGATACGTGCCTATATAGAACAGTGTGCTGAGGATGAGGAGGCCGAGGAGATAGGTATGGTTATCTTCGACGATGAGCTCTCGGCCAAGCAGCTTCGCAACATCGAGGCCGAGCTGAAAGTGAAGATTCTCGACCGCACATCGCTCATCCTCGACATCTTTGCGATGCGTGCCCAAACTGCCAATGCCAAGACACAGGTCGAGCTGGCACAATATAAGTATATGCTCCCCCGACTGACCCGTCTGTGGACTCACCTCGAGCGTCAGGGTGGTGGCTCCGGTGCCGGTGGCGGTAAGGGCTCGGTAGGTCTGCGTGGCCCTGGTGAGACGCAGCTCGAAATGGACCGCCGTATCATCCTCAACCGCATGTCGCTGCTCAAGAAGCAGCTGGCCGAGATCGACAAGCAGAAGGCCACCCAGCGCAAGAACCGCGGCCGCCTCATCCGCGTGGCCCTCGTGGGCTATACCAACGTGGGCAAGTCGACCCTCATGAACCTCCTCGCCAAGAGCGAGGTGTTTGCCGAGAACAAGCTCTTTGCCACGCTCGACACCACCGTGCGTAAGGTCATCATCGAGAACTTGCCGTTCTTGCTCTCCGACACCGTAGGCTTCATCCGCAAGCTACCCACCGACCTCGTCGACTCCTTCAAGTCGACCCTCGATGAGGTGCGCGAGGCCGACCTCCTGCTCCACGTTGTGGACATCTCACACCCCGACTTCGAAGACCAAATCAAGGTAGTGGAGAAGACTCTTGCCGACCTCGGATGCAGCGAGAAACCCCTTGTGCTCGTGTTCAACAAGACCGATGCCTACACCTTCACCCCGAAGGAGGACGACGACCTCACACCCAAGACCAAGGAAAACGTGTCGCTCGATGAGCTCATGCAGACCTGGATGGCCAAGATGCACGACAGCTGCATCTTCATCTCGGCCCGTGAGCGCGACAACATAGAGAACCTCAAGACGATGATGTATAACCGTGTACGCGAACTCCACGTGCAGAAATACCCCTATAACGACTTCCTGTACCAGACGTATGAAGAATAAGTTTATAAGTTTTTGAGTTTTTGAGTTTGTTGGTTGCAAACTTACAAACTCAAAAACTTACAAACTTACAAACTCATAAACTCAAAAACTTACAAACTCATAAACTCAAATCACTATGGCAACCACACCGGAATTCAAGTATGCACCGATGTTCCAGTTAGGAAAGGACGACACCGAGTACTATCTGCTGACCAAAGACTATGTGTCTGTCGGTGAGTTCGAGGGCAAGCCTATGCTGAAGATTGCTCCCGAAGGTTTAACCGCAATGGCCAACGCCGCCTTCCGCGACGTGTCGTTCCTCCTCCGCCGCGCTCACAACGAGCAGGTGGCGAAGATACTGAGCGACCCCGAGGCCAGCGACAACGACAAGTATGTAGCGCTCACCTTCCTGCGCAATGCCGAAGTGTCGGCCAAGGGCAAGCTCCCCTTGTGTCAGGACACGGGTACGGCCATCATCCATGGCGAGAAGGGCCAGCAGGTATGGACAGGCTTCTGCGACGAGGAGGCTCTCTCGCTCGGCGTTTACAAAACCTATACCGAGGAGAACCTGCGCTACTCGCAGAACGCTCCGCTCGACATGTACAACGAGGTGAACACCCGCTGCAACCTCCCCGCACAGATCGACATCGAGGCTACCGAGGGCATGGAGTATCACTTCCTCTGCGTTACCAAGGGTGGCGGCTCGGCCAACAAGACCTACCTCTACCAGGAGACCAAGGCACTGCTCAACCCCGACACGCTGGTGCCCTTCATGGTGGAGAAGATGAAGACACTCGGCACCGCCGCTTGTCCACCCTACCACATCGCCTTCGTCATCGGTGGCACATCGGCCGAGAAGAACCTCCTCACCGTGAAGCTCGCCTCGACACACTACTACGACAACCTGCCCACCACGGGCGACGAGACGGGTCGCGCCTTCCGCGATGTGGAATTGGAGAAGAAGGTGCTCGAAGAGGCCTACCGCATCGGCCTCGGTGCACAGTTTGGCGGTAAGTACATGGCACACGACGTGCGCATCATCCGTCTGCCACGTCACGGCGCCTCTTGTCCCGTAGGCCTTGGCGTATCCTGCTCGGCCGACCGCAACATCAAGTGTAAGATCAATAAGGACGGTATTTGGATTGAGAAGATGGACGACAATCCAGGCAGCCTCATTCCTGAGGAATTGCGCAATGCCGGCGAGGGTGATGTAGTGCGCATCGACCTCAACCGCCCCATGCCCGAGATCCTGGCTGAGCTCACCAAGCATCCCGTAGCTACGCGCCTCTCGCTCAACGGCACCATCATCGTGGGCCGCGACATCGCGCATGCCAAGCTGAAAGAGCGCCTCGACCGTGGCGAAGACCTGCCCCAGTACATCAAGGACCATCCCATCTACTATGCAGGTCCTGCCAAGACACCTGCCGGCATGGCTTGCGGCTCGATGGGCCCCACCACAGCCGGACGTATGGATCCCTATGTGGACCTCTTCCAAAGCCACGGCGGAAGCATGATCATGTTGGCCAAGGGTAACCGCGCACAGTGCGTCACCGACGCATGCAAGAAGCACGGCGGCTTCTACCTCGGCTCAATCGGTGGTCCTGCAGCTATTCTGGCGCAGAACAACATCAAGAGCATCGAGTGCGTAGAGTATCCCGAGCTCGGCATGGAGGCCATCTGGAAGATTGAGGTGGAGGACTTCCCCGCATTCATCCTAGTGGACGACAAGGGCAACGACTTCTTCAAGCAGCTGAAGCCCACCTGCCGAAAAAATTAAGTGTTGTGTAAACGTGAGGATGTATATGCAAGCGGATGTGAAGGCATTCGCTTGCTTCTTTTATCGCGAAATGTTAACGATAGTTAAATTTGCAGTTGTTTTTCTATTTTGTACTATAGCCTTTTTCTGTATTCTGAATTTAATTCCTAAATTTGCATTAAACTGAATCAGAAAGACCAATGATTATAGCTGTAGATTTTGATGGAACTATTGTTGAGCATCGTTATCCTTCCATAGGAAAAGAACTTCCTTTCGCAACAACGACATTAAAAAAACTAGCGGATGAAGGTCATCGCCTTATTTTGTGGACTGTTCGTGAAGGTCGTTTGTTAGAGGAGGCTGTAAACTTTTGCCGTGAGCGTGGTCTGGAATTTTATGCGGTAAATCGTGATTATCCAGAGGAAGAAAAGGATAGGAACAATCATTTTAGTCGGAAGTTGAAAGCTGATATTTGGATTGATGATCGTAATCTGGGCGGTCTTCCTGATTGGGGCACTATATATGATATGATACACAATCATCTTACTTATGAAGATTTAGTGAGGCGATATGAGGAGTCCAGTATGTATGAGACTCCTAAAAAAAGTTTTCTTGGTCGATTGTTTAATAAATGAATAATGAAAAAAGATTAAATATGAAATTGAAGTCGTTGATTCTTTCTTGTTGTGTCTTGTTAGCAGTGGGCTGTACTTCTTACAAGAATGTGCCTTATTTACAGAATCCCGAGGTCGTTAATGAATATTCGGAGACTCTTCCTATGTATGATGCCAAGATTATGCCTAAGGATTTGTTAACTATCACCGTGAATACTACTGACCCCGAGGCTGCAGCACCGTTTAACCTGACTGTTCAGACAACGATGAATATGCAGACCAAGAGTTCCTATTCCCAGCCAGCTCTTATGACGTATTTGGTTGATAATGAGGGTGTGATTGAATTTCCTGTGTTAGGTCGACTTAAGGTTGGCGGTTTGACGAAAACAGAAGCAGAGACACTTATACGAGACGGCTTGAAACCATATCTTAAGGAGGTTCCTATCGTGAATGTGCGTATGTCTAACTACAAGATATCGGTGCTCGGTGAGGTGGCTCGTCCTGGGACATTCAATGTTAGCAACGAGAAGGTAAATATTTTTGAAGCGCTAGCTATGGCCGGTGACCTTACCATTTGGGGAATGCGTGATAACGTGAAGCTCATTCGTGAGGATGCAAAAGGGAAGCGTGAGATTATTATGCTCAACCTTAATGATGCGGAGATTGTAACATGTCCCTATTATTATTTACAACAAAATGACATCCTTTATGTCAATCCTAACAAAACTAAGGCAAAGAACTCGGATATTGGTCAAAGTACTTCATTGTGGCTTAATGCGACTTCTATTTTGGTTTCTATTGCCAGTTTGCTAGCTACAATTTTTAGATAATCCTCAAATTCTAGAAGATATGTCAGAACAGAGCAACAGTCAATTTGTAGACCAGGCCCCGGAGGAAGGTTTCGACCTTTATGCCATTATATACAAGTTTTTTGTTTATTGGCCTTGGTTCGTAGTTAGTGTGCTGGTGTGTGCTATCGGGATGTTTTTTTATCTCCGTTATCAAACGCCCGTTTATAATATAAGCTCAGCAGTGCTCATTAAGGAGAAGGATAAGAGGAGCAGTGTCGGCAATAGCCCCCTTGCTACTATGCAGGATTTTGGAATGATGTCACTTACGAGTAATTTTGACAACGAAGTCGAAATCCTCAAATCAAAAACGTTAGTTCGAAAGGTCGTTTCGGATTTGAATCTTTATATATCGCATGCTGAGGTGCGTCCTTTAGGATATAATATGCCTTTGTACAAGAATTCTCCTGTTCAGGTGTATATGACACCCGAAGAGGCCTCTAAATTGCCTAGCGGAGTGCGTCTGAAAATGGACTATGACGGTGTCGGTAAGTTGGATGTTCGTATAGAGTATCGTGACTTGAACAATCTGATGAAGAAAATTGACGTGTCGTTTTCGGAGCTTCCTGCGGCATACCCTAGTGAGATTGGTGTATTTACTTTTACTCCAGATACGACTGTGGTTGTTCCTGAACCTGTATCTTTGGTCGCGAGTGTTGTCTCGCCACAGGCTTGTGCTGAGGCCTATTGTGGTAATCTGAGTGTCTCTCCGACTTCTAAGACAACAACTATAGCTCGTATCGATTTGAAAAATTCGGTGAAGCAGCGTGGCGTGGATTTTATTAACCATTTGGTTGCTGTTTATAATCAGGATGCCAATGACGAGAAGAATGAGGTTGCGCAGAAAACAGCTGAGTTTATAGAAGGACGTATTAATATTATTAATGCAGAGTTGGGTTCTGCCGAGGATGAATTGGCTAGTTTCAAGCAACGTTCTGGTCTGACAGACCTTACTAGTGATGCGCAGATTGCTCTGCAGGAGAATTCTCGCTATGCACAGCAACTGACACAAAATGCAACACAAATTAATTTGGTTCAGGACTTGCAGAATTATATCAATAATCCGAGCAATGCCGATGAGGTTATTCCTGCCAATGTCGGTTTAGAGGATCAGGGATTAAATGATATCATAGGGCAGTACAATACACTGATTGTTGAACGTAAGCGTTTGCTGCGTACTTCATCGGAGAACAATCCCGCAGTTGTCAACTTGGACTTGGGTATTGAAGCCATGCGTCTGAATGTATTGACTACGGTGGAAAGTGTGTTGCGTGGATTGCGTATTACTCAGAAGAATCTTGAACGTGAGGCTAGTAAGTTCGAAGGCCGCATAACCGATGCTCCTAAGTATGAAAAGGAATTTATTACTATTCAGCGTCAACAGGAGATAAAGGCATCTTTATATATTATGCTTCTTCAAAAGCGTGAGGAAAATGCATTGACATTAGCTGCAACCGCTAGCAATGGTCGTATTATTGAAGCACCGCAGCCTAGTAGGGCACCTGTTGAACCACGTAAGATGATGTATATGCTGGTTGCTCTTATATTTGGTGTTGCGCTTCCGATAGGTATCATTTATCTTATCGAGCTCCTCAAATATAAGATTGAGAACAGGTCCGATGTGGAGAAGCTTACCACTGTGCCCATTATTGGCGAAATTCCCAATCATAAAGGTGTTGATGCCCGTAAGGGTACGGGAGCAATTGTCGTGCGCGAGAATAGGAATAATATTATGGAGGAGACCTTCCGTGCACTTCGTACTAATATACTCTTTATGCTTGAAAAGGATCAGAAGGTAATACTCTTTTCTTCTACTCAACCATCTGAAGGTAAGTCTTTCGTTGCTTCTAATTTGGCTACTAGTTTGGCTTATTTGGGTAAGAAGGTGATTGTGGTAGGTTTGGATATTCGTAAGCCCGGATTAAATAAGGTTTTTGGCCTGAATTTGCATAGTAATGGTATTACTAGTTATTTGAGTGATCCCGAGCATGTCGACCTTTTTGATTTGATTCTTCATTCTCCTCTCAGTCCGAATTTGGATGTGCTTGTTGGTGGCACTGTGCCTCCTAATCCCACAGAGCTGGTGGCTCGTCCAGTGCTTGAACAGGCTATAGCCAAGCTGAAAGAGCATTATGACTATGTCATTCTTGACACCGCTCCTATTGCTATGGTGACAGACACAGCTATTATTGGCCGTGTGGCCGATATGTGTGTGTATGTATGTCGCACTGATGCTACTCCCAAGGAGGCTTATCGGTACATTAATGTGTTGCAGCAAAATAAAACTTTCCCCAAATTGGCAACTGTAATCAATGGGGTCGACTTGACGCTTCGCAAGAATAGTTATGGCTATGGCTATGGGCGCAAGTATGGCTATGGCTATGGTTATGGCTATGGTTACGAATCTGAAAATACGGGGGGGAAGAATAGTTAAAATGCGTTCATAGGGGAGGGCTAGTCTTCTCCACGGTCTTGTGGAATGGTAGGAATCCGTTGATTTTAGAGTCAGCGGGTTCTTTTTTATTGGGGATGCTTATTGAATAAGGCAATTTACTGCATGTAGAATGATTGGCTACTTTATTGGGGTAGTGTCCCGTTTAGTGTGTATGCGACTATAAGTCCCAAACTGTAGACTTTGAATAGGGAACAAAATATATTGTAGAATGTTTTGTTTGATTCTTTTTTTTTTCTACTTTTGTTGTCAGATTACTTGCATATTTCTATCGGTAGTGTGTTACGGGTAGCCGCGAAGCGTGCTTAAGCGCAATGTTTTAAAACTTGTTAATCATTAATTCTCAGCACTTTCGCATTTCTTAGCCAAAGTCTGTATCAGTCCTTACGACTGTCGTTTCCCTGTCTTGATACGTCCGTGTCGAGGCAACTATTGTCATTGTATTTAACTTAAAAAAAAGATTTTCCTGTTGGCAATGTGTGAGGAGTAGGAAATTTTACACATTGTTATTCCTTTTCAAACAATCATAATCATGAAGTCGTTCATTGAAAAGTTACAGCTGAGCCGTTATCTCGACGGCAAGCTGGTTTTTGCCATTGACCTTTTCGTATCCGTTGCAGCCTCTATGGGTGCATTGGTGATGTTCATGTTGCTGCTCTATGGGGTAGATTTGCCCTTGCGTGCCACCATTTATTGGTTGGCGGTAGGTGCTGTCGCCTCGGTCATCATGTTCTACACCCTCAAGACCTATCGCTCCATCATTCGTCATAGTACCCTGCGCGAGGTTAGCCGTTTGGCTTTGGCTGCTATAGGCAAGGGACTGTTGCTCTCTTTGGCCCTGCTCGCTTTCCCCTTGAGTGGGTTCACATCTACTCATCTGGTGGTGCTTGTCGTCATCGACTTCCTCCTCACCCTGAGCATGTTGGTACTTGTGCGTGTGACCATGATTGTAGCCTACGACTTGGTCGTCGACCGTTACGGCCATAGCCACAAGCGCGGCCGTGTGCTCATTTATGGCATTCAGGACAAGGCCATCTCCATCCTTGCTCGTCTCAAGAACTCTCCCCACTACGATATCGTTGGCTTCATCGTCCCTCGTGATAGCTATAAGCCACATACCATCAGCAACTATAAGGTCTACTATTTCCGCACCGAGTCCGATGTGCAGTACCTTAAGCGTCGTCTGGGTGCCGATGCCATCCTCTTTGCCACCACGGCCGATGCTAAGCTCGAGCAGGAACGCCTCATCAAGTATGCGGGCGAGTGCGATATCAAAGCCCTCCTCCAACCCTCCATCGACGAGGTGGTAGGCGGTAAGTTGATGCGCAACTCCATCCGTGAAGTTAAGATAGAGGACCTCCTCGGTCGTCCCGAAATAGAGATTTCCGTGGATAAAATTATGGCCGACTTCCGTGGTAAGGTCATCATGGTCACCGGTGCAGCCGGTAGTATCGGTAGTGAACTCTGCCGTCAATTGGCTACCTTTGGAGTTAAGCAGCTTATTCTTTTCGATAATGCTGAGACCCCCATGCATAACCTTCGCTTGGAGTTGGAAGAACGCTTCCCTGATCTCGACTTCGTGCCCATCATCGGCGATGTGCGCATCCTCGCCCGTCTCGACTTCGCCTTCCGCAAATATCGTCCCGCTGTTGTCTTCCATGCTGCAGCCTATAAGCACGTCCCCTTGATGGAGGAGAACCCCTGCGAGGCCGTCCTCGTCAATGTCGCAGGCTCCCGCAATGTGGCCGACAAGTGTATCCAGTACGGTGTTGAGAAGATGGTCATGGTCTCTACCGACAAAGCTGTCAACCCCACCAACATCATGGGTTGCACCAAGCGCCTTGCCGAGATCTATGTCCAGGCCCTCGGCCTTGCTGTGGAGCAACACAATAGAAACTTTGACGATAACGTTAACGCTAACCACAACTGTCCCTCTGTTTATAGAGGGACGAGCGAAGCGGAGGGAGTTCCAAACGAAGTGCGGAGTTCGTCATCGTTAGCGTCAAAAGAAAATTCAGAATTCATAATTCATAATTCAGAATTCCCTAATCGCGTTATAAAAACAAAGTTCGTTACAACGCGATTCGGCAACGTCCTCGGCTCCAACGGCTCCGTCATCCCTCGTTTCCGTGAGCAGATTGCCAAGGGCGGTCCGGTTACGGTTACGCATAAGGACATCACCCGCTTCTTCATGACCATCCCCGAGGCCTGTCGCCTCGTTATGGAAGCCGCCACGATGACCGATGGCAACCAGATTTTCGTCTTCGATATGGGCGAGAGCGTCAAGATTGCCGATATGGCCCGTCGCATGATTAAGCTTGCCGGCTTCGTCCCCGATAAGGACATCATGATAGAGTACACCGGCCTCCGTCCCGGTGAGAAGCTTTACGAAGAGGTCCTTGCCACTAATGAGAACACCATTCCCACTGGCCATAGCCGCATCCGCATTGCCAAGGTGCGTGAGTACGACTATGCCGAGGCCCGCGTTGTTGCCGACGAGCTCGAGGTCCTCTCCCGTGCCGTCGAGATTCCCGATATGGTACGCCTCATGAAGCGCACCGTCCCCGAGTTCAAGTCCAAGAACTCCATCTACGAGGAGTACGATCGCGAGCTTGAAGCTCAGGCTGTCCCGCTCGACCAAGCCGAGTATTATGATAAGGATGGCAACCATGTCTACTATGATCGTAAAATCATAAAAGCAGAGCAGCAGTAATATGAAGATTGCCGACCACCTTCTTCGGCAGCCGTGTTGTGAATGACCTGGATGAATTCAAGCGTCAATCCCAAGCCATCATCGCCAACCGCTACGATCCCGTTCTTGATGATGTACAGGAGAAGGTATACACACGTGATATATTTAGAAGAGATTAAGTAATTGTCAATCGTCATTTGTGATTTGTCAATTGATAAGATGTTCAGGAAAAAGTCTACACTCGCGACATCTTCCGTCGCGATTAGTTTAGTCAACGTCATCGTTAACGTTATCGTTGCGGCTTGCCGCGAGATTAAGTAATTGTCAATTAACTTCGTTGATGTTTGGCCTGCACGAGCGCAGCAAGTGTCTTTTGTGAAATTCGGTAAATTGCAAAATTATTCAATAGTACATAAATTGTACATTGTAAATTTGTAAATAGTAAATTACATAGGGTTGCGTGAGACAAGACAATAATTTGTTGGTCAATTTATGGTAATTTATGTTTTTCAGAAAAAGGTTCGTGTTAGGTGAATTTGCCTCCCAATATCTAAATATTGAGTTATTCTCATACAACAGGTAGTAATAGGGGAGTATGAGAAGATAAATAAGAAACAACATATAATGGAAAAAACTAGTAAAATATACGTAGCTGGTCACCGCGGTATGGTAGGCTCTGCCATAGTGCGTGAGCTGCAGCGTCAAGGCTACACCAACATCATCACTCGTGCACATGCTGAGCTTGACCTCTGTCGTCAGGATGAGGTCGAGAAGTTTTTTGCAGAGGAGCGTCCCGAATACGTCTTCTTGGCTGCCGCCAAGGTTGGCGGCATCATTGCCAACCAGAGTGCATTGGCTGACTTCATGTACGACAACATGATGCTCGAGATGAATGTCATCCATGCTGCATGGCGTAACGGCTGCAAGAAACTCGAGTTCCTCGGCTCCTCTTGCATCTATCCGCGCTTGGCTCCACAGCCCATGCCCGAGAGCTGTCTGCTCACCTCTGCTTTGGAACCTACCAACGAGGCCTATGCCTTGGCCAAGATTTCAGGCCTGAAGTATTGTGAATACCTCAACCGTCAGTACGGCACCGATTTTATCAGTGTGATGCCTACCAACCTCTATGGGCCTAATGATAACTATCATCCCGAGCACTCCCACGTGCTCCCTGCCCTCATCCGTCGCTTCCACGAAGCCAAGGAGGCAGGCCTCAAGGAGGTCACCTGCTGGGGCGATGGCAGTCCGCTCCGTGAGTTTCTCTATGTAGACGACCTTGCCAACCTTTGTGTCTTTCTCATGAATAACTACAGCGGCAACGAAACCGTCAATGCAGGTACAGGGAAAGAGATTACCATCAAGGGTCTCACCGAGCTCGTGGCCAAGACCGTAGGTTTTGAAGGCGCCATCAAGTGGGACACCACCCGTCCTAACGGCACCCCACGAAAACTTCTCGATGTAAGCAAGGCTGCCTCTCTCGGTTGGTCCTATAAGACCGAACTCGAAGAGGGAATTAAACTGGCCTACGACGACTTCCTCAACAATCCCATGCGAGCTGAAAGGTAATTGGTTGAGAGTTGAGTGAACCCACCGGATGGTAAACGCGAGTGTAACAATGCGTTTCTGCGAGATTTCTTTTAAATGTATTGGTTATAATATTCTAAGAAAGATAAATTCTGCGTAATCTGCGAGATCTGCGTGCAATAAATTAGTGAGAAATAGATTTGATTAATCATAGTTATCGTTCAAGAAAATGAAAAAGAATATAGCCCTCATCACAGGCGTGACCGGCCAGGACGGTTCATACCTCAGCGAATTCCTACTTGAGAAAGGATACGAAGTACACGGCATCATCCGCCGTAGTTCAGTAGACTATCGCGAGCGTATTGCCCACCTCGAAGGCACACCCAACTTCCACCTCCACTATGCCGATATGAGTGACTCCATGTCGCTTGTCAAGCTCGTTGGTAAAGTACAGCCCACCGAGATTTACAACCTTGCAGCCCAGTCTCATGTGCAGGTATCGTTCGATGCCCCTGAGTTCACAGCCGATGTCGATGCTGTAGGTGTGCTCCGCATCCTTGAGGCTGTCCGCACCAACCATTTGGAGGATAAGTGCCGCATCTATCAGGCATCCACCTCTGAGCTCTACGGCAAGGTCGAGGAGGTGCCCCAGAACGAGAATACCCCCTTCCATCCCTATAGCCCCTACGCTGTAGCTAAGCTCTACGGCTTCTGGATTATCAAGGAGTACCGCGAAGCCTACAATATGTACTGCTGCTCAGGTATTCTCTTTAATCATGAGTCAGAGCGCCGTGGCGAGACCTTCGTCACCCGTAAAATCACCCTCGCAGCAGCCCGCATCGCTCAGGGTAAACAGGACTGCCTCTACCTCGGCAATATGGATTCGCTCCGCGACTGGGGCTATGCTAAGGACTACGTAGAGTGCATGTGGCTCATCCTCCAGCAGGAGAACCCCGAGGACTTCGTCATCGCTACCGGCGTGCAGCACTCCGTGCGTGAGTTCACCCAGCTCGCCTTCCATCATGCCGGTATCGAACTCAAGTTCGAGGGTAAGGATATTGACGAGAAGGGAATCTGTGTATCCGTTACCAACCCCGCCAACGAGCACCTCATCGGCAAGACCCTCGTAGCCGTGTCCGAGGACTTTTATAGGCCTACCGACGTAGTCAACCTCTGGGGCGACCCCACCAAGGCCAAGGCCAAGCTGGGTTGGAATCCTCAGACCACCTCATTCGAGCAATTGGTTGAGATTATGGTCGAGCACGACATGGCCAAGGTTGCTGCCGATAACGTAGCCTCTAAGGTACGCACCAATTTGGCAGAATACCTTGAAAAGGGTGTAGTGAAGTAGGATAATTCTGATTATAGGATGTAAGGTACGGGATGGAATGCCAGTGAAGGATTGATGTTGAATGTTTTCGGAGTCTTGTCTCCACCTCTCACCGGCATATCCATACCCACCTCCTCTATATAACGTTCCTTACGTACCCATTTGATGAAAGATTCAGAAATCAGGATTGAAGATTCAGAATTACTTACCTCCATGTTCTCCGTGCCATCTGTTGACAGAGATTGGTTGATAGTCTGGAGGCATTAAATCGTAAATTGTAAATTGTCAAATGGTAAATAAAAAAGTCTTCGTCAGCGGTTGTTACGACCTTCTGCATAGCGGTCACGTCGAGTTCTTCCAGCAGGCCTCCCAGTTTGGCGACCTTTATGTAGGTATTGGCTCCGATGCCACCTACTTGGAGTACAAGCACCGTAAACCCATGTTCCCCCAGGAGGAACGCCTGTTTATGGTCAAGAATATCAAGGCCGTCAAGGAAGCCTATATCAACGAGGGCAGTGGCGTCATCGACTTCATCCCTACACTCGACTTGGTCAAGCCCGACATTTTTGTAGTCAATGCCGAAGGCGGCAGCCCTGCCAAGCGTCAGCTTTGCGAAGAGAGAGGTATCCAGTATATCGAATTGGAGCGCACCCCCCACGAAGGCCTTCAAGCCCGCAGCTCCAGTTCTCTCAAAGCAGCCCTCAGCACCCAACAGGAGGAAACAATTCAGAATTCAGAATTCAAAATTCAGAATTCTTCAGGCATTCCGACAAGGTTGGACTTGGCCGG
>JAFTVE010000006.1 GCA_017465905.1 Bacteroidaceae bacterium | reverse complement strand
GAACAAAATGACAAATTTATTATTGAATTTCTTAGTCTTTCGACAAAAGAACAGGTTTACGAGTCTTATGTAACTCATGTACTTATGTCTCTCGACAAAAGAACACAAGAACAGGTTACAAGTCTTATGTACTTTTGTCGAAAGAAAAAGTACTTTGCACAAGAAAAAAAGTACTTAATAATAATGAGTTTTTACCTTGTGCTATTGGCGAAAGTTCATAAATCGGTTGGCTTTGGCAGAGACTACTTGTAAATTTGTACAGATACAGTAACGTGGAGTGTACAAAAATCCATCTTACTCATGCCAAAGCCAACCGATTTATGAACTTTCGGCATATATAAGAGACTATTTTGACCTGTTTTATTGAACGGCAAGCCTGAAATAAAAATTATGTAGACCTATGCGGAAAAACGCATAGGCCTTTCTGAAAAAAGGGAAGTTCGTTTGCCAGAAATCTAATAGGCCTTTTTGCGAAAAGGGCTGTGTGTTTCTCCCAAAAACTGGTGGGTTTTATACATATTACAAGGCTCTGATCAAAATGTCAGAGCCTTGCATTTCAAAAAATCTCTTTGTCCAATTCGAAAAATGCATGTGTGCAATTCCAAAAGAGCCTTTTAGAGAGAGAGCAGCGGAACTTGACACTTTGCTACCATCATGAAACATTTGCTGACATTTTGCTTTTTCACGAACCGACATCAATACAGTCGTTGCAACTGATCGTCATGCACCTCACCCCGTTTATCTCTCCTCATACCACTAACAAAAGAGCCGAACATAAAAGTTCCTTCCTCCCAACTGCCATCAGCATGAGTAAGTTTTCCTTCGCCTTCGTACCTTCCACTAACAAGTTCTCCCTCATAGATACTGCCGTCCTTGTTGGTAATGCGCGCTGTGCCATCCAAGAAATATCCATTCATAAATTCCCCCTTATAGTAGTCGCCACTCGACAAGGTTACCTCTCCCCTGCCGTTAAGCTTTTCATTGATGACGGCACACTTGATGCGTAACGTCAAAGAGCCTTTAGATACACTCTTTGACGACTGAGGAGGTATCTGGCAAGAGAGTTCAAGTCCGAATCGGGTAAACGTAACCATTGCATTATCTCCAGAGGCATTGGAGATGTTGGTTATTTGTTCCTCGTATAGCATCTCACCACTCAAGACTCCTTGGAAGAAATATCCACTGATTGCTTGGTTGCAATTCCAATTCTCATCAGAGACTGACGAGCTTCTCTTCACGCCCTTGCCATAAAGCATACCTCGATTAAAATATCCCTCTTCGCCTTGCTTGTATGTGCCTTTTGACAATGTCATGGTGCCTTTACCGCATAGTTCATAGTCAACGAAGACGCCCTTCTCTACCACCACGACACTCTCGTTGCCTCTTTGTGTCCTGACTGTAACTTTTCCATTTCTAATCTTTCCATGAAGTACACTATAAGATTGCTCGCCATCAAATATCACGAGTGCATTTCCTGCATTTCCTGATGTGACACGGCCTTTGGTCATCAAGCCACCGTCGAACAAGCCCTCCTCAATCGTGTTGCCTCCAGATATTGTACGTCTTGCATATCCTTGAAGGGCTCCATCGACAAACATTCCCTCTTCGCGATCTCTGCCTGTAGCCTTAAAACCATATCCCATAGGATACTCCTTATATAGTGGTACAGGCTTTTCAATATCAGCATTCTGCTCATCCATCACTTGATCTGCAGCCCATACTTGTGTGATAGAATCGGCCGTAGGGAGGTAAGTCGTAATGAGACCATGACGCTTGCCCTTCTTAAAACTGCCTGAATAGCGCACACCGTCCTTATCGACAAGGACACCCCTGCCATGTGCTTGTCCGTCGCGAGTCTGCCCAGTATATGTACCTTTACTTTTCATAGCGACTGTTTGTATCGGACGGTTGGGTACATAGTCGTGCCATATGGGGATATACGGCAAGCGAGCAATATAATCGCGCACGACTGAGGATGTATCTTTTATTCTTATAAAGTTGCCATAACTCCCCTTTACCTTATTTTCGAACGCGTGAATGTTTTTCACCTCATTCTCCAACAACAACCTTGCAGGATTTGCGATGACCTCCTTTATCACTGTCATGTATGGCTGGCTGTAGAAATCAACAGCCGCTTGCAACTGCTCCATGGTGACATAGTCGACCAACACATTTTTATAATAGTTAGAATAATCTTTACTTATGAGCTTAGCAACTGCAGCTATTGTATTCTCATCATTAATGCCTGTCTCATTTCCCACTCTCTCTACTAATGATTGTATTCTATCGTCAGGCAATGTCACGTTACCCACCAAGGCGAGATATTTATCAGCTATAGCATCATATTTTCTACTATGCAACGATGGGATGTTTGGGTTCCATGATGCACCAAAGGCAAAGCCTCGCTTGATGTCTGCAATCAATAGGGCATCCAAGGCTTCGGAGACTTCATAGGAGGAAAGACGCGAAAAGGCTTCCGAGTTCATGAAAGCCACTATCGCTCTCAGCTGATCTATAGTGAATGCTACTGCCATATCATCAACAACCCACCCAAGCGTTTTCTTAGCCTCGGCATATATAAGGGCCTCGGCTATGATGGGATCAATACTCTTATTTGTCACAGTAAACTTCTCGGCAGCAGCCCGCAATTCCAATCTGTTCAGTTGACTGAACGAAAGTTCAATGATTGAATCCTTCAGCAACTCACTATCAGATTCCTGTGCCATTGTAGCAACACTCAAGCAAAGGGTCAACCAAAGCCCTACATGCCTATTTCTCAAAAGTCTCATCATTCATAGTATTATTGCAATCCACAAAATTATATAATTCATACGACTTATAAAAGTAAAAAGATGTGATAAAACAAAAAAGGAGGGTGTGCCAAAATCGCGACACACCCTCCTCAACCAATACTACCTTGCCGGATTAGCTGAAGAATAGGGCGATACCCTTGTCGATACCGCTGAAGCCCATGAAGGCAAGAGCCAAGAGGCCTGCGGTGACGAGGGCGATTGACATACCTTCAACACCTTTGGGTACACGCACGAGGCTAAGCTGCTCGCGGAGGCCAGCAAACACGATGAGTGCCAATGCGAAGCCGAGAGCGGTAGCCAAAGCGTAGATGATACCGGTGAGGAGGTTGGGCTCAAGACCCTGGCCATTGTAAGTGCCGTTGGCCACGAGGATAGCTACACCAAGGATGCAGCAGTTGGTGGTAATCAAGGGCAGGAACACGCCGAGTGCCTGATAGAGCGAGGGAGAGAGCTTCTTGAGCACAATCTCGACCATCTGCACGAGGGCGGCAATCACCAGAATGAAAACGATAGTCTGCAGGTACTGCAAGCCGAAGGGATTGAGCACCCATATCTGCAACAGGTAGGTAACGATGGTGGCGATGACCAACACGAAGGTTACAGCCAAGCCCATGCCCTTGGCGGTCTCAACCTTCTTTGACACACCGAGGAAGGGACAGATACCCAGGAACTGTGACAACACGATGTTGTTCACAAAGATCGCGGAAATAAATATCAGTATGTATTCCATAATTCTTACTTTTTAATTTTATTCACGATGGCGATGAGGTAGCCCAATACGATGAAGGCACCGGGAGCCAATACGAAGGCCAGCATATTGGTCGATGAGGGCAGTACGGTGAATCCAAACACGGCACCTGTGCCCAGCAATTCGCGCACGGCACCAAGCAAAGTGAGCGCCCAGGTGAAACCAAGACCCATGCCCAGACCGTCGAAGAGTGAGGGGATGGCGGTGTTCTTGGCAGCAAAGGCTTCGGCACGACCAAGGATGATACAGTTTACCACAATAAGCGGGATGAACAATCCGAGACTGGCATAGAGTGAAGGCAAGTAGGCTTGCATAAGCATCTGCAACAGGGTTACAAAGGATGCAATGACTACGATATATGCCGGAATACGTACCTTATCGGGGATAAGGTTTTTCAACAAGGCGATAACGATGTTTGAGCATATCAAAACAAACGTGGTGGCAAGGCCCATAGACATACCGTTGAGCGCCGAAGAGGTGGTACCCAGGGTAGGACACATACCAAGAAGAAGGACAAACGTGGGGTTCTCCTTAACCAAACCATTCAAAAATACTTTCCAATTATTCATGAGAATTTATTTTTCAATAAATTAATTCTGAATTGTGAATTATGAATTCTTTAGTTTTCCATGTAGGAATCACTCACTGCGGAGCCTTAATTCAGAATTCAGAATTTAGAATTCATAATTCAATTTTGTGCCGTTGCCCCTGAGTTCACATCCGAGGCATTGCCTTTGTACACCTTATAAGCATTGTTCACTGCGTTGAGGAAGGCACGTGAGGTGATGGTAGATGCGGTGATGGCATCTACGTCGCCACCGTCTTTGGACACCTTCAACTCGCCTTCGTTACCGATGTTGCGGCCAATGATGTTGTGGCTGCCAGCGGGGTCGGGCTTACCGAAGAACACCTTAGATACGGCAGATACCTCTTTGGTCTCTCCTGAGGTTGCGGTGCGGAACCATTCGCCCATACGAGCACCAAGGCCCGGGGTCTCAGCATGCTTCAGCACTTCATAGCCAAGGATGTTGCCCTCGGCATCGAAACCTACGAGCACCTCGATGTCGCCACCAAAGCCACTCTTGTCGGTAGACTTCACGGCAGTACCTACCCAGTTGCCATCGCGAGACACCTCGTATACGACAAAGGCATCGACGGGCTTCTCATTGGTCTCGATCTGCTCATCGGCACCGATATTAAGCACCGACTTGATACCTGAGCTCAAGGCCTCTTCATTGATCTTTGCTATAGTGCCACTGGTCACGTTGTTGACATAGGCCAGCAGGAATGCAGCCACTACTGACACGAGGGTCAGCACGAGGAGCATATTAGTCAGTGATGATTCGAGCTTTTTCATTTCTTTACCTCCTTTGCAAAACGTTTGGGCTTGCATGCATTGTTAATCAACGGCACGAAAGCATTCATAATAAGGATAGCAAACGACATACCCTCGGGATAGGCACCAAACACACGGATGGCAACGGTGAGGAAACCGATGCAGAAACCGTAGATGAGCTGTCCCTTCGGAGTCATCGGAGAGGTGACATAGTCGGTAGCCATGAAGATGGCACCCAGCATGAGACCACCGCCGAAGAGATGATGCCACGGAGTAGCTACCTCAACGGGGTATGCGATGTGGAGCAAACCGGTGAGAGCAAACACGGTGACAAGGATTGATACGGGGATATGCCATGTGATGGTTCTTGACGCCAAGAGGATAACCAGACCAAGGAGGAGGCACAGGGCACTCACCTCACCGAGCGAACCGCCTACATTACCAAGGAAGAGGTCGAGGAGGCTTACATCAGCAAGAGTCCCTGTTGAGATTTGTGCTTTAATGGCCGCCATCGGAGTGGCAGCAGTCACCGCATCGGCATAAGCTGTCATCTGGCCCACCTCGGGAAATACGGTCATCTTAACAGGGAACGAAATCAAGAGAAACACACGGGCTGCAAGCGCAGGATTGAAGAGGTTGCAACCCAAGCCGCCGAAGGTCATCTTCACCACACCGATAGCAAACAATGCACCTATTATAATAATGTATAGGGGCAGGTTTGACGGAAGGTTGAAGGCCAAGAGGATACCAGTAACTACGGCCGAGAGGTCGCAGATGGTGCACTTGTCGTTCTTGAGGATATACTTGTTGATGGCCCACTCAAAGAATACGCATGAGGCTACAGACACAGCAGTCACAATCACTGCACCCATGCCAAATGCATAGAACGACCATAACATAGCAGGCAACATGGCGATGATGACCCATCGCATGTTCTTGCTTACGCTGTCGCCACTGTGAACGTGGGGCGACAAGGATAGTGTTAGTTTATTCATTTTCTGATATATTTTGCAGTTCTCTAAGTACTCTGAGAATTCAGAGTTCTCGGAGTCCTATATTCTATTATTTCTTAGCGTTACGTTCACGGATGATGCCACCCACTGTATTCTTGCAGAGGCGTACCCAGTCGAGCAAAGGACGATTTGACGGACAGGTGAATGTGCAGCAGCCACACTCGATACAGGTCATGATGTCTTCCTTCTCGGCACGCTCCCAGTCGGCATACTCACCGAGCTTGGCAAGCAGGTAGGGCTCCAAGCCCATGGGGCAGGCAGCCACACACTTGGCACAACGCGTACAGTTCTGCTCCTCGCCACGCAACGACTCCTTCTCAGACATGAGCAATACGCCAGAGCTACCCTTACAGATGGGTACCTCGGCATTGAGGAGCGCCTTACCCATCATAGGACCACCACCGATAATCTTACCGGTATCCTCAGGCATGCCACCGGCAGCCTCGATGAGTTGGCTCATGGGAGTACCCATACGAGTGAGAAAGTTTGAGGGGTTGGCGAGCGACTTACCGGTCACTGTCACGATACGCTCGAAGAGGGGCTTGTTCTTGATAACAGCCTCATATACGGCATACGCTGTACCTACATTCTGCACTACAGCACCTACAGCAATAGGAATGGCGGGAGGTGCAGGCACCTGACGACCGATAACGGCATCGATGAGTTGCTTCTCACCACCTTGGGGATATTTCACCTTGAGGGGCACAACCTGAATGCCGGGGAAGTTCTTGGCCTTCTCGGTCATCAGTGCGATAGCGTCGGGCTTGTTGTTCTCAATGGCAATATAGCCTACGGTAACGTTTACCGCCTTCATGAGGAGCGATACGCCCATGAGAATCTGCTCGGGCTTCTCGAGCATCAATGAGTGGTCGGCAGTCAGATAAGGCTCACACTCTACTGCATTGATGATAACGCACTCGGCCTTGCTGCCGGGAGGCGGTGTGAGCTTCACATGAGTGGGGAAACAGGCTCCACCCATACCTACTACACCAGCATCCTTAATCTTAGCTACTATCTCTTCGGGGTTGAGGTCACACTTGGTCACCAACTCCTCGCTGCGGTCGATGCTCTCTTCCCACTCATCTCCTACCACATCGATGAAGATGGCAGGCTTGCGGTAGCCGCTGGCATCGATGACAGAGTCAATCTTGGCAACCTTGCCCGATACAGAGGAGAAGATGGCAGCCGACACAAAACCGCCTGCATCGGCAATCTTGGTACCCACCTTCACCATGTCGCCCTTGGCAACACAAGGTACGGCGGGAGCGCCGATATGCTGTGACAAAGGGAATACAGCCTGCTTGGGCAATGCCATAGGCTCAATCTTCTTCCCGGCTGACAGCTTATTTTCTGATGGATGTACACCACCTATTCTAAATGTCTTCATGAATTCTGAATTATGAATTGTGAATTATGAATTATGATTTCTGAGTATTCGGAGTGCTCGGAGCAGTCTGAGTACTCGGAGTTTCAGTCGTTTCAGGAGCCTTCGCTGCTGACTTTGCCTCTGCTGCGGGAGCGGCCTTAGGAGCTTCGGTAGCTGCAGGTTTCGGCTTACGCGGAGGGAAGTTGACAGCTACGATTGAGTGTTGCGGACATTCGTCTTCGCACTTACGGCAGAGCTTGCACTTCTCATAGTCGATGTAGGCCAAGTTGTTGGCGATGGTGATAGCATCGAACGGACATACCTTCTGGCACTTGCCACAACCGATACAACCTACCTCACAAGCCTTGCGAGTGATGGCGCCCTTATCCTTGTTTACACAAAGCACTACCATGCGGCGGCCATTCTTGCCCTTGTTGCGCAACTCGATGATCATGCGCGGACAAGCCTTCACACAAGCGCCACAAGCTGTACACTTCTCTGCATCAACCTCGGGAAGACCGGTAGTGGGGTTCATGCGGATAGCATCGAACTTACATGCAGCCACACAGTCGCCACAACCCAGACAGCCGAAGGCGCAGCCTGTCTCGCCACAGCCCGTAGCATGGGCTATCTTACATGACACAGCACCATCGTAGACTGCAGTCCGAGGACGATGCTCGCATGTTCCGTTGCAGCGTACCACTGCTACTTTGGGCTCGGCAGCATCGGCACTCAGACCGAGGATGTCAGCCACTTTTGTCATCACAGCTTGTCCACCTACAGGACACAGCAGACCGTCGAGCGAACCTGCCTTGACACAAGCGTCGGCAAAGCCGGCACAACCGGGGTATCCGCAACCGCCACAGTTGGCTTGCGGCAATACCTCAGCAACCTGTCCCACACGTGGATCTTCTTCTACAGCAAATTGCTTGGATACGACAAACAGTACACCAGCCAAGACCAGTGCTGTCACTCCCAAAGCAATTACTGCTACCAAAATTGTGTTCATTACTATTGATATTTAAATAGGTTTGATTATAAACGTAAACTCACGGGCCAACTTCTTCTTATTTACAAAAAGGAGAAGGAAATAGACAGTCAGCACCAGCAATGCAGCCAGAGCGGCCAAAGCCTCATTGCCATCGGCCAGCCACATGACCAGGGCCACAGCAGCCACAAGCAGCAAGAGGGGAAAAAGAAAAGCGAGGCGAACAGCCTTCATTCCCATTGAAGCAGCTCCCTCGACCATCACCCGTTGCCCTACTTGATAGGCAGTAGTATCGGCACCATACACATCCACAATTTTCTCCTTGCTCTCAGCCGCTGAGCACAAACTCTTGGCACCACAAGCGGCACAAGCCGAAGCTTGCACGATACGTACATGGATGCAACTCCCTTCTATAGAGTCTACTATGCCGTCATGCTTTATCACGTCTGCCATATCCACATTGCATTTATCATGCAAAATTACGATTTATTCTTAGAAAGTGGAAACTTTACGTTACATTTTTTCACATCCAAAGACAAAGATTTATACATGTCAGTAGTAGGAAAACGTAAGTTCGATATTAGAGGCACGCTAAACACACAAATAGCCCAGCCAAAAGTGACCGAGCATAACTTCAAGAGGGTTGTAGCCCCTATACTATTCGGCGAAACGTTTAATTAGATTATATGCACTATAAAGCCCCAACTCTCCTGCCTTGCTGAGGTCGGCGATACCACGGGCATTCTCGCCTACAAAAATATAGGTAAGTCCACGATTATAGTATGCCTCAGCCAGATTGGGCTCAAGAGCAATGGCTTCATCATAGCTCACGATAGCAGCGCGATAATCTTTCAGTTGCGAGAGTACATTTCCACGATTGTAATAAGAATAAGCAAAATCGGGAGCCAAGTCAATCGCCTTATTCAAATCGGCAAGGATAAGCTGATAGTCATTCAAATGACTGTCAACTAAAAAGTCATTTAGTGTCGTTGACGTTTTTTGTTCTTCAGATGGCACACCTCGTCCATTACGGTCAAATTCCATTTGCTTGTATCGCGCTACCGCACGACAAAAATATGACATCCATAGCGCTCCGTCGGCAACAATAGATTGAGTGAAGTCATCGATGGCAGCCGTAAGATCTTGTACAAGATAGAAATCCAATCCTCTAGCAAGGTATAAAAATCCCTCTTGGCCACTCTCACCAAAACGACGGGTTTGTCTGTCAATATCCTCAAAGTGAAAAGCTATTTGCTGCTCATCAAGAGCCTTTTCCGAAGCTGTCACCAACAATGGAAGAGGAAGCTCATGGTGTATCATTTCCAGTTCACGATGATAATGCACCACTCCATCCACTTCGCTTCGCTGTTCATAATAGGTAAGCGCATAAAGCGGACGCAACTCAACATAAACATCCTTATGCTGTACCAAGCCTCGATACTCAGACGAAAATTCCTGAACGTATACATATTCAGGATTTTTAGCCTCCTGTTTCTTTTTATAGTTATTGAGGTCATCCACTTTTTTTCTTTGTTCACGCTTCTCAATCTCCTCCTGTGACGGTTCGTCATTACCATCAAAACCTACAAATGATAACATTTCAAGGTCCATTGCCTTCATCTCATCAGCCGTAGCTTGAGCATTAAGCCCCATATTGCGATATAGTCCAGCACGTATTTTATATCCACCTATAAAATCAGGATATTCCTTGAGAATCCATGTCAAATCATCTACCGCCCCTTGCCAATCTCCCGTACGAGATAGCAACATAGCCCGAGCATAACGAGCACGTATATGGTCGGGCACACACTCCAAGACGAAGCTATAATCTTCTATCGCCCGATTATAGTCACCCACTTTTTCACGCAATAATCCGCGGTTCATTCGTGCCAACGCATTCTCAGGATCAAGCATCACTGCCATATCAAGATCCTCCATAGCCCCTCTGAGATTATAGAGTTCTTCACGAGCAATAGCTCGATTAATATAGAATCCACTCTGAGGAGACAATTTGATTGCCTGCGTCAAATCACTCTCCACCTCTTCATATCGTTTCAGTCCAAGGTTTATAATCGCTCTCGACATATAGGCAGAGTAATCATATTTGTCAATGGTGAGCACAGTGTCAAGATTTGCAATTGCTGCTGATGTGTCACCTTTTTCCAGAAGCATCTCAGAACGCAGACATAAAGCAAACGTATAACTAGGAGCTTTAGAACGCAGAGTATCTATCGCAGCCATTGCACCATCGTAATCCCCAACATCCCTACAGCACAACGCATAATTATGCCATAACCCTAATAAATCTGGACGCATTTTAAGAATCACTTCATAGTCCTCTATAGCTCCGCCATATTTATTTTGCCTAATACGAGACAAGCTTCGCACCTCATAGTTCCCCGTAATAAAAGGATTCAACCTCATAGCTTCCGAGCAATCTTTCTCTGCACCTACATAATCTCCCAAGTCATACTTGGCTATTGCACGAAAAAAATAGGCCTCAGCCAAATAAGGCTTGGCATTAATCGCCTGATTGAAGTACTTTATAGCCAGCACATAATCGCTGAAATAGAGTGCATTCCTCCCCACCCTCATCATGTGGTCGGTATTCACCTGTGCCTTTGCCATGGACGCAAAGCAGAGGAACAACGCTATCAGCACTCGATGCCTCATCCTAAGCTATGCTATACTATTTCTTTATAGCCTTTACCTTATAGTCACAACGCACCTTACCTGAAAGAAGCGCATTGAACTTACCCTTATTCATTTGGCGGCGCAAAGGAGATATACGGTCAGTAAACACCTTACCCTCCAAGTGATCAAATTCATGCTGAAGCACACGAGCCAAATAGCCATCGACCCACTCATCATGCTCTACGAAGTCCTGATCAACATATTGTACATGTACACGCTCGGCACGAGGCACACGCTCATGAATTCCCGGCAGACTCAAACAGCCCTCATCCATCAAGATGGTTTCGCCCTCATCCTCCACGATATAGCCATTAATGTAAGCACGTTTGAAGTCGGCATATTCCGGGTAGTCCTCTGCAAGAGGGGTAAGATCAACAATCACAACTCTAATAGGGAGTCCTATCTGAGGAGCTGCCAAGCCTACTCCATCGGCACGTTCATTGGTTTCAAACATATTCTGAATCAATTCCTTCAGCTCAGGATAGTCAGGGTCTATATCTTCAGCAACTTTTCTCAACACGGGCTGTCCGTAGGTATAAATAGGTAGTATCATAAATGTTTAGTTTTTTTTGAAGTTATATATTAGGAACTACTCCGCTTTAACGGTATGTATATTCCTTTTCTTATCTATCATTAAATCGTTACTAAAATCGTTTTCTGCTTTCCATGTAGCTCTGCAGTATAATCGTAGCACTGATTTCGTCGACCAGTTCTTTCCGTTGGCGGTCTTTCTTTTTCAGTCCTCCATCAATCATCGCCTGATGGGCCAGTACGGAGGTAAAACGCTCATCAACATACTCGACAGGAATCTGTGGCAAGAGCTTGCGCAAACGATTGACGAAAGGCTCTATCCGCACCATATTCTCTGACGGCTGATTATTCATTTGTTTGGGGAGCCCTACAACTATGCGTTCGACAGGCTCACGCTTCACATAATCGACAATAAAGTCCATCAGCGTAGGCGTAGGCACTGTAGTAAGGCCATTTGCGATAATCTGAAGCACATCTGTCACCGCCAGTCCTGTCCTTTTCTTTCCGTAGTCAATAGCAAGAATACGTCCCATAATGAGTGCAAAGATATAACAAACGAACGAATAAAACTTGTTTTAGCCGTTGCAAAAACCAAATACCACAGCGTTTTTTAACGTAAAGCCATATAACGATACATAAAGTTTCAATCAACAGGAAGTATAGTCAAAAGAAAGGGCGACCACTAAGGCCACCCTTGTCTCATATCTCGCGATGTCGGATTATTTGTTCAGCAAAATCCATGAGCCCTGGAAATCGGCACGGCTAGGATACTTGACCTTGAAAGACTCACGGGCACGAGCAGCATCGGCCTTTGTATCGTACGAGCCGATAATAACGCGGAACATATTCTTCTCCACGTTCTTTACGATGCCGGCATTGTATCCTTCACCTACCAAGAATTCCTTCAATCCCTGTGCATTTGCCTGGAGGCTAAAGCTACCGCAAACAACACTATAGGGCTTCAATGTGCCGCTTACCGACACAGCAGAAACTTGTTCCTGACGCACAGGTGCCTGGTCATAGCTGTTATCTGCTGCGGGAGCAGTCTCAACGGGTGTTACCTGTACAGGAGAATTCACTTGAACCTGTGCTGTCTCTTGGCCCTTAGCCTTCTCATAGGCCTGCTTATAAGCACTCTCCTTTGACTTACATGAAGCAAAAACGAGCAATACGCTCAACAATCCAAACAATACGTTCTTTTTCATTATTCTATATTTTTATTAGTAATCCCAATTATTCTGCAAAGGTAGCTAAATCCACGTTTTTTTGCAAGTTTAGTCAGGATAATTTACCCTTTACATTGTCAGAGGTTCTCCTTTCTCAAAGTCGTAGAGTGTTTTACGCATGATGTCGGCCAAACTTAGCTGATAGGCTATATAAGCACTCAAGTGGTTACGGTAGGCACTGTTAAGACGGTTACGCTCAAGTGCAAGTGTCTGGCTATCTATATCTCCATCAGAGAAACGTTGGAGGGTGATGTCGAAACTCTTCTCGGCGATGACGACATTCTTTTCGAGCAGCTGCAAGCGCTTGAGGTTGTTATTGAGCTGGGCAACGGAGTTGCGTGTCTCTGTTTCAATAGAACGCTCCAATTCTTCCTTAGCTAAATAATTCTGTCGCTGGCGAGCCTCGGCTGCACGTACTCGTGCACGATTCTCACCCCAGTCGAGGATAGGTACCGATACGGTGAAGCCTACACCATAGTTTATCGGACGTCCCATAAAGTCATTGGCAGATGTCTGAATGGTATTGCCATACGATGTAGTGATATCGCCCATACTTGTACCTGTCTTCTGCACGTAGGCATCAAAGTATCCACGCACCATGCCCTCGGCCTTACGCTGACGGATAGACATTTTCTGCTGCTCTATGGCGATATCCTGATCTCGGAGCTCAGTGCGGTTCTTAAGTGCATACTCCACTGCCTTATCGGCATCCACTACTACGACATTGTATTTCAGCTCATCATTGAGCACTACGCTGTCGGTGAGTTCAATTCCCAGCAACTCCTTGAAGCTATTGATGGCCGACTCCTGATTGATGAGCGCCATTTCGTAGCTGTTCTGCGCTTCAGCCAAGTCGACCTCCATCTGCAAAGCATCTACCTCACGTATAAGGCCAGAGGCAAATTTATTCTGTGCTATCTGATTGGCTTCGGTCTGGCGTTCATAGTCGAGCAAGGCAATCTCTGTACTGCGTTGCAAGGAGAGCAGGTTGTAATAGGCACTGCTGACACGATAGACCAGATTGAGTTCTTCGCGGCGGAGCGACTTGTTGGTACGTTCGTAATCGAGACGTGCCGACTTCAATGACGAGCGGATGGCATTGTATCCATAAAGAGCGTCGATAGGCTGGCGCAGACGAAGACGCGTATTGAATGTAGCCGAGCGGTCATTATTATAGAAGTCATCATAGCTGTTCAAGCTTGTCTCCCAATAGATATTACCATTGGTAATAAGGGGCTGATTCACAGTCACTGTACCTCCATAGTCCATACGCTTCACTGAATAGAACGACACACCGGTGGTATCATCCCATGTACGCACCGTCTGGTTAAACTCGGGCATCGTGAGGCTGAAGTCAATGTGAGTTTTCAAGCTTGCGGTTGCCGACTTCAGGTTATACTCGGCAATCTTGAGGTTCTCTTTCAAGTTCTGCATCGTGTAGCTCTTCTCCTTGGCAAGCTCCACGCTGGCCTCAAGCGTAAGATGATAGGTCTCAGCCTTGACAGCAGTGCAGGCAAGCAGCATGCACAGCAATGTCGTGTATTTTATATTCTTGGCATTCATAGTCGTTATGATACAATGGTTCTGTTGGTATTCAGTCGGTCGTAATGGATGGTACCGTCCTTTATGTATACATTACGGATGGCATAGTTGGCAATCTCCTGCTCGTGTGTGATGAGGATGATGGTGTTATCACCTTCGCGGTGCAATTCGTCGAAGAGGCGCATAATCTCGACACCCGTCTTTGAGTCGAGCGCACCCGTAGGCTCATCGGCCAACAGAATGCCCGGATTGGTCACCAAAGCACGGGCAATGGCCACACGCTGACGCTGACCACCCGAAAGCTCACTGGGCTTATGGTGCATACGGTCGGCCAATTTGACACGCTCGAGTGCACGTATGGCACGCTCACGACGCTCAGCTGCAGGTACTCCTGCATACGCCAAGGGGAGCTCCACATTCTGTACGGCATTGAGCTTGGGTAGCAGATTGAAGTTCTGGAACACAAAACCAATCTCCTTGTTGCGCATTGCCGAGAGGGCATCATCATCGAGCTTGCTCACATCAACTCCACGAAACTTATACTCACCGGTCGATGGGGTGTCAAGACAGCCCAAGATATTCATAAAGGTACTTTTTCCCGAACCTGAGGGTCCCATGATGCTCAGGTACTCTCCGCGCTCAATCTTCAGGTTGACATCTTGCAGCGCCATCACCACATTGTCGCCCATCTCATAGCGCTTGGTGATATTGGTTATCTCTATTAACAGCTTATCATTCATAGCGTATCGAATCTACAGGTTTCAGATTAGCAGCGTTCTTGGCAGGCAGGTAGCCGAAGACGACACCCACCACTACCGAGAAGGCAAAGGCTATCACGATGCTATATAATCTAATATAGGTGCTTACATCGGTGAATACCGATACCAGAAGCGAAAGCGACACACCAGCTACCACACCGATGATACCACCGGCAATACTGATTACCACGGCCTCGGTGACAAACTGGGTCATGATGTCGCGTTTGCGTGCTCCGATAGCACGTCGGATACCAATCTCACGGGTACGCTCCATCACCGTAGCCAGCATGATGTTCATGATACCGATACCACCCACAAGGAGCGAAATGGCTGCGATGGCACCGAGCAGGAAGTTATAGATCTGACGCTCCTTCTCCTCCTGCTTGAGCAGTTCGAGGGGGATAACGATACCATAGTCCTCGTTATTGAAGTGGTGACGCTTAACAATCTCGTTGACCAACGTAGAGGTCTCCATCAGATGCTCTGAGTTTTCCACCTGAATGGTGAGCTGCTGTATCTCACTATCAAGCGCATTGCCACGCGAGAAGCGGTCGAGAAACATGGAGAGCGGTACATACACGTCGGTATTGAGGTCGCGGGCAGCCAATTCACCTACCGTCTCAGTAAAGAGTGCCTTGGACTCCAATACGCCGACTACCTCCAGCCATTGGTCTTCAATCTTGATCATCTTGCCGATGGGTTCCTCCTTCTGGAAGAGGGTGAAGGCAATGCCTGCTCCGAGCACGCACACCTTCTGCTTGCCATCGTAGTGTACATCACCGATAAACTCTCCCTCACTAATCTTATAGTTCAGGATGTCGTAGAACTCCGGGGTAACGCCAATCACCGAGGACTTCACCGAGCGGTTGGTATACTTGACATCGGCATTGATCTCTGCTTGGGCAGCAATACGGCTCACGCCCGGAACAATCTCACGGATAACCTCAGCATCGTGCAGTGAGAGTCCGGGAGAGAACTTCGTGCGTACCTCCTCCAGCTCCTCATCGGTCATATCCTTCTCACGGACGATGATATTGTTCACACCCAAATCCTGGTACTTGGCAATGGCTTCGCGCTTGGCACCCTCACCAATCGAGAGCATCGCAATCACTGATGCCACACCAAAGATGATACCGAGCATTGTCAAGAATGAGCGGAACTTATGGTCCGTCAGTCCTTGCCACGCAACTTTTATGTTTTCACTGTATTCCATAGTGTTTTTCTTACTGTTTGTCCTAGGTGTTCCTAAGATTTCCTATATAATATAGAACTTCTATGTTGTATTATAGGACTCTGACTATTATCCTACCTCTTCCAAATATTCACAACTGACGGTCATGCCCGGTTTCAGGCGCTCATCCGACACCAAGAGGCGCACCTCAACGTCGAATACCTTCTGACGGGGCTTATTCTCATCACGCACATGGCAGAAGCGACCTATGCGCGAGACCTCACCCTCAAACGACACCTCCGGCAGTGCATCCAATCGCACCAGCACCTTGGTACCCACCTTGATACGCAGGAAGTCGGTTTCATTGATGCAGGTCTCCACCTTCATCCACGTAAGGTCGGGCACGTAGGCCATCGAGTTTCCACGCCATACCTCATCGCCCACTTGGAGCAGCTGACCTGAGCGCCAGTTGCGGTGAATCTGGAATATTCCCGGTATCTCCGAACGGATAGTAAGTTGGGGAATGATGTCGTAGGCATTCTTTATATCCTTCTGTATCTGATTGACACGGATTTGCTGAATCTTCAGGTCGTTGGCATTGATGATTTCATTGAGTTCCAACTTGCGCTTGGCAAGATTGAGCGCAATGGTAGCCTGCTCGAACTCCAGTTCCTTAATCTTTTTGGTACGCTCCGATTCAAACTGAGCAGCCTCGAGTGTCAATCTACGAAGTTCATAAGTGGCAAGTTCAGACTTGATGGTCGACTCAGCTTCGCTGTCGCGGTTTTCCTGATTCACCAGCATTGTTTCAAGCGTGGCAAGCTGCGATTCCAGTGTAGTCTCACGATCAACGATATACTTGGTCACATCAGCAGGGTCGAGCTGGATGACCGAATCGCCCGGCTCTATCACCTGTCCATGTTCAGCAAGACCGATGACACGCATGGAGCTCCATCGTCCGAATCGTGGCATCACGAAGGCTTTTGTACGCACCGCCGACAGTTCACCTGTCTCTATGATAGCTGTACTCTTGAGTTTGGGAGCTTCATCACCGCCAAACACTCCCCCTTTACACGCTACGAGCAGGGGCAACAGCAACAGATATTTCGATATGCCTTTCATCATTTTTTCTCCTCTTTTTCTTTCTGGTCCACAAGAGTCGGGTCAACAAGGGCTACGGTATCTCCCTCCTGGAGTCCTGATTCTATGATGACATAATCCGAATTGGTTGCTCCCGTCTGCACGAGCACTTTGTCGTATCCGCCTACGGTCTTCTTATACACGTAGCTCTTATCCCCCTCGACATGCAGTGCCTCCAGAGGCACATAGCATACGTTGGGGATTTCGTCCACGATAATGCGGCAGCTCACCGTGAGGCCTGGCAGAAGATTCTTGTTTGACTGGTCGATGACAATCTCCACGGGGAACACCTTGATTTTTGAGCGGTTATCCTTGTTCTGTGCCAAATTGGCAACGGTAGTCACCGTACCGGTAAAGATGCTATCAGAGAAGGCATCGGGGCGAATCTGCACCTTCAGTCCCTTGGTTACCTGCGAGATGTCCACTTCGTTGATATTTACTTTGGCCTTGAGCTTCGAGAGGTCGGGCAACTGTATGAGTTGCTGTTGCGACCAGCATTGGTCGCCTGCCTGGTACTTCGAGCTGGTACTGTGATTGCGTGTCACGATAGCGATACCGGGCGAGGGGGCTATGACAAAGAGTTTGTCGAGTGTGCGGTGAGCCTCCTCCAGGCGTTCCTCGTCCTCGCGTATGGAGAGGCGTTTTTTCTTCAGTTCCTCGGCTTGTATTCGGCGGCGGTTCTCAATCTGCTCCTTTGCACGGGCAAGTGAGATGTCGGCTTTCTCCAAGTTGAGCTGTATCTCGCGCTTCTTGATTTCGCTCTCGTGCGAAGCCGACTCAAGCTGCATGCGCGATATTTCGTGCGTGATGCGTGTCACCTCATAGTCGGCGGTGAGTTCCTCCATCTGCAGCTCGTGCTGAGCGAGCATCTTTTCCAGCTCGGCATTGCTCACGACGAGACGGTCTTCGTAGTCGAGGATCGACTTGCGCACCTCGGCAGGGTCGAAGGCTATGATGGTATCGCCAGCCTGCACCTCATCGCCATCGGTGACGATATTGGATATCTTGAGGTTGCCGAATCGCCATGGGATATTGGGCGAAGCGATGTTGATGGAGTTGACTGCTTCAATCTCACCCTCTTCATATATATCAATATAGAAGACACCTTTTGTCACTTTTGCTTCGGGTATTTGCGTTTCGGCCTTCTTGCCGCACGATACGGCAAGTGCTCCCATGCAGCAGAGCACAGCGGCAAGTCCCTTGATTCTGTAGTTCATCATAAGATATGCTTATCGTCTGGTTTTATCAATGTTATCTGTTCTCCTTCGCTTACGCCCTCGGCGATGACCGAGCTGCGGGGTGTCGAGATAGAGAGTCTCACTTCGCGTTCCTCATACTTCCGTCCCTTGCGTACATACACTACATCCACCGAGTCGCGTTTGTAGACACATACCGTGGGCACCACCAAGGTATCGGGCACATGCTGCAGGAATATGCGGCAGTTGACGCTGAGTCCCGGGTCGAGCGGTTGCAGGAGCGAATCTACCGTTGCCTCCACCTCGAAGGTCTTCACCTCGGAGCCCTCGGTGCGCTTCAGTCCCATGGGGGATAGTCTGGTGACGCGTCCCCAAGCACGGTTGGCGGGCATGGCATCGAAGGTGTATTCCACCGAGTCGCCCACCTCGATGCGCTTGTACTCGGTCTCCTGTGCATAGATGAGCACCTTCATGCTGTCCATCGTGGGCATGGTCACCACGGCGCGTCCGTTCCAGATGTTATCGCCCACGAGCCATGTCTGGCTGCTCCAGGGCCATCGGCGTGCACGGATGGCAAGTCCATCCTTCGGAGCCAGTATCACGAGCGATTGCAGCAGCTGACGCTGACTTTCGACACGACGCTCATTTTGCGAAATCTGGCTCTGAATCTTCTTTATGTCGGCTTGCTGGATGATTTTCTGCTTGTCGAGTTGCTTGTAGAGTCTTTCGCGCCGTATGGCCGACTGCTCCATCTGCAGTTCCTTGATGCGGCGTTCCGTAGGGCTCAGATAGAGCAGCTGCACCGAGTCGAGTCCGGCAATCTGTGTTTCGGCCTCGTTGGTTCTCACCTGCGCTTCGAGCAACGCCAACTCCAGCTGCGCATTGGCTTTGGCGGCCTCGAGGTCGGCATAGCTGTTTTCGAGATTGACAAGCCAGTTGTCATAGCGTTCCTCGATGCTCATATCCTCAATGATGCAGAGTGTGTCGCCCTGCTTCACCATCGTACCGCTCTCGACGAGGTATTCGATGCTGCCATCCACATCGGGCGGACAGGTAAATATGAGGGAGCCCAGCGACTCGGTGAATCCCTCGACGCGCAACACATCGTCAAACGTGCCACGCTCCACGGTATATAGCGTAAGGTCTTCCCCACCCTTTGCGGAGCAGGAAGCGAGAACAATACCTATCAAAGCTGCCACGGCCGACAGCACAATCTTTTTACGACCACCAAACATTAGCGGGAATAGCCAAAAAACATTAAAAATTTATATATGAGCGCGAAAATACGACATTTATTCCAATTATTCAATATTTTTTGCTAAATCAGTAAAAAAAACTACAACTTTAACGTTTTTTGTTAGTTATAGCGCACAAAAAGCAAGAGAGGTGTATCAGAACTGACACACCTCTCCTATCCATAAGAATTGTTTACCAAATCCCATTGCGAGATTTTTCACTTCGTTCAAAATGACACAGCGAAGCCCAAATTGTCAAATTACTAAATGGTAAATAAATTGTAAATAGTAAATTAACCAATGTTGAAGTTGCTACGCTCGGCAAAGCTTACAAGCAGTCTTTGCTCTCGCTTAATCGCAACTTTGTCAAATTGTAAATCAAATCATCTCCACACTACGTTTGATAAACCTGCTCAGTGCCTCACCCTTGAGCATACCGTTCTGCAGCAGTGCAAGGTCGATGAGCTGGTGTAGCACGTTGTTGTCCTTGGCAAAGTCGGCAAAGATGGCTTCGCGCTTGTGGCTCTGCTCGTGTATCTTGGTGTGGAGGTCGCTCAGCTCATCCTTCTCGGCAGAGGGTATCTCCTCGTCCTTCATGCCCTTGTGCGATGCTTCCAGTGCTTCCTCGCGTGCCTTGAGGGTAGCTGTCTCCTCATTGATGGGTCTGAGGCTGTCGGCTGTCTGCTCCTTCTCGGCTGTGAGTACGGACTGTATGAGGGGGTGGTCGGTGTTGAGGATGAGGGTATACATGTCGGGCATCTCACCGTAGAAGCTCATGCCTGCATTGATGGCTGCCATCTCTTTCATACGGCGCATATACTCGCTCTGGGTGATGATGATGGGTGCCGAGCTGTTGCCGAGTGGCTGTGCATCGACGTGGAACTCGGTCTTCTTCACTTCGGGCATCTGGCTCTTGAAGGCTGCCGTGAGCATCTCCTTCTCCTCGGCGGGTAACTCCACACGCTGCTTGTCTTCCTTGACGATGAGGTTGTCGATGATGTCGGCATCTACGCGTGAGAAACGGCTCTTCTCGAACTTCTGCTCATAGAGGTTGAGCATGGCGGTGTCAAGCTGGCCATCGAAGAGGAGCACGTTGTAGCCCTTCTGCTGAGCTGCCTCGATGTAGGTGTACTGCTCGTCACGGTCGGTGGCATAGAGGTAGATGAGGTTGCCCTCCTTGTCGGTCTGCTCGCCCTTGATGAGCTCCTTGTACTCTTCGTAGGTGAAGTGCTTGCCTTCAGTGTCGGTGAACAGGGCAAACTGCTTGGCCTTGTCGTAGAATGACTCTTCGGTGAGCATGCCGTAGTTGATGAACAGCTTCAGGTCGTTCCACTTCTCCTCGAACTCCTTGCGGTTGTCCTTGAAGATACCGTTGAGGCGGTCGGCCACCTTCTTGGTGATGTAGGTGGAGATTTTCTTTACATTGGAGTCGCTCTGCAGGTATGAGCGTGACACATTCAAGGGGATGTCGGGCGAGTCAATCACACCATGCAGCAGGGTGAGGAAGTCGGGCACGATGCCTTCTACCGAGTCGGTCACATACACCTGGTTGCAGTAGAGCTGTATCTTGTTTTTCTGCAGGTCGATGTTGCTCTTTATCTTGGGGAAATAGAGCACGCCTGTGAGGTTGAAGGGGTAGTCCACGTTGAGGTGTATCCAGAACAGCGGCTCGTCGCTCATGGGGTAGAGGTCGCGGTAGAACTTCTTGTAGTCTTCGTCGGTGAGCTCGCTCGGGGTGCGTGTCCACAGCGGTGTGGTGTCGTTGATGATGTTGTCCTCGTCGGTCTCTACCTGCTTGCCATCCTTCCAGTCCTTCTTCTTGCCGAAGGCGATGCTGATGGGGAGGAAGCGGCAGTACTTGGTGAGCAGTGCAGAGAGACGGCTCTCCTCAAGGAACTCCTTGCAGTCGTCGTCGATGTGGAGGATGATGTCGGTACCGCGGTCGGCCTTCTCCACCTCTTCGAGTGTAAACTCGGGACTACCGTCGCAGCTCCACTTCACAGCCTGTGCCTCTTCGCGGTACGAGCGTGTCACGATGTCTACACTCTTGGCCACCATGAAGGCTGAGTAGAAGCCGAGGCCGAAGTGGCCGATGATGGCATTGGCGTCGTTCTTGTACTTCTCCAGGAAGTCGTTGGCACCCGAGAAGGCTATCTGGTTGATATACTTGTCGATTTCTTCGGCTGTCATACCGATACCGCGGTCGCTGATGGTGATAGTGCCAGCCTCCTTGTCGAGCGATACATGCACGGTGAGGTCGCCCAGCTCGCCCTTGAAGTCGCCCTTCATGGCGTATGTCTTGAGCTTCTGTGTAGCGTCGACGGCATTGGAAACCAACTCGCGGAGGAAAATCTCGTGATCACTGTAGAGGAACTTTTTGATGATGGGGAAGATGTTCTCGGTCGTAACCCCAATGTTACCTGTTTTCATATTGCAAACGTTTTATGTTTTTGTCATTACACTTCTATTCCGTGCGGCGCATCGGGCACCGCCACCGTAGTAACAACAAATCGAGTGCCAATAGGTTGCTTGGCATGACACGACTGACATTTTGTCGCGGTCGGAGGATTTGGGGGCAAGCTGCGAGCCTTTTGCAATGCAGCCTTCGCGTTCTCTGTGGCCTCTGCGTGAGCCAAGCAAACGCTCGGCAAAGCCGACACATGCGAGCGAAGCGATGCATGAAATCAGTTTCATCAGTTTCATCTTGTTGACAAAAAATGTATCATCAGTGTTTTTTTAGGAGCCAGGAGTCAGTCGAAACTATTGTCTGAATGCTTGCGCTCGGCTAGTCCGAGAACTTCGTTTCAGAATTAGAACTCGTTTCTGACGCTGCAAAGTTACTACATCCGTCTTTGGCACTCTCGGATAATGGTTTTTATTGGTTTTTACGGATATGTATATTTCTGTATCTCAGCGATATAATACTTCGCAAAATGAGGCTCGCAGCGTCGCGAATGACCGCAATTCACACGCCGAATCGTGGCAATTCCGCGCTGTATCGTGGCAATTCCGCGCTGTATCGTTGACTTTGTCGTCCAGGTTGAGGGGTTATGGCCCATCATCCATCAACCATCATCCATCATCCAAGTTCAGTTCAGTTCAGATGTTCAATTAATATGCTGTGTATGCCGTTTTTTTCGTGCATATAATATAAGGGCATTATTCTATATATATAAAATTTAATTTTATAT
>JAFTVE010000054.1 GCA_017465905.1 Bacteroidaceae bacterium | reverse complement strand
GAAGCTGCAGTACAACAAGAGCCGCGTGATGAACCTCAGCATGTCGTCCGTGCAGCTCGTCGAGACCAACTCCGACGATATCGTCTTCGGTGTAGGCTACAAGATGACCAACGTGAAGCTCTTCGGAGTAGGCAAACGCCCCACAGGCGGTGGCCGTGGCCGCGTGAGCAACGACCTCAACCTGCGTGCCGACCTCTCGTGGCGCGACCAGAGTGCCCTATGCCGCAACATCCAGGACATCACCACGCAGGCCACCAGTGGCAACAAAGCCCTGAAGATCTCCCTCTCGGCCGACTACACCTTCTCGCGCATGCTCACGCTGAACGCCTACTACGACCACCAGACCAACATCCCCGTAGTATCCGCCTCGTCGTACCCCACCTCCACCCACGACTTCGGCGTGTCGCTGAAGTTCTCGTTGACACGATAGGTAACTAAAAAGCTTGAACGAGCCTAACTAAAGGGAAAGGAGGTATATAACACACGTATATCTCGCATACGTTATATTAAGACAGAGTAGTAGGATAACTGTTTTGAGCAAAGAAAAAATGACACCTATCCAAGTATCGCTTTATTAAATTACGGGTTGTAACCAAACATACGAACTATTTCAATCCAAACTTTCTAAGGTGCTTAACCGTTTCCAACGGTGACGATATTACAGCCTCTGTTATGAGATCTAAATCATCGTTTTCAATCTGTCCGAATGATTGGCATTTATATCTATTGGTGAAATTCTCTAAAGTGATTTCTTTCAGTTGGGCACAATCGACGAAACGGTTCTTCTTTAAAAAAGGATATTTCGATGCCGATAATGGATAATGAAGATTCTTCAGCGATAACGAAAGGTTCTGATTAACATTTGTGTTGATTAGGACGAAACCTATCAATTTCCCGTCTGTCGTTTTGCCGAGAACAATGAAGTATTTGTTCCGGGATTCATCTCCTGCATTTTTAGGCTTTACACCTTCTTCGGATGTCATTTCCATACGGATGACATCCCCTCGCTGAACCGTAGACAAAAGATTCTGCTTTGAATCGCCCGAAAGGAGTTCGCCCAATGTAGCCATACGTTATGCTTGAGTGAGAGAATCGAAGAGCTCGTTCTCTCGTATGTATTCAATAGTCGCATCGGATGCACCTGCTGCACGCGCCATCAAGACAGGCTCCATTGGTGAGTTCTGTGCTTTTCCCCAAGCCTCTTGCCAGGCTATGTCATGTGATTTACGAGAGAGTGTATCAAACGGTAGTATTTGGTTCTCAGATATGGACTTATTCAACATCTCCACATCCGAGGCTGAAAGTTCGTCCATATCAGGACTCTCTACCGCACTGATGAAATATCTGTAATCGCTGTCAGTTACTGAAAGAGCGGAAGATATCATTCGCAGTTCATCATTGGATTCTCCTCCATAGAGCACCTTCACTGCGTCATACAAAAAAGAAGGCACTGGACCGTTTTTCAAAGCACAAAATGTATCATTGACCAAACGACGCCCGTAAACTGCATAATGTTCTCTATCTGCAAAGTAGAGGATTTTGAAGAGATGGAAATAATCTATCGTTCCACACTGCTTGATGATATATAGAACCGCAGCCTTGAGTTTCAGTATCTCGTCTTCCGACATCTTCCTTATTCGTGACATAACAATAGATTTTGGGGCAAAGTTAACTATTTTTCTTGCAATATACAACATTCACTCGGAAAAATAGTTCCTATGCAATGAGTTCTCAATCCCATCATTCCACCAACAAGAACTTGCGTAAAAGATATGAGGCATTGAGGTTTTCCACTACTCCACGTTTGATTTTATAAGAATATTGGATGTCATCGGTAAGAGCTATTTCAAAGCAATAGTTTGAATAGATATTCCCATCGGTTTCTTCCATCTTAGCCAATTCCAAATCGTGTGTTGCAATGAGGGCAGAGACATTCAGTTTGGTTATCTCGTTCAAGAATAGGATGGAGCCTTCGAGTTTGTCCTTTGAGTTGGTGCCCTTCAATATCTCATCCAATATGATAAGTGTGAAACGATGGGATTTAGCGTGATGAAGCAATTGTTTCAAACGGATGAGTTCGGCATTGAAATAAGATATGTTGTCCGACAGGTTGTCAGAAGTGCGCATACTGGAGAATAGCGACACAATGGACATCTGCAACTCTTCGGCACAAACAGGCATTCCGCAGCAAGCCATCACATAAGATACACCTATCGTCCGAAGAAAAGTACTCTTTCCGGCCATATTGGCTCCCGTAACGATTGAAACCTTACCTTTCGTAAGTGCAAAATCATTCGGGACAGCTACATCGCGTACAAGAAAAGGATGGTAGATGTTACGGGCCTTCAGTACAATATCAGAATCCTCATCCACAATCTGGGCCTGATGATTGTAGGGGTTGTTAAATGCATAGGTAGCCATACTCACGTATGCATCGATCTCTGCAATGCAAGTTACCCAATCATCAATAAAATCAAGGTAGCAGCGACTCCATCGCGCAAAGCGTCTTGTCCAGAACACGTCAAAAAGGAATATTCCATTAAGCAGCGCGTTCATCAGTTCGTTGTTGCGCATATTGTACTGATTGAGTAGTCTTTCCAATTCTCCGAACGCTTCCGTACTGTTCGGTTGCTGTCTGAACAGAGTATCTGTAACCCGCAGCATCACTTCGCTCTTGAAATCAGTTTGTCGTATGGTATCAAGAAGTGTTACATAGCCGGAAAATTCCTTATACAACTTCGTCAAATGTATACTCGCTTGCTTCATAGGCTTCCTCACGGCATTTGTGATAAAAAGCTGCAGAAAGAATGCTATGCCAAACACGCCCATAGGCAACAATCCCCATAAACCTAATGCCAAAGTGATGCAGGTAATTCCCACAACGAAATAAGGCAATACGGTACGCAGCATTATGCCATTGTATCTTTCCTCCTTGGCAAGATCTGCAAGTAAGCCCAATTGGCACCTTGTCTTGGGACGTGCAAGAAAACCGATACGCCATTCTTCCATACCCTTCAGCTCGTTCACTGCCTGCTGCCGTTCTACTATTTCGGACTTGCTGACAGCTATGTTCGTCAACAAAGCGGCTAACCTGTCGGCTCCTTGCGATGTTACTGCACGGCAAATGCGATGATACAAAGAATGCTCTCCAAAGATGTCCAAGTCAAAAGCATACTCATGCTGCATGTCCACATATCGTTCACCTTTGTCGAATGGGGCAAAGTTCCCTTTCAGGTATCCCTGTTCGTCACGGCATACTTGCTGTTTGTGGCGGATATAATCAATTCGCTTGATGCACTTGTCGTCAATGATATAAAACATCAGGTACATTACTGCGCAAACTGTTGCAATGATGATATTCCCTGCCGCTGGATCCTTAAACGAAGCATACACGAACCACGCGCTTCCGCAAAAGGACAACAGTTTCAAGAGCAAAAACCACTTGCTCTTACTTTTCTGTGCATTCTCTTCTTCTTTGTATACTCTAATCCGTTCTTCGTAACAGCTATAGGGATTCATCTGATTCTTTCAATTATAAGAGGTTGTTTGAATAGCCAAGCCTTCCAGTATTGGTTATTGGGCTTTACCTCACTCTAAATTTTCGTTATTGTTATCGTTATCGTACAGCCCTCGGCTCTCGCGTACGCATACGTTATGTTAAAACGGAGCAGTGGGGCGATTATTGTATGGCGTGTGAAAAGAATCCATGGTTTAATATAGTGGGGGAAGGACGAGAATTTTTACCAGTCCCACGCCTCGTGGGTGAAGACCAATGCCCGCAACATACAGTTCATGTATGCCGGCATGCCCGAGACCCGTACGGGTACGTTCAACATGACCACCATCACCATCGGCTCGGCCTTCGAGCGCCGCAAGGCCAGCAACGGCTACCACTCAGAGCGCTTTGCCGACTTCGTGCGCAGCCTCGAGACCGTGCAGCGCCGCGTGCAGGGCCAGTACAGCGGTGCCGTATACCCCGAGGGCACAGCCCTTGCCGGTATGCCCTTCGACCCCGCCAACGGCAGTGTGGGCAAGTACTCGCCCGACGTGATGATACCCGCCTTCCTCGCCACCTATG
>JAFTVE010000053.1 GCA_017465905.1 Bacteroidaceae bacterium | reverse complement strand
GATGGAACGCTTCGATAAGATTGAGAAGATGCTGGAGCGACAGAACAAGATGAAGGAGTGTCTCGATGGCGACACATTGCTGGATAACTACGACCTGAGCAAACTGCTTGGCGTGACTCACCGTACCCTTGCACGCTACCGACAGAAGAAACTTATCCGCTACTATATGATTGACGGACGCACATACTACAAGGCTTCCGAGGTCAAGGACTTCTTCGAACAGAAGGGCTTGCCACTTCCGGCAAGTATGAGAAATAATCCCAATGTCTAACCTCATAACAAGTATGGAATATGGAAATCGTATGCATAGATAAGAAGGCATTTGATGAGATATGTAGCCACTTCAACGAGTTTGAGGATAGAGTGAACAGACTATGCCGACCTAATCAGGATCTTGGACTCAAGAACTGGATGGATAACCAGGATGTGTGCCAGATACTCCGTATATCGAAGCGAACATTGCAAGTGTACCGAGAAAAGGGATTGATACCGTTTGCACGCATCAAACACAAGATATTCTACAAACCCGAGGATATTCAGAGATTCATTGACAGCACTTATCACCCCATTAAAAAGAAAAGACCATGAGCAGCTTTTTTATAGACAAGACCGACCCGCATATCGCGGAGATACTTGAGCGTCTGAGACGAGTGAACAAGATTCTTCAAAAGACGGAGACTCTGGTACAACCTACATTGAACAATGAGAGGTTCCTGACTGATGAGGAACTCTCCAAGATACTCAGAGTGAGTCGCCGCACATTGCAGGAGTATCGCTCGGCAGGTGCAATACCTTACTACCTTGTTCAGGGCAAGGCTCTTTACAAGGAGTCAGAGATTGAAAAGATTCTCAATGATTCCCATAAACGCTGCGTAGAGGAACAGCGATGGGTATGACCCTAAACAATAGCAACGACCACGATTGAGGCCGTTGCTATTGTTTTTATACTGTTGTTGTCCGCTTCCATTTGATACATCTCTCAAACTTCAGTCCCTCATCTGCGAGTTCTATCTTCTTGTCTGCTGTAACCTCACGCAAGCGTTTCATATCCTCATCAACCTTCTTATCCGTAACATGGGCATAAATCTGTGTGGTGGTGATGGAGGTATGTCCCATCATCTTGCTTACCGTCTCAATAGGTACGCCCAGCGATAAAGTCATATGCGTTCCGAAATTATGACGAGCTTTGTGGTAGGTAATATGAAAGCCATACACTTCACTCAACTCCTGCATTAGCATTGACATATAGTTTCGGTCCCAAGTATTGAATACCTTATCACTTTGCCGCTCATGCTTGTACTTTTCGATAATCCTAAGTGGTATATCCAACAGACGAATAGATGATAGTGTGTCAGTCTTCTTACGCTTGATGTGTATCCACCAGCTGCCATCTTCTGCCTGTGTTATATCGTTCACGGATAACCGTCTTAAATCAGCGTATGCCAATCCTGTAAAAGTCGAGAAGATAAACCAATCGCGTACCCGTTGCAATTGAGGCTTATCTATAGGCGTTGACATCAAGGTTTTGAGGTCTTCCAACTTCATATGTCGGCTCTTGCGTTTAGGCAACGGTGGATGCAGTCGGCAGTAAGGATCTCTACGCAAAGTGCCTTGACTGACGGCTCGCATTGTCATCTTTTTCAACCTGTACAAGTGTTCGTGTACCGTCTTGGGGCTTAGACGGCAATCGCTTTGCAGGAATATCTCAAAGTCGTCATAGAACACCTTGTCAAGGCTTCGCAATGTGACATCTTCTACACCCCGTTTCTCCTGAATAAACGCTGCAAGGTGCTTGTATGAGCGTTGATAACAATCGTAGGTCTCTTTGATTCTATCCACGCCAACACGCTTCTTGAACTCCTCGTTATGTTCACGGAAGAGGGCAAGCAATGTTACAGGCTTTTGGCCGATACCCTTGACTGCGTTCTTGACAAGTTCTGCGGTAACAAAGCCTAAACTCTTCTTGATATGGTTATAGTGTTCGGTTATCTCCTTGGTAAGTTCGTCAATGGCTCTGTTTACCGTTACGGCATTTTCGCTACGACCATCGGCACGACCCTTGTCGGGATTCCAGATGGCTGGATTCACTGATACTTTCGTACCGATTTGTTCCCATTCAGCATCAATGCTTACTTTACACAATAGTTGGCACATACCATCCTTGCGTACTTTCGTGCGGTTGATGTAGAACAATATGGCGAAGGTACTGCGACGCTTCGTGTTCTGATTCTCTGTATTCTTGTCTGTTCTCATATTTAGTCGTTTTAATGGTTTCAAATGGCGATTGTAAATCGTTCACTAATCTTGCTGTCGAGCCTTTTAGTGTCGGCATCAATCTTTTCATCGGTTACTTTGGCATAAATCTGAGTGGTGTCCACCCGCGTATGTCCCAGCATCTTGCTGACCGTTTCCAATGGTACACCATGCGAGAGGGTAATCTCCGTTGCGTATGTATGCCGAGCGGTATGAAAGACGATTCTACGGTTGATACCGCATATTGCAGCAATCTTTTTTAGGGAAAGATTCACATCGGAATTACAATACATGGGCAACAGCTTTCCGTTTGGTTTTACATCACGATACTTATTAAGTATATGTAAGGGAACCTCAAGGAGCGGAACTTCATACTCGACCTTGGTCTTTTTACGGGAGGTCCGTATCCAGAGCGTGCCGTTTTCATCCGTTACCAAATCTTCTTTGGTGAGCATACACATATCTCCATAAGATATTCCGGTGTAGCAAGAGAAGAGGAACAGGTCACGAATGATATAGAGTCTTGCATTATGCAAGGGTGTTGTCATCATCAGTTCCAATTCGTCTGCCGTGAGATATTTCTGTTCACGCTGTGGGCGTTCAGGTTCATATCCCCAGAATGGATTGAATGTGAGAATACCGTCTGCTACGGCTTCATTGATAATGGTTCTAAAAGAGGTCGTAAGATGGACTATCGTACCAAGAGCCAAATGGCAGTCTGTTCGTAAGTGAAGATCATATTTCTCGATAAACGAACGATCCAATGCCGTAAAGGGAATATCGGTCAGTTTGTACTTCTCATTGAGGAATTTCTCCACATGCATATAGGCATACTTGTAAGCACGAAGAGAACCTGCGACACGATTCACACCTACACGCTTCTCGAAGTTCTTGATGAAGGCGCGGAAATAACTCATCAAGGTCTGCTGCCCCGAAGCCATACCCAAAAGCAGGCACTTGACATCTTCGGCAGTCACACCTTCTCGTATTGCCGATTGTTCCTGATAGATATGTAGAGCCGAGGCTCTAATCTCGTCTAACTGACGATTGATTTCGCGTGCTGCGACACTCTTACCCGTAGCACGACCTGAGTGCCACATCGTATGTGGTACCGACATTTTCACACTGAATGCCGCCTCGGAGTACTTGCCGACATTCAACCTTGCCATTACAGGGCAGTTCCCTTTGGCATCTGCTTCGCTCTTTTTGAGGTAGAACGACACCTTTACATCTGCCTGATTCATAACTCATTTCTTTGGTTGCAAAAATAAATTTTACAGAGTTAATGAACGGCATGTAGAACATAGCGGAACAAGGCAACAAGTACTTGACAATTAATCTCATTCCCGTATTTTTCTTCCAACGAGAAAAAATGATTACCTTTGTCAGTGCAATGATAGGAAAAACAAGCGTTCTTTGTGGCTGTTGTAGGGTATGTGCAAGAGATTAAAGATGCTGTTTCTACCAACTTTCCCTTC
>JAFTVE010000052.1 GCA_017465905.1 Bacteroidaceae bacterium | reverse complement strand
GGTGTAGACGGCACTGGCATCCCTCATCTCATCCTCTTTGGTCCCGACGGCACAATCCTTGAACGTGACCAAAACAAACTCCGTGGTGAGAATATGATAAAGACCGTGGGTGAGTATTTGGAGGCTGAGAAAGAATAATTCGCTTTGGATAAAATAAGTATTTTGCAAAAAATGCAAATTGCAAATTAAGACAGCATAGAATATGCGCTTTTTTATACAATAGACACTTTCCTATTGATAAAAACAGTACCTTTGCGAGTGGAGAAAACAATATAACACTATGTCAGACAACAATATCACCAAATCCAACATCTCTACTTCAGGACAATTGTTTGCAGAGATTCGTCAAATACTCATTGGCGCACGCCAGACAGCATATAAGGCGGTTAACTTTGCCATGGTTACGGCCTATTGGAACATCGGCCGACTGATTGTAGAGGATGAGCAGCAAGGTAGCACTCGTGCTGAGTATGGCAAGGCCGTACTGGCCGATCTCTCTGTGCGCCTGACCGAGGAGTTTGGCAAGGGATTCACAGAAGCAAACCTGCGTAATATGCGTCAGTTTTATCAATGTTTCCCAAATTGCTACGCACTGCGTAGCGAATTGACATGGACACATTACCGTCTCTTGATACGTGTACAAGACGAGGCTGCTCGCCAATGGTATATGAACGAAGCTGTAGAGCAGACGTGGAGTTCACGCCAGCTTGACCGTCAGATTTCAGTCTTATATTACGAGCGTCTATTGGCCAGTAAGGACACTCGTCCTGTGCGAGAAGAAGCAGCCCAGAACCTTTCACTGATAACACCACAAGAGTTTATCCACGACCCATACGTGCTGGAGTTTCTTAACCTCAAGGACTATCCCGCTTTACGGGAAACAGATATCGAGAAGACATTGATCAGCAATCTGCAGGAATTTCTGTTAGAACTGGGCAAGGGCTTCTGTTTTGTTGCCCGGCAGAAACGGATGCGCTACGAGGAGGAAGATTTCTACGTCGACCTGGTATTCTACCATTCCATACTGAAATGTCATGTACTGATAGACCTTAAGTTGGGTAAGCTCTCCCATCAAGATGTGGGGCAGATGGATAGTTACATCCGTATGTTTGACGATTTGTACAAACACCCCGACGACAATCCCACTTTGGGCCTGATACTTTGTTCTGACAAGAACGAGGCTGTGGTGAAGTATTCAGTCTTGGCCGAGCATCGGCAGATATTTGCATCTAAATACTTGCTCGAACTCCCTGCACCCGAGATACTGCAGCGCGAGATTATGCGCGAGCGCAAGCAATTGGAAGGATAAATAAACAAAACATAAACACGATGAAAAGCGTAAAACTATTCCTTTCCCTTGCCGTGGTGGTGCTGCTGGGGGCGTGTGCAGAAAAGACTAGGAAAATACATTGCCATATTGAGGGCACAGTGCCCGACTCTACCTATACGATGATGCTCCTTGCCCCATCGGGCAGTGACTTCCGTGTAGTGGATGCTGACAGTATCCCTGTGATAGACGGCAAGTTTGCTTTTGACCTTTATGTGGATGAGGTGATGCCTTATGACCTTATTTCAATGGAAGAGTTCAATCATGGCAGCTGGTACACTTGTGTGTTCTTTGCCGAGGAAGGTGTAGTAGATATAACTTTCCATCATTCAGAAAGAGACGCAAAGGCTCCCTCCTTTGTTAGCGTAAGCCCTACAAACAAACGGTACCTGCAGTATATTGCTGCATTACAGGAAATGACCGATCCGCTAAAGCATGAGGCCGATTCTCTGAAAAAGGTTGGTAAATGGAATACTCCGCGAATGATGAAGTTAGAGACAGAGTTCCGTGAAGCAAAGGATGACCAGACAAAGCTAAAACTGGCTCAAGAGGCCAGCGCACTATCTGAATCGGGTGAAGCCTTTACTCCCGAATACCACGCTTTTCAAGCCAAGAGTAAGATGGTGCGCGAAGAACGCGACAAATATATTGAAGACTTTATACGCAGCGACCGCACTGTGATAGGGTTGTATCTTTTGCGACATAAGGTGTTAAGGAACCGTGATTTCTCAAAAGAATTGCCACTCGTCGCACTCTTTACTGAAGTGTACCAACCCCTCTTCCCCAACCATCCGCTGAGCAAGCAGATAGAGGAGTGGATTCAGAGCCTCGGTATCAAGGTGGGTAACCGCTACATCGACTTCACTGCTCCTGCCCTCGACGGCACGCTGCATACGCTGAGCAAGGAAATTGGCGGAAAGATAGCCCTCATCGACCTGTGGGCTTCGTGGTGTGGCTCCTGCCGACGCACATCAAAGAGCATGATTCCCCTCTACGAGAAATACAAGGAGCGTGGCTTCACGGTCGTAGGCGTGGCTCGCGAAAGCAAGCGTGAGGATATGGAGCGTGCCCTTGCACGCGATGGTTACCCATGGCTCAATCTGTTGGAGCTACAAGATGAACATAAGATTTGGGAGAAATATGGCGTTAGCCGAGCTGGTGGCATCACCGTGCTTGTAGACCGCGACGGAACCATCCTTGCCATTCACCCCACAGCCGAAGAGGTGGAGCGGATATTGCAAGAGAAATTGTAATTCATGAAAATTTTTGGCTAATTACATGGCAATTCATGTTTTTTATTTTCTTAGGCACGAATTCCCGTAAATTGCCTATAAATTATCCATAAATAGGATTATTGTATCCCCTACTGCCACCCTATGCAATTACATTTTTGCCGGGTGGCAGTTTTTTATCGTCCTCTATTTACAGTTATATAGTGCCTTCGGTGATGATTTACAGAGCATTTGCCTCT
>JAFTVE010000005.1 GCA_017465905.1 Bacteroidaceae bacterium | reverse complement strand
TTCGCAGCAAATAGTGGTCTATTTGCAAGAACGGAGAGGGCAAAGATGCCAAAAAGGACCCCAAATAAACAGAAAAGTATCTCCTTAAACTTATTAACGGTAAAATCCAAACAACTTCTAAGAGCTGATAACTAACAAAGTGTCGCCTTCAAGTCTCAGCCAATAAATGACTTAATACACTTTGGCGACACTTTGTCAGATCGCTTGGCAACGCATCTTATAAGCTGGCTATCTATGTACTACCCCCTGGCTAGTTAGCGCTATATGCAACGCAAGCTCAGCGATAATCCAGTTTAGCAGGCTCCAAATTCCAGTTTTTGCAAAGGAAAACTCCAGTTTGTACAAGACCAAACTGAAAACTTCGCACTTCGTATATATGCAATGAAAAGATTACATATTTGTACCAAATCCAGTACATGCATGTAATGAAAAAAGTACAAGTCTGTACTTTTACCGATTTACCGATTCATTTCCTTAATGGGAGGTATATTAAAATAATTAATTAAAAAAATATTAAAATATAATTATTTATTTAATAATATATTCCATATAGGATTCGAAGTGTCATCCGTCACCTCATTAGACTTTTGTACACTTGTACACCTTGTACAGTAGTTTCTGAAAGTATTATAAAAATAAATAATTAATTAATTAAGTTACTTGTATGCACATAATTAATTATTTAAATATTATAAAGTTAAAAAATAGGTGTACAACCTGTACAGGTGTACGCAGCTGCTCTCTAAATTGTACATTGTAAATTGTCCAATGGTAAATTATATAGGGTTTTCGTCATCGTTAACGTTATCGTCCAGCCTTTGGCTGCCCTCTCGAACCCCGAAATTCGACCATCGTAATTCGACTCTCGCACTTTGTGCTTCTCGTTATCGTCTTCGTTTTCGTCATCGTACAGCACTCGTGCTGTCCTATTCTGCAAATAATAAACTTAAATATAAACTATTATGTCAGTTTTTAAAGACAAAGTCCTGTTGATTACAGGCGGTACAGGTTCGTTTGGTAACGCTGTGCTTCGTCGTTTCCTTAGCAGTGATATCAAGGAGATTCGTATTTTTTCACGTGATGAAAAAAAGCAAGATGATATGCGTCATCATTTGCAGGCTCAATATCCTGATGTTGCTGCAAAGGTGAAATTCTATATAGGTAACGTTCGTAACCGTGAGTCGGTAGACGTAGCTATGCGTGGTGTTGACTACGTGTTTGCAGCAGCTGCTCTCAAACAGGTCCCCTCATGTGAGTTCTTCCCCATGGAGGCTACTATGACCAACGTAATAGGTACTCACAACGTATTGCTCTCTGCTATCGAGAACGAAGTAAAGAATGTGGTAGTGCTCTCAACCGATAAGGCTGCATATCCTATCAATGCCATGGGCATCTCGAAGGCACTGATGGAGAAGGTGGCTACTGCTAAAGGGCGTGAACTTGGTCAAGGTGCTAAGACGACCATCTGTTGCACACGCTATGGTAATGTGATGGCCAGCCGCGGTTCTGTAATTCCTCTCTGGGTAGAGCAGATTGAGCAAGGCAAGCCCATCACCATCACTGATCCCAACATGACTCGTTTCATGATGACGCTTGATGATGCTGTAGATCTTGTAATTTATGCGTTTACTCATGGTGAAAATGGAGATCTCTTTGTACAGAAGGCACCGGCTGCTACACTCGATGTGTTGGCACAGGCATTGAAGGAAACTTATGCGCAAGTGAATCCTAAGTATGGTGAAACTGAAGTACGCGTTATTGGTACACGTCATGGTGAGAAGCTGTATGAAACACTTGTAACTCGCGAGGAGATGGCTAAGGCGATTGATATGGGTGATTACTACCGTATTCCATGCGATACACGCGATTTGAACTATGACAAATTCTTTACAGAAGGAAATGAAGAGGTTTCCAAAATAGAGGATTACCACAGCCACAATACACGTCGCTTGGATGTTGAGGGCATGAAGGAACTGCTCCTGAAACTCCGCTTTATACGCGAGGACCTTGGCTTACAGCCACGTTCAAAGGCAAAAGAAATACGTTCGGAGTAACTCCCAATCAGTTTCAGCCATGTCAGAAATTAAAGTCATACAGGGTGAGGTGTTCCGTGACGAGCGGGGACAGATAAGTTCGCTCAATGAATTTCACTTCGAGGGGGTCAAGCGTACATATATTATACACCACCCCGACGCATCGGTGATTCGCGGATGGCACGCCCATCAGCACGAGCGCAAATGGTTCTACTGTGTAAAAGGTCGTTTTTCGGTTGCTTTAGTCAAAGTGGACGATTGGGACACCCCGTCACCTAATCTAAAGGCTGAGGTATTCCATCTTGATGAAAATGACAGCAAGATTGTTTGTGTTCCGGCGGGCTATGCCAACTGTCTGAAGGCAGAGGAGGATGGTGCTATAATGCAGGTGTTTTCGGACAAAACGCTGCCGGAAGCACTCGGTGACAGCTGGAGATACGACAAGAGTATGTGGTACCAATGGGAATAACAGAAAAATATCAGAATATGAAGATATTGATATTAGGAGCAAGTGGCATGGCCGGACACATAATAACCCTATACTTCAAGGAGAAGGGTTACGATGTAACAGGTTTTACACGTCGACCAATTGATTATTGCAAAAATGTGCTTGGTGATGCAATGAATGTCGCTGACATTAAAGCAGCACTTGAGAGCGACGACTACGATGTTGTGATAAACTGCATAGGAATTCTGAATCAGTTTGCCGAGGAGAACAGGTCGGCAGCTGTGTTCTTGAATGGTTTTTTACCTCATTTTGTAGCCGATACACTTCGCAATAAAAAAGCAAGACTCATACACATGAGTACCGACTGCGTATTTGCCGGCAACACAGGACCATACTTTGAAGACAGTTTCCCCGACGGAAGGACTTTCTATGACCGCAGCAAGGCGATAGGAGAGGTGAACGATGAGAAGAATCTCACTTTCCGCAATTCTATAATCGGACCTGACCCTAATGAGAAAGGTATAGGTCTTTTCAACTGGTTCATGAAGCAGAGTGGGACTGTCGGGGGGTACACGGGTGCTATTTGGACAGGTGTAACGACGCTTACTCTTGCCAAGGCTATGGAACAGGCTATAAAGGAGAATCTTACAGGGCTTTATAACCTTGTAAATAACGAGAGTATCAACAAGTTCGAGCTTCTGCGTCTGTTCAACAGATATTTCCGCGATGGGGATATTGATATTCAGCCTAATGACAGGCTGCAGCTTGACAAGTCTTTGCGTCACAGGCGCGAGGACTTCTCGTTTGTGGTGCCGTCGTATGAGCAGCAGGTAAAGGAGATGAGGGATTGGGTATATGCGCACAAGGAACTCTATCCGCATTATTTCAAATAAATAACAAAAAAACACCAACTATATGAAAAAGCTTAAATTGATGACGATTGTCGGCACGCGTCCTGAGATTATCAAGATGTCGGCAATAATAAAGAAGAGTGACAAGTATTTCGACCATGTGCTTGTGCACACAGGACAGAATTATGATTATACTCTTAACGAGGTATTCTTCAAGGATCTTGGTCTGCGTGAGCCCGATTATTACCTTGGTGTTGTGGGCAACAATATCGGCGAGACAATGGGTAATGTCATTTCAAAGGCTTATAACCTGATGGCTGAGGTGCAGCCCGATGCTGTAATCGTGCTTGGTGACACGAACAGTTGTCTTTCTATCATTGCGGCCAAACGCTTGAAAATTCCCATTTTCCACATGGAGGCAGGTAACCGATGCAAGGACGAGAATCTGCCGGAGGAGGTTATACGCCGCATTGTAGATGTTACCAGCGATGTTAACCTTTGCTACAGTGAGCATGCGCGCCGATATATATTGGATTCCGGTGTAAAGCCTGAATATACTTATGTTGTGGGGTCGCCTATGGCGGAGGTTCTCAAGGAGAGCCAGGCGGATATTGACAGGAGCGATGTTCTTGAGCGCCTTGGACTGGAAAAGGGGCGTTACATTCTGCTCAGCGCGCACCGCGAGGAGAATATCGACATTGAGAGTAACTTCTTCTCGCTGATGAATGCGGTGAATGCCATGGCCGAGTATTACGATATGCCCATTCTCTATAGTTGTCATCCACGTTCAAGAAAGTTTATTGAGCAGCGTGGCTTCAAGTTTGACCCTCGTGTCATCCAGTCACAACCTCTTGGATTCTTTGATTACAACCATTTGCAACAGCATGCTTTCTGTGTAGTATCTGATAGTGGTACTGTACCTGAGGAAAGCGCTTACTTCCACTTTCCTGCTGTGTCAGTACGTACTTCTACGGAGCGTCCTGAGGCGATGGATAAGGGCGTATTTACTATTGGTTCCATCTCGTCGGAGCAAGTGTTGCAAGCTGTGAATATGGCCGTAGAGATGCATAAGAATGGTGATGACGCTTGCGATGTCCCTGCTTATGTGGATGATAATGTATCTACTAAGGTAGTAAAACTTATTCAGAGTTATACTGGAATCATTAATAAGATGGTTTGGAGGAAGTTATAATTTATAAAATTAAGAAATAAGTTCCTAATGTTTTATTAACTCATATATAATGGACGAAAAATATAAAGCGCAAATCTCAAGTAGCTTAAATGATGCTTCTATTCCATATGAGGCAGATGTTTTATTGAGTAAGAAGACATGGGTTCATCGAGGTGGAAATGTCTCTTTCTACATTAAACCTAGAAATGTAGAGGAACTAATACGGGCGATAAATATTCTGAAGATAGGGAATGTACAAGAAATTATAGTTGTAGGGCATACATCAAATATTTTATTCTCGAATGAAAAAGTCTATGAGGCTGTAATATCTACGACTGCTTGTAACAATTGGTATGTTGAGGAGAAACGTATAGTCTGTGATGCAGGCGTCAATATGAAGAAACTGTCTATGTATTGTAATGAGAATGGTATAGATGGATTCTATGGGTTTATAGGTCTTCCTGGTACAATTGCTGGTGCAGCAATTAATAATGCTGGTTGTTTTGGGTGTTTGACATCTGATTTGGTTATAGGTGTTGATTACTATATAGATAATAGAGTTGTATATATTTCTAGGGATGAAATGCAATATGGGCATAGAAGTTCCGTGTTAAAAGGAAATATAAAAGGTTGTATCTTGAGAGTATATTTGTGTAAAAAAATAGGTGACCCCGCTCTTTTAATCAAAAAAGCAAAAGACATAAAGGCGGAGCGGAATAAAACGCAAGAAGGGCCTGCAAATAACTTAGGTAGTACATATACAACAATTCAATATAAATTGTATGTAAAATTATTAATGAAAATTTTTCATTTGATTCATCTTTATACAAAGAAACCTTTTGTTCCATTAGTAAAAAAAATAATTCTACCCTTATATGGTTATAAATCGCTAAATCGATATATCTCAGATTATAATATAGGATGTTTTGTTTGGCGAGACGATTCGGCAGATCGGGAATTTAATAATTATAAAAGGTTTATTGAACGAATTTCTTCTTATTCAAAAATTGAAATAGAAGAAAAATAGATTTGTGTATACTAATAATATTGTAATGGAGGATAAATCAAAAAGACTCGCAAAGAATACTTTGTTATTGACATTAAGAATGATTTTCTTAATGTTAATAAATCTATATACATCAAGAGTGCTATTAAATGCTCTTGGTGTAGAGGATTATGGCATTTATAATGTTGTAGGTGGTATTGTATCTATGTTCTCAATTATTAGTGGTTCGATAACTGCTGCAATTAGTCGTTTTATTACATTTGAATTGGGAAAAGGTGATAAACAGCGAATAACGAGTGTCTTCTCTTCCGCAATTATTATTCAACTTTCTTTAGCACTGATTGTATTGCTTTTTGTGGAAACGATTGGGCTTTGGTTCCTTAATACTAAAATAGTTATACCTGAGTCGCGTATAGTAGCTGCTAATTGGGTTTTTCAGCTGTCAATTATAACATTTGTCATTAATCTTATCAGTGTACCTTATAATGCTGCAATTATAGCTCATGAGAAAATGAATACATTTGCATATATTGGTTTGTATGAGGGTATTGCAAAATTACTGATAGCTTATTTGGTCTTAAAATCCCCAATTGATACTTTAATCTTTTATGCATTATCATTGTGCTTGTTATCTATATCTGTAAGGGGAATATATACAATATATTGTAAGAGGAATTTTGCAGAATGCGTATTTAGATGGTCATTGGATTGCAGCTTGGTTAAAGAAATGTTTGGTTTTGCTGGTTGGAATTTCATAGGTGCTGCTGCAGGTTTATTAAGGGATCAAGGGGGTAATATTGTTATAAATCTATTTTGTGGACCTACGGCAAATGCTGCGCGAGGAATTGCATATCAAGTAAATTCTGCAGTTAATGGTTTCTTATCTAGTTTTACGACAGCACTGCATCCTCAAATAACAAAATCTTATGCCTCAGGGGAAAAGGACTATTTTATGTCACTTCTTTATAGAGGTTCAAAAATTTCGTTTTTTATATTATTTATATTATCACTTCCTATAATATTAAATGTAGATTGTATAGTACACATATGGTTAGGGCAGAATCCTGAATATACGAGTCATTTTATAGTATTAGTGCTCTTAATAACAATGAGTGAATCTATATCAACTCCCTTAATAACCGCAATGCTTGCGACTGGTGAAATTAAAGAATACCAAATTTTTGTTGGTGGCCTTAATTTGATGAACTTACCCATAAGCTATATTTTTTTGCGTTGTGGCTATCCGCCAGAAATGGTTTTTATAACGGCTTTAATAATTAGTCATTTGTGTTTATTTGTAAGGCTTTTTTTATTAAAAAAAATAATAGGACTTGATGTTGCTCATTTTTTCAAAGCTGTGTATGCTAGGGTTTTGATTACTAGTGTTTTATCATTTATCCCTCCTTTTGTTGTAAGCTGTTATATTGATAATAGGGTAATGAATTTAATTTTAGTATCAGCCGTTTCAGTTTTGTCTTCCTTGTTTTTTATTGTTTTTCTAGGACTCAATAAAGGTGAGAGATTGTTTTTCAAGAGAAGTATAAAAAAGACACTAATAAGAGTCAAAGGTATTTAATATGAAAGTAGGTATATTAACATTTCATAGAGCACATAATTATGGGGCAGTTCTTCAGTGTTATGCGCTATCAAAAACTTTACAGTCATTGGGCTATGATGTGGAAATTATTGATTATTATCCGACCTATTTTAAAGAGGAGTATTCTTCTTTTTCGATAAATCGGTTTCGAAAATTATCATTAGTGTCTAAATTAAGTTACATCTTCAGTTTTTTACGCAATGCTCGTATAAAGAGAAAGCATTGTCTCGTTTTTGATAAGTTTATAAATGACCTCCCACTTTCTTCGTGTCAATATACGGAATATAGTTTGCCTCCTCAAGGATATGATTGTATTTTCTTTGGGAGTGATCAGATATGGAATCCTTTACTTACTAAGGGTGAAGATAAAATGTTTTCTGGAAATTTTAAGGTTGAAGGTACAAGTTTAATAGCCTATGCTGCGAGCACTAATCCTAGTCTATGCACTAATGAGTATAGAGAGTATTTTAGCGGTATTATATCTCGTTTTAAATATATATCTACAAGGGAAAAATCTTTGTGTTGTTATTTGAATGAAATACAACCCTCTTGTGGAAGAGTGGTATTAGATCCTGTACTATTATTAAATGAGGAAAAATGGACTGAAATTGCAGTAGAACCTAAAATTAAAGATTATCTTCTTATATATACAGTACCGCAAAGTGATAAAGTATGGGAGTTAGCAAACTTAATTGCTAAAGAAAAAGGTCTTGAGATTGTTGAAGTACGACCTAACGCTAATAAAGTTAATAATAAAAAAGGTAAAGGAACTATATTGAAAGTTGTTTCTCCCAATGAGTTTTTAGGGTATTTTTTACATGCATCGTATGTTGTAACGACATCATTTCATGGAACAGCATTCTCTGTGAAATTTCAAAAAGAATTTGTGACTTTAAGTTTAGGAGGTAGTATAGATGATAGAGCTGTAAATCTACTAAGTTCTATCGGCCTTTCTGATAGAATGATTTCACATGAGAATTTATATAGTCCTTCTACAGCTATTGATTATAATAAAGTGAATATGAAGTTAGAGATAATGATAAAGGATTCAATTAACTATATTGATTTAGCAACAAGAAGATGAAGATAAGAATTTCCCCCATTATAGTTGCCATTTTTAGATTTTCCATTTTATTTGAAATTCTTTGGGGCGCTCATGCTTGGATTACTTGGCAATGTGATGCGTCAAAGTTTAGCCGCTATTTGACTTTATTTATACTTTGTTTGATTGCTTTCATTTATAAAAAAGATCGGGGGGTAATCTTAAGTAAATCAAAAAGGGTAATTTCAGCTCTTTTCTTATACTGTATGGGATATTGGGCTGTAAGTCGGTTTTCTATAGGGAGTCTGTTTGGCTGTTTTTTGACCATTTATCCTATGTGGGTGTTGTTAAGTGATAAGCATGATCCTGCAGAACATTTGACTTTTATTGTTAAAATCTTGTCTATGATATTGGTAATAGGTATAGTGCAATATCTATTCTTGCAAGTTGTTCGTATTCCTGGTCTTTTGATATCTTATAAGGATAATTTGAATTATACATTTTTTAATTATGGTTTCTGTTTATTGCCATTAAAAACGTTTGGTGAGTCTTTTCGTTTTTCATCGGTTTTTTTGGAACCAGGCTATATGGCTGCTATGTTGTCTTTTATGTTATATGCAGTAAAATATGATTTTAGCAAGAGATATAACAGAATACTTCTTTATTCTTTATTATTAAGTTTTTCTCTTGCAGGGTATTTGCTTTTTGTCGTAGGGTATATTTTATATCAGAGTATTAATGGTATAAAAATAGTTAAATATATAGGATTTGCTTTATGCCTAGGTCTGTTTTATCTTGTCGCAATTAATTATAATGATGGTGATAATCTTATAAATGAAAAGATTGTTAAACGTTTGCAACCAGATGAAAAAAAAGGAATTGTAGGTAACAATCGTACTAGCGATGTTACGGAACGTTATTTTAGGAATGGATTTAAAAATGGAAATAATTTGTTAGGTTTAGGTTTAGCCAGAGTAAAACAAATTAATGGAGGTGATAGCTTAGAAGATGGATTTTCACATGATAATATAAATGGAACAGGATATAAATACTATATTGTTGTACATGGTCTAGTTTCAGCTCTGTTTTTTTTGTTCTTTTATATAAAGTTGGGAAGTTTTACTTATTCTAATTGTAGATGTCGAAGATATAATATATATCTTGTAGTATTAGTTATTCTAACTTTTATACAGGCTTCATATCCATCTTCACCTTCTTGGATTTATCCAATTATTTTAGGATTAAATGGTTATAAAAGAATATCATGAAAGTTTTATTGGTTTCTTCATCGATTAGTAATCGGCAATTAGACTACTTATATGCAGAGAAGCAAATCCCGATGGGGTTTGCGATACAGAAGTATTATAAGTTGATGGAGGGAGGTCTTATTGATAATGGTGTAAATGTTGATGTTTTATCAAATTTACCAATACCATCACTGTATGCTCCTTTCAAGTATAAAAAAATAAAATCGGAAACTGTAGATGGCGTTTCATATCACTATGTGCCTTATATTAAGAGAACCGCGATATATCATACCTTTTTGTTATTATATGTCTTTTTTTATGTTTTCTTTTGGGGTATAAAGAATAGAAAAGATGGAGTCGTTCTTTGCGATGTGTTGATTCCATGTCGTTGTATTGGTACTATATGGGGGGCATGGTTGGCTGGTGTTCGTCGTATTGGTTGGGTGACGGATATGCCTGGTATGGTTGGAGAAAATCATAAGAAGTATGAGGAAATGGGCTTATTGGGTAAGTTGCACATGAAATCCATTGCGTATTTTTCTGGTTTTGTTTATATATCAGAATTATCTGATGCAATCTTAAACCCCCAAAAGAAACCTTATATTGTAATGGAAGGTTTAGTAGATCCTATGATGGGGGAAAAATCTCCTATTCAGAAGAATAATACTCGTGATATTCTGTATGCAGGTGGTTTGGTTGAAATGTATGGTTTGGATTATTTATGTCAGGCATTTATGAAACTGCCATATGACGATATTCGTTTAGTGATATATGGACATGGTCCATTTAGCGTTAAATTAGAGGAATATGCAAAAATAGATAGCCGTATTGATTTCAGGGGACAAGCAAAGAATGATGAAATAGTACATGCAGAACAAGCAGCAATGTTGCTTGTGAATCCCCGATTTACAGGAGCTGATTATACTTTATATTCATTTCCTTCAAAGAATATCGAATATATGGTTTCTGGTACACCTATGGTTACAACTAGACTAGAGGCTATTCCTGAAGATTATTATTCGTATATGTATTCATTTGATGAAGAAACCATTGATGGCTATTATGACACATTGAACGAATTGTTGAAGAAAGATAAATCCGAATTGGAGTGTTTGGGGGCCGAGGCTCAACAGTATATCTTAAAATACAAGAATGCCAATGTGCAAGCAAGAAGAGTGATTGATTTGGCAAATATATTATAGCATGAAGCGAATACTATTTATGCATCAAACCTCTGTAGTGGGAGGTGGTAGCTTTTGTCTATTGAATGTAATTAAAAATATAGATAGGACTAAGTTCTATCCTATAGCGGCATTGAAGTCTTATGGAAGTCTCTCTGAAGAGTTGAAAAAGTTAGGGATAGAGGTCGTGATTTTTAAGAAAATGCATGATATGCCTTATAATCTGTCATTGTTGAAAACAAGTCGTGTTTTACAATACATTAAGCTATTTTCATCTCTACGAGATTTTAAATCTTTGTTGATTTCATATCGAATAGATATCGTGTATTTGAATAACATGATGATATGCGACTACTTGAAGCCAGCCAAGGAACTTGGGCTAAAGACGATTTTGCATGTCAGAGAGCATTGGCCTTTAGATGAACATGTCCATCAGTTAAACCGTGCACGTAAGATTGTAAGTAAATATGCCGACAAGATAATTGCAATCAATAGATATAGTGCATCTATATTTTCAGATTGTGAGGATCGAACTACTATAGTATACGATTGGATAGATATGGAATCACGCAGAAAAGAAATCTCATATAATCATCTTTTTAATTGTGATGCTTCAAACCTTAAAGTCGTTCTTTTTACAGGTGGTTTCTCTTCTCTCAAAGGTGCATTATCTGTGGTAGAGACTTTTTCAACTTGTGCAAAGGGGGATGATTTTCGATTATTAATCCTCGGTGGCGAAAAGGTCCCTTTGGCTCGTGGATTTAAGAGTCTACTAAAAGGCTTCTTGCATAGATGTGGTTTATACTACTATTACGATAAGATCTTAAAACAAAAAATAGAATCAGACAAACGTATAGTTTGTATCCCTGGTATCTATGAAATTACTAATATCATAGAGCAGTCATACTGTTTTGTTAGTAATTTTGGTATCCCTCATGCCAATTTGGCATTAGCTGAAGCTTTGATTCTGGGGACTCCATCTTTGGCTGCAGCAACTGACGAATCTTATGAATATTCCGGAGAGGGACGTTATGCATTGTTATCAAAGTTCGGTGATAAGGAAGATTTCTCGAAAAAATTTGTAGAGTTGTTGGAGAATCGTGACTTATGGAAGAATAAGGCTAATGAGGGGAGTTTATGCATACAAAGAATGTTTTCTCCAAAGAGAAATATCCTAGTTCTAAGAGAGGTTATGGGTGAAATATAATGGGAATAATATAAAAGTGAGAAACAATGGAGAATCCTTTTCTTTCGGTAATCATTCCGTTATACAATAAGGAATTGTATATTAAGGATACGATATGGTCAGTCTTGAATCAGTCTTTTCATGATTTTGAGATAGTTGTTGTGAATGATGGATCCAAAGATAATTCATTGGAGATTGTTAGTGATATTAATGATAGCCGCATTAGAGTCGTCAACCAAAAAAATGCAGGAGTATCTGTCGCTAGAAATCGAGGAATGAATGAAGCGCAAGGAGAATATATTTTTTTTCTTGATGCTGATGATATTCTTTTGGATGGTGCTTTTGATATATGCTATGAACTTAAGAATAAGGGGCTTGACGTTGATATTTATATTGCAAGTTTTTTGGAGAAGAATTCAGAAGGAAGAATCGTAAAGCAAAAAGTTAATGTAGCTGATGGAAAAGTAAATGATGCTTACAAAGCTTTATTTAGAGGACAATTATATATAAGATTAGGTACTGTTTTTGTGAAAAGGCATGTAGCTATAGAAGTGGGGCCTATGCGTCAAGATATTTGTTTATATGAAGATATGGAATGGTTGCATAGACTTCTTGAGAATGCAGTTGTTTATAGCTCACAAAAAATCATATTAGAATATGTGCGGTATGATAATGGACTAAGTTCTAAATTGCCAGATGTAAGTAAGGATTTCGCAGGAGTTGTTTCTTTGGATGGATTGTATCCCGAATATCGTAGAAAACTTGTTGGTGATTTTATTTTTCGTCGTTTAATAGTTCGAATAAAGCGTAAAGATTGGAATGGTGCTAAGGTTATATTAAGTAATAACGGCATAGGAGTTTTTTATGCTATGCATTGCTTTATTTTAAAAGTACTTGTGACCAAATCATTTACTAGATAAGTGTTATTGTAAATCCTTTTAAAAAAAATATAGATGAGTTTATTATATTCGTTTTTTTCAATGAAAAAACTGAAAAAAGGAATATCCTTCTTTTCATTGTGGGATAAAAAATGCAAGTTTGATAGCACAAAATGTTTTATTGGCCCGTTGGCGAAAATGTATGATACAAAATTGGGAAATTATACCAGATTGCGGCATTTCTGTACAGTGGCTCATGCTGAGATTGGAAATTTTTGTTCAATAGCGACAGGTACAAAAATTGGTGTAGCGGGACATCCTACTAATTTACTCTCTACAAATTCAATATTTTATTTGGATCATTCCTTAAATCCAAGGTTTAAGAATCAGATAGAATATACTCCCTATTCGCCTATTAAGATTGGAAATGATGTTTGGATAGGCGAGAAATGTTTGATTATGCCAGGAATCACTATTGGTGATGGAGCTATTATTGCGGCACATGCTGTTGTGACGAAGGATGTACCGCCATATGCTGTTGTTGGTGGTATACCAGCAAAAGTGATAAAATTTAGGTTTTCAGAGGAAATAATTGAAAAACTATTAAGTATTAAGTGGTGGAACATGGCTGATGACCAAATTGCGATGCATAAAGGCATTTTTGCAAAAGAAAATTTAAGTTTGCAAGATTTAATCAATGAGTTTGGATGAATGTCTTTAACTGAAAATTCTCTTGTAAGAAATAATGCTGTTAATATGAAAAAATATCGTATAGGAAAAGTTTATATCTCAGCTACAAGTCCAACTAATGCGAAACAACGCATTACGAAAGCAGTAGAAGATGGGGTGAATGATTACATTTGCGTATCGAATGTGCGTACTGTTGCTTATGCTAATAAGAATGCTGAATATCGAGAAGTGATGAACCGAGCCTTCATGTGTACTCCAGATGGTATGCCGCTTGTGTGGATGGCTCGTCTATGGGGGTTGAAGGAGGTGCAACGCACCGTAGGACCTGATCTCTTTGTTCAAATGATTGGCGATAATGAAAGTGGACTGAAGCATTACCTGTTAGGTGATACCGAAGAGACACTTTCCGCCATGAAAGCTAAGTTCTCAGGAAGTGATACATCTAATATCGTCGGTACCTTCTCTCCTCCCTTCTGTGAATTGGATGAGTATGACTTCGAAGGCATAGCTCGTCGCATCAATGAGAGTGGGGCAAATATCGTATGGGTGTCGCTACGAGCTCCCAAGCAGGACTACCTTGCAGTACGACTACTCCCTTACTTGGATAAGAAGATCTGTATAGGTGTAGGAGCTGCTTTTCGCTTCTCATTAGGGCAGATAAAGCATCCACCAAAGATATTTAAGAAATTAGGACTGACAGGTTTGTTCTGGCGTAAGATGGATTTGGCCAAAATTGGTTGGTATTTCCACCATTTCTTTTTGTTGTTGGAATGGGGTAGTGAAATTTTATTATCTCGATTATGTGGTGAAAAATGTAAAGATTAAAGGATATGGGAAAAAGGAAAGTTAGTACGACTTATAAAATGCTTCGTGCATTAGGATTCAACTATTCAGTTGAAGAGTATGGCGATGTGTCAATAGGTAAGGTAATTGGTAAGTTTATTTCGAATATCTATCGCAAGCGGTTAGAAAAGATGATGGATTGGCCTATCCTACACTCTTTTAATCCGAGGAAGATTCGTCCTATGCTGATGCGTAAAATGGGATGTAAGGTAGGTAAGGAGTGTTTTGTCGGAGACTACGTTCGCATAGACTTGGGACATGCGGATATGATAACATTGGAAGACCATGTAAGCATCGCTGCCGGTGTACGACTGCTATGCCATCAAAGAGACTTCAGTAACTATTGTGTAGGTGATGACTACATGGATTTAGGGTATATTGTTAAACCAATTGTCCTTAAAAAAGGTTGCCTAATTGGAATGGAGTCTTTTATAATGCCGGGAGTAACTGTTGGTGAAGGCGCTGTAGTAGGTGCAGGTTCGCTTGTCACAAAAGATGTACCGGCATGGACAGTAGCCACAGGCCGTCCGGCCAAGGTCGTAAAGCAGATACCACAACGCGGATAATATGTCTAAAAGATAGCGTTGATTATAACAGAAATTCTTCCACGTTGTCGGGAGTAATGACTTGATAGCTTGCCGTGGGGTAGGCAGTCTTGAATGCCTCTGGGCATTTGGCATTAGCCTTACGAGTGTTCCATTTGAATTCGTATGCTTGCAACTTGCCATTCTCTTCTTCAAGATAGTCTATCTCGTGCTGCTGACGTGTGCGCCAGAAATAGGAGAGGGGGATATAAAAGATTCCAAAAATATCGTGACTTTTTTGGAATTGATTCCGAAAATATTGTGACTTTTTTGGAAAATCGTAGAAATCTATATAAAATCAATTATGAATATTCTGACTTTTGATGTCGAGGAGTGGTTTCACCTTCTTGACTTTGATGCTACCCGTGGTGAGGATTCATGGGGGCAGTATGAGGTGCGTATCCACAAAAATGTGGATCGCATACTGAATATCCTTGACGAGACGAACACGAAGGCCACATTCTTTATCATTGGATGGGTGGCAAAGACCTATCCCGACGTAGTGCGCCGCATAGCGGAACGCTACGAGATTGGAAGCCATACGATGACACACCAACTCGTATGGCAACAGTCGCCTGAGGAATTCAAGAAGGATGTGGAGGCATCGGTTAAGATGCTCGAAGATATCACGGGGCAAAAGGTGACAAAGTTCCGCGCACCAGGTTTCTCAATCCGTGAGAGCGAGGGATGGGCTTTCGAAGCGTTGCACGAACTGGGTATCAAGACTGACTGTACTGTATTCCCTACCAAGCATGCTCATGGAGGTATGCCTTCGTATACTAATCCCGTTCCTAGTATCATCGAATATAATGGAGTGGAGATGGAGGAGTTTCCCGTGACTGTGAAGCAACTTGGCGGAAAGAATATCATCTTCTCTGGTGGGGGCTACTTCCGTATGTTTCCCTATCAATTGATAAAGCACTGGAGCAAGCAGGCAGAGGAATATCTGTTGGCTTACATCCATCCTCGTGACCTTGATGGTGGACAGCCCATGCTCGAAGGACTGCCCATGGCACGTAAGTTCAAGTCATATGTGGGTACCAAGGGGGCAGAGAAGAAGCTACGCCGCTACCTCACCGACTTCAACTTTACCGATATCGAAACAGCACGTCAACAAATTGACTGGGGTAAAGTACCAAGGGTGAAACTATAATAGTGAGTGGCCCTCAATATGGAGTATGGCACCGCATCTTTGCTGAGCCCAAGAACCAATGGGCACGATGCAAGCAGATCATCTGTACACTACCACGCATATTCCGTGAGGAGAAGAAAAGAAAGAGAGCCGCTGCGCGATAACGATGATGTTGACAGGGAAGCACGAAGTGCTTAATTCTGAATTGTGAATTATGAATTATGAGGATTGCTCGAGTGCTGTACGATGACGATAAGCACGAAGTGCTTAATCCTGAATTGTGAATTATGAATTATGAATTAAATTATGAGGATTGCACGGGTGCTGTACGATGACGAAGACTGGGCAACGGAGTTGCGGGTTAAGCGGCAAGCCGCAACGATAACGTTAACTGCCAACTCTAAACTTTTATTGGCAGATATATGCTTTTAGCTTGTTATAAATGTCGATTACGACTCCAACCTTAACGACCAGCTCATTCAAAATTGCCACAATCTCATTTTCATATAATGGATAGTCATGGGCTATCTCATTACGCAACTCGCGAATATAAATCCATTCGTCGGCGCTTGGGATGATATTGAACCGTTCTAATCGATTCAGGATGTCGCGCATAGGCAATGAGGTGACATCTTCTTCTAATATCTCCAATGTGTAGCGGAAAATCTTAGCGCCAATGGCATCTTGCAACTTTGAGAAACGAAAGATAAATTGGTCTATACAGCGTATCTGATCGGAGTCAAAGCTCTGATAGGTTTCCAACGTAATGGGAAAATCAACTTTTAAGCCACGTAATGCCTCATCAATACGAAGGATATGCTTGTCGCATACCTCATACTCGCGCTGTAAACGCTCAATAGTCTCTTGCCTCTTTGCAGTCATCGCTATGCTAATAATATTCCAGTGGCTAATGCTTCACGTGCCACAAGCGAATCCTCATGGTCACCGATCACATCAATCTTCTGATCACCAAGAAGATGTTTCAATCGGGCTGTCATACGTACACGCGAAAGAATGCCTTTCTTTGCTTCTGAAGTACGAATAAGCAAATCAATGTCACCACCACGCTTGGTATCATCTGTACGTGAACCAAACAGGTATACCTTCACATCATTGCCGTAAATATCACGGGCAACTTGGAGGATTTGCTGTATTTCCTTGACTTGCAAACGCATTTTTGAAACGTATTCTCGCTGCAAAGATATTTATATTTCTGTAATCATCAAACAAACGGTAGGTATTTTTGATTAAGAATCTGTTTTAAAATTATCGCTAATATGTTTTTAGAATCTGCTTTTACCTTCAGTGAAGTTGCTGCACTCGACAGAGCCTGCAAGCAGTCTTTGTTCTCGCTTAATCGCAACTTTCGGTTTATCTGAGGTTCTTTTTGGCATCTTTGTACTCTCAATTCTTGCAAATAGACCACTATTTATCTTTAATGAGGATAGGCTGTACTCGCTGAGCATTGTAAGCGAGCTTACATGCGCTCGTTGGCACTATCCTTGCTGCGCCTTGACAGCGCAAATCTACATAAAAACACCTCTCAGCTAAACTCGAAATAATTTTAAAACAGATTCTTACCTCACGCAGATTTTATCAACGATGACGAGAAGCACGAGGTGTTTAATTCTGAATTGTGAATTATGAGGATTGCTCGAGTGCTGTACGATGATGATGGCTGGGCAGCGGAGTTGCGGGTTGAGCGTAGCTGAAGCTACTGGTTAAGAGCTGCTATGCAGCGGTTAATCGGCTCCGCCTAGTTAATTGCGACTTTGCTTCCCCCTTACGGCTAGCAACCTAAAGGTTGTCGCGGGTTAAGGGGTTGCATTTAAGGATAACATATGAGACGTTCAAAACGAATTTATAGCCCTCTGGGAGTGCTAATCACTGCCGAGCGCGAGGCGCTGGGAGTGCGAGTGAAGGATTTCTGTCGCCTGGCCGGCATCAGTACTGGAACCTATACGAACCTCCTTTTCGGAAAGATGTACACATGTCGTGCAACGCAAAGGTGCTGTACTGCCTGATGGAATACTACGACGAGGAAACACAACAGGTACTGGCATACCGATATGCACAGGCGGAGATAAGGACACTGTGCGAAAGATGAAAAACAGAAGCACCCGCTTGTTTACAATACGCTTGCTTACAAATAGAAAGATGGAGCTGCTTTTGTGAGGTAAATATTGGCATTTGTTCACTATTTTGGGCTGAAAAATGGCAAAAATGAGTAATATACCTTACAAATAGTAAGAGAATTTGTGAAAAACAGCGAATATATGTTGTGGAACATGTTTTTTTGTTTTGTAAGTTCAAAAAAATGGTAGACCTTTGCAGCGTTATCCTAAAAACAATCTTTTTACCTTAAAAAACTAATACCTATTGAATCCAATAAGGGCCTCTGCGAAGAGCCCCTTATTGGTTTTAAATAGGTAGGGATTGGCTCACCTTGCACTAATTTATAGGAACGGTATACGACCTGGAAGATAGAATGCGGCTCGGAAATACCTAAATAAATTGGGTGTTTCGCTCACCTGAAACTAAATTTCTCACACTCAACAATACAAGTTAACTTCCATTGTTTTCGCTAAATCGAAATTTTGCACTAATTTTGTTGCAATATTGAATAATACGGCAAAAATGATGAAAAAGATTTTTATGACCCTTGCTGCAGGGGTGTTGATGGTGCTTGGCGCATCGGCTGCAGAACAACTTGACATCAGGAAGATTACTAACGGTGCATATAGCGCTCAGGGAGTGGGTGGCATGCGTTCCATGAACGATGGCGAACACTACATGATGATTGGTGGTGGTGGAACGTGCATTGTGCGTTATGCTTTTAAGACTGGCGAGGTGGTGGATACGCTGTTCTCGGTGGACAATGCTCGTGGATGTGACTTCAAACGCTTTGATGGTTATATCATGTCGCCTGCAGAGGACCGTATATTGATTCAGACAAAGACTACACCTATTTATAGACGTTCTTTCACTGCAGAATATTACATCTATGATGTGGCAAACAAGAAGATGACGCCCCTCTCTACTGGTGGACCGCAACAGGTTCCGTCATTTTCTCCCGACGGAAAGATGATTGCTTTCGTGCGCGACAACAACATTCATCTTGTGAAGCTGATGTTCAACAACAGTGAGTCGCAGGTGACTACCGATGGTAAGTTTAATGAGGTGCTCAACGGTATCCCCGACTGGGTATATGAGGAGGAGTTCACGATGAATAAATGCTATGAGTTCAGTGCCGACAGCAAGATGATTGCATACGTGAAGAGTGTGGAGAGTCATGTGCCCTCATTCTCTTTCGTTATGTATCGTGGTATGGCTCCAAGCTATGAGGGCAATGCTTTGTATCCCGGTGCCTATACCTATAAGTATCCGCTGCCAGGTGTTGATAATTCGAAAGTGAGCGTACATACCTTTGATATCAAGTCAATGGTAACACGCAAGATTGACTTGAAGATAGATGAGGAGGACTATATTCCCCGCATTCACTTCACCTCGGATCCTGAAAAGTTGGCTATCGTGACGCTCAATCGTCATCAGAACCGTATGGATATGTATATGGCTAACCCGCGCTCAACAGTGTGCAAGCTGGTGCTCCGTGAGGAATCGCCCCAGTATATCAATGAGCCTACTTATCAGGATATCCGTTTCTATCCGGACAATTTTATTTTGCAGAGCCAGCGTAACAACTATAATCACCTGTATCTGTATAACCTCAATGGGGTACTCGTGAAGCAGCTTACTGATGGCGAGCATGAGGTGACCAACTTCTACGGTTGGGATGAGAAGACGGGTGATCTCTACTATCAGAGTAATGAACCCAGTCCGTTACGCCGTGCTGTATATAAGCAGGACAAGAAGGGTAAGAAGACGCGTCTCACTCCTGCTACTGGAACTAGTGACGCTATGTTCAGCAAGAATCTGCAAAACTTCGTACATACACATTCAGACATACATACACCTCCCGTAATTACCATCGAGAATGTGAAGGGAAAGGTGCTCAAGACTTTGGTGGATAACAAGGCGTTGGCCGAGAAGCTTAACCAGCCGGGTATGCCCTCAAAGGAGTTCTTCCAGTTTGCCACCTCGAACGGAACCGTGCTGAACGGTTGGATGGTGAAGCCGGCGGGCTTAGATGTTAGTGGGCAGAACTCAAAACTTCCCGTCATCATGTATCAGTACAGTGGCCCTGGTTCGCAAGAGGTGCTTGATAGTTGGCGTACAGGTTTCTATGGCGGTACATTGTGGGAGACCTTCCTGGCACAGCAGGGATATATAGTAGTATGTGTCGATGGTCGTGGAACTGGAAGCCGTGGCGCAGAATTCAAGAACTGTACCTATTTGCAGCTTGGCTTGCTTGAGTCTGAAGACCAGGTGGAGACAGCTAAGTATCTTGCAACTTTGCCCTATGTTGACAAGAACCGTATTGGAATTTGGGGATGGAGCTTTGGGGGCTACAATACATTGATGTCTATGTCGTCGGGCGAACCCGTATTCAAAGCTGGTATCGCGGTGGCGCCACCCACATATTGGAAATACTATGATTCTGTGTACACCGAACGCTTCATGCGCACTCCTCAAGAGAATGGTGAGAACTATGAGAAAACTTCGCCCATCAACCGCGCCGCCAACCTTAATGGTAGTCTGCTTCTTATGCACGGCATGGCCGATGATAATGTGCACGTACGTAATAGTATGGAATATGCTGAAGCGTTGGTGCAGGCCGACAAACAGTTTGATATGTTCTACTACACGAACCGTAACCACAGCATCTATGGCGGTAACACCCGTTACCATATCTTCAATAAAATGCTTAATTTCTGGAACGAGAAACTGAAGAAGTAGCCTGTTTGCATATTAGCATTGTCCTGAAGTGCTTTCATGGATGAGGTAGTCGAGGATAGATTCTAATAACTTCTGAGACGAAGGGCGAGGAGTGCAATCATGTTGCGCTCCTCGCCCTTTTGTTTTGTGGGTATTGCAAAAAATATGTTTTTGGGGCTATTTCGGGTAGAAAAGGTGCGGAAAAGGTTGAAAAGTGTAAAAAGTGTCGATAAAATTTGCAGCGTAACAAGAAAAGCACTACCTTTGCATCATCAAAACATCGCGGAGTGGAGCAGTGGTAGCTCGTTGGGCTCATAACCCAAAGGTCATTGGTTCGAATCCTTTCTCCGCAACTACATCGCCCAAGCATTAGTTTGGGCGTTTTTATTTGTATAAACGGTGCTAATACGAATAGAATAATAAAAACGAAAGAGACAATCTGTGGTTGTCTCTTTCGTTTTGGTGATTCCGGAGCGACTCGAACGCTCGACCTACTGCTTAGAAGGCAGTTGCTCTATCCAGCTGAGCTACGGAACCGACCTTTTGATGTCTATTTATGAAAACGGTGCAAAATTACAGCGTTTTATTGTCTTTTCCAAGAAAAAAAGAATTTATTTTTGTTCTCTACGCGCTTTGTCGTAACTTTGCATGGTTTATATAAGCAATATGCTATGTCATTACTGGGAAATGTAATATGGGTTGTGTTCGGCGGTTTTCTGATGGCCGTGGCATACTTTTTGTTGGGTATTATCTATTGTGCAACGATTGTAGGAATCCCTATTGGCCTTCAGTTGTTTAAGATGGCCAATCTTTCATTGTGGCCATTTGGACATGATGTAACTGATAGAAATGGGCAAATGGGTTGTTGGTCGATGTTCCTTAATATACTTTGGATAGTTTTTGGTGGCATCGAGATGGCTATGAGCCATGCTGTGCTTGGATTGTTCTTTTGCATCACGATAGTGGGCGTTCCGTTTGGCTTGCAGCACTTCAAACTGGCAGTGTTGGCTCTGATGCCCTTTGGAAAAGAGATTAGATGATGTGTTCGTAATTTTATAATATAATATAGTAGTATAATGTGGATTGATATTTTATGTATTCTCGTAGGTCTGGTGCTGATACTTGTTGGCTCGGATTGGCTTGTTGACGGTGCTTCTGCGGTAGCTCGTAAGTATGGTATTAGTGAATTTATTATTGGTATGACGATTGTGGGTATAGGAACCTCTATGCCTGAACTTGTGTCGAGCTTTATTTCTGCTGTTGGCGGACATGGTGATATGGCCTTGGGTAATGTTACCGGCTCGAATATCTGTAATATTCTGCTTATTCTCGGTGTTACGGCACTGATATCGCCTATAGGATACACGAAGAGTAACATTCGTAAGGATATTCCGTTTGCCATTCTCGTGTCGTTGTTCCTGATGTTTATGCTTTATAACTGTTTTGGATTATTCAGAGAAATGGGCACTCCGGGTATCTCGCGTGTAGATGCTCTCTATCTTCTGCTGGTATTTGCCGTGTTTATGATAGACTCTTTCAAATCGGCCAAGAAGGGAGATGATGATGGGGGTGATGAAAATGTGAAGCCTATGTCTATGGGCAAAGCGATTGTCTTTATCTTGCTTGGATTGGGTGGACTTATCTTCGGCGGTCAGTTGTTTGTGGACCATACGGTAAGCATTGCGGAGCGATTCCATGTGTCGGAGGCATTTATCTCCATCACCTTGATGGCTGTGGGCACCTCACTGCCTGAGTTGGCTACATGTGTTGTTGCGGCTATGAAGGGGAAGAATCAGTTGGCGTTGGGTAATGTTATTGGTTCCAATGTCTTTAATCTCTCTCTTATCATTGGTGTGAGTGCTGCAATATCGCCCTTTGAAATCCAATCGATTTCAACGGTGGATATGGTGATGGTATTGGTTGTAGTTGTGATGCTGTGGCTTGCAGCGTTTACTTTCAAAAAGAAAAAGCTGGATAGGGTAGAGGGAGTAATCTTCTTGTTGGTTTATATCGGATATATTGCTTATCTTTCGATGAATATGTAAGTGGATTGTACAAGATATGAAGGAATAGAAATAGAGGATGTGCTTCTGGCTCATCCTCTTTTCTTATTCTTACGACCGAATGTTATATCCTAATTTGCAGATTCGATATTTTTTTGCCTATGGCAAGAACAATTCTAATCCTACGTCTGTTATATCTGTGCAATTCACCTGATGAGGCTGCTGATAAGGTAAGAACCTTTAGGAATGGGTTGCAATTACAAAGCAATAGGCTAATAGAAATTGCATAGTAGTTTTGTCGTGTTTTATTTTGTGTTTGTGTTATTTGGGAACTCCTCGATGTGAATCGGGGAGTTTCTGTTGTTCACAAAAACAGTCGACAAAATGCTCTTCGATATTTTCTATAGGTGTAGAGAATAGTCCGAATAGGGCTGAGCCCGAACCGCTCATGGCTGCATATTTTGCTCCCAGCTGATATAGCTTGTTCTTGATTTCTTGAAGTTCTGGGTGCAGGGCAAAGATACCTTTTTCGAAATCATTGCTGATGGTGTTGCGCCATTCACTGATGGGGGCTATGATCTTTTTGTCAAGTGTTACCTCTGGCTTCTTGGGGTGTACCATAGAGTAGGCCTCTTTGGTTGAAACGAATACGTCGGGCTTCACTACTACCAGATAAAGGTCGTTAAGGTCGAGTGAGATGGGATGGAACTCGTTGCCAATGCCTGTAGCGTAGACTGGGGTAGCGGTAATGAAGAAGGGGCAGTCGGCACCCAGTTGGGCTGCGTATGCCTCCAACTTTTCGGTGCTGATGTTGAGCGCGAACATTTCGTTGAGGAGGCGGAGCATGAAACTTGCGTCTGCTGAACCGCCGCCCAAGCCGGCTCCTGTGGGGATGTGCTTGTGCAGATGGATGTCCACGGGGGGGAGGGGGTAGTCGGATGCTAAAAGACGGTATGCGCGTACCACAAGATTGCTGTCGGGATCGCCAGCAATGTCTACTCCACTGAGGTGGAGCTTGCAGTCGTATTCGGCATCTTTGGCTTCAATTACCTCCAAGGCATCGTGCAGTGGAATAGGGTAGAATACGGTGTCGAGGTTGTGGTATCCGTCGGGACGGCGCTCGGTCACTTGCAGGCCGATGTTGATCTTGGCATGAGGAAATGTTATCATAATAGCTATGCTGTTTTGCGCAAAGGTAATGATAATTCGTAGAAAAGAGAAATATCAGATGAAATAATTGACTAGTGCTGTCTCCTGTTGCATTCGATGTAGGGTTTTCCACCGATTGCAGTGTGTTTGTGGAAAACTTTTGGAAAACTTCAATCTTGTTCCCTTTCGTTTGCGTGGCTTTTTGTGTACTTTTGCGTCCCGTTAAAAAAAATGACTGCTATGGCAACACCTCGACAACCACGTACTGCAACAACCCGTCGTCCCGTAAAACAGACCGATGATTATGGACATCTGCAACCTCAGGCTACAGAGCTTGAGGAGGCAGTATTGGGTGCACTCATGATAGAGAAAGATGCTTACTCACTGGTGAGTGAAATTTTGAAGCCGGAATCTTTCTACGAGCATCGTCACCAACTACTGTATAAGGCAATTCAGACGCTTGCCATACAGCAGAAGCCGGTTGATATCCTCACCGTGGCTGAGCAATTGCGCTCTACGGCCGAGTTGGACGAGGTGGGTGGGCCTGTCTACATCACTCAGTTGGCAGGAAAGGTCAACTCGTCGGCCCATATCGAATATCATGCTCGCATCATTGCTCAGAAGTTCTTGGCTCGTGAGCTAATCTCCTTTACGAGTGAGGTACAGACTAAAGCTTTCGATTCGACTCAGGATGTGGAGGATCTCATGCAAGAGGCTGAGGGCAAGCTCTTCACCATCTCGCAACAGAACATGAAGAAGGATTATACACAGATTAATCCCGTCATCAAGCAAGCTTATGAGCAGTTGAAGATTGCAGCTTCGCGTGATTCTGGTCTCAGTGGGTTGTCTACCGGATTCTATGATTTGGATAAGTATACCTCGGGTTGGCAGAAATCGGACCTTGTCATCATTGCTGCACGTCCTGCTATGGGTAAGACAGCCTTCGTGCTCTCTATGGCCAAGAATATAGCTGTCAATAATCGGGAGCCTGTAGCCCTGTTCTCGCTTGAAATGAGCAATGTTCAGTTGGTCAATCGTCTTATCACGAATGTGTGTGAGATTCCAGGCGAGAAGATTAAGAGCGGCCAGCTGGCACCATATGAGTGGGGCCAGCTTGATAGCAATATTACCTCACTTTTTGATGCGCCACTCTATGTGGATGATACTCCGTCGCTCTCTATCTTTGAACTGCGTACGAAGGCGCGCCGACTGGTGCGTGAGCATGGTGTGAAGTTGATTATCATAGACTATCTGCAGCTGATGAATGCGTCGGGAGCTTCGTTTGGTAGCCGTCAGGAGGAGGTGAGTACCATCTCGCGCTCACTCAAGGGATTGGCCAAGGAGCTTGATATTCCTATCATTGCCCTTAGTCAGCTCAACCGTGGTGTGGAGAGTCGTGAGGGTATCGAGGGAAAGCGTCCTCAGCTGAGTGACCTTCGTGAATCGGGAGCTATCGAGCAGGATGCCGATATTGTGTGCTTCATCCATCGTCCGGAATACTATAAGATATTTCAGGATGAGAAGGGAAACGACCTGCATGGTGTGGCCGAAATCATCATTGCCAAGCACCGTAACGGTGCGGTGGGTGATGTGCGTCTGCGCTTTGTAGGTAACTATGCCCGCTTCCAGAATATGCAGGACGAGAGTCTAGTGCCATTGCCGGAGGATGCCGTGCTGGGATCGAAGATGAACAAGCGTGGCGCAGCCAAACCCAACGATGCATATATCGGTATGCCTCCCGTTCCACCGCCACCAGCTGACAATCCATTCCCCATGGGCGGTGTGCAGGATATGCCTTTCTGATAAAAATCTTTTTTCTGATAATTGATTGGAATCAATAGCGTAATAAGTGCTGCCGGGAGGTAAATTCTTGCTTCAATAATTCGCTATTGCCAATATCTTTTTGTAATTTTGCACGATATTTCGATTTGATAGAAGAAAAACAATAAAAGATATAGAGCAATATGAACATTTCGTACAATTGGCTTAAAGAATATGTCGATTTTACCCTCACTCCCGATGAGGTAGCCGCTGCGCTCACCTCGATAGGTCTGGAGACAGGCAGCGTGGAGGAGGTACAGACCATCAAGGGTGGCCTCGAAGGTATCGTTATCGGTGAGGTGCTCACCTGCGAACCGCATCCCAACTCTGACCACATGCACGTGACAACGGTCAACCTCGGTGAGGGCGACCCCGTGCAGATTGTATGTGGTGCAGCCAACGTGGCTGCCGGTCAGAAGGTGGTAGTAGCTACATTGGGTACCAAACTCTACGACGGCGATGAGTGCTTCACCATCAAGAAGTCGAAGCTGCGTGGTGTGGAGTCTAATGGCATGATCTGTGCCGAGGATGAAATCGGTATTGGCACCAGTCACGAAGGCATCATCGTGCTTCCTGCCGATGCTGTGCCCGGAACTCCTGCCAAGGACTATTATAATATCAAGAGCGACTACGTGCTCGAGGTGGACATCACTCCCAATCGTGCCGATGCCTGCTCGCACTATGGCGTTGCCCGTGACCTCTATGCCTACCTGTTGCAGAATGGCTATGAGACCGCTCTGCACCGTCCCTCAGTGGAGGCATTTGCTGTGGACAACAACGAACTGCCCATCGCCATCGAGGTGGTGAGCGAAACTGCTTGTCCGCGCTATGCCGGCGTGAGTGTCAAGGGTGTTACTGTAAAGGAGAGTCCCGAATGGTTGAAGAACCGACTGACTACCATCGGCCTCCGTCCCATCAACAACATCGTGGACATCACCAACTATATCCTTCATGCCTATGGTCAACCCCTCCACTGCTTCGATGCCGACAAGGTAAAGGGTGGTAAGGTAGTGGTGAAGACCATGCCCGAGGGTACTCCCTTCGTGACACTCGATGGGGTAGAGCGCAAACTCTCTGAGAACGACCTCATGATATGCAATGCCGAGGAACCGATGTGTATTGCCGGCGTCTTTGGCGGCTTGGAGTCGGGTACTACCGAGGAGTCTGTTAACATCTTCCTTGAGAGCGCTTACTTCAATCCCACTTCGGTGCGCAAGACCGCCCGTCGTCACGGACTCAATACCGATGCTTCGTTCCGCTTTGAGCGTGGTATCGACCCCAATGGTGTCATCTATGCTTTGAAGCAGGCTGCACTCCTCGTTAAGGAGTTGGCTGGTGGTACCATCTCTATGGAGATTTGCGACGTGTATCCTAACCCCATCGAGGACTTCAAGGTAGACCTCAAGTATGATTTCGTCAACTCGCTCATCGGCAAGGAAATCCCTGCAGAGACAGTGAAGAGCATCGTGCGTAGCCTTGAGATGACTATCGAGAACGAGTCTGCCGAGGGTATTGCCCTCAGCATTCCTCCCTACCGCGTAGATGTGCAGCGTCCCTGCGATGTGGTAGAAGACATCCTCCGTATCTATGGTTACAACAATGTGGAGATTCCCTCGGCACTGAAGTCGAGCCTCACCACTAAGAACAAGGAAGACCGCTCACACCGCTTGCAGCAGGTAGTAGCCGAGCAGCTAGTGGGTTGCGGATTCAATGAGATTCTCAACAACTCGCTCACTCGTGCAGCCTACTATGACGGCAATGAGACCTATAAGCCCGAGAACCTGGTGAACCTGATGAACCCCTTGAGCAACGACCTCAACGTGATGCGTCAGACACTCCTCTTCGGTGGTCTCGAGAGCATAGCACACAATGCCAACCGCAAGAGTGCCGACCTACGTTTCTTTGAGTATGGCAACTGCTACTATTATAATAAGGAGAAGAAGAACGACGAGAAGGTGCTTGCTTGCTACAGCGAAGACTATCACCTTGGACTTTGGCTGACAGGTAAGCGCGTGGCTGGCTCATGGGCACATGCCGATGAGGATGCTACCGTATATGAGCTCAAGGCATACGTAGAGAACATCTTCGCCCGCCTCGGCCTTAACCTCCGCAGTGTAGTTGTAGGTAACCTTACTGATGGCATCTACTCTGCTGCCCTCAGCTACCACACTCGTGGTGGCAAGCTGTTGGCTACCGTAGGCATCGTTAGCAAGAAACTGACCAAGGCCTTCGACATCGACAACGAGGTATACTATGCCGATATCAACTGGAAGAATCTGCTTCAGGCTATCAAGTCGGTGAAGGTGAGCTATACCGAACTCTCTAAGTATCCCTCTGTGAAGCGCGACCTCGCTCTCTTGCTCGACAAGAACGTGCAGTTTGCCGATATCGAGCGTATCGCCTACGACTGTGAGCGTAAGTTACTGAAGGCTGTTGAACTCTTCGACGTGTACGAGGGCAAGAACCTCGAGCCTGGCAAGAAGAGCTATGCTGTGAGCTTCATCCTGCAGGATGAGGAGAAGACCCTCAACGACAAGCAGATTGACAAGATCATGGCTAAGCTCATCGCCTCATACGAGAAGCAGCTGGGCGCGAAGTTGAGATAAGAGAGGATGGCCTACAATAAGGAGACTCAATATTGATATCTCGGAGTAATCCGAGTTCTCAGAGTTCTCCGAGTCCTCTGAGTAAAAGAGAATATAATCACTAAATAAAAATAGAACTATGGGAAGAGCGTTTGAATTCCGTAAAGCAAGAAAACTGAAGAGATGGGGCAACATGGCCCGCACATTTACACGTATCGGTAAGCAGATTGCCATCGCCGTGAAGGCTGGCGGTCCTGATCCCGACAACAATGCAGCACTCCGTGCTATCATTGCTACTGCACGTCACGAGAACATGCCCAAGGACAACATTGAGCGTGCCATCAAGAATGCCTGCGGTAAGGATCAGAAGGACTATAAGGAGATGAACTACGAAGGCTATGGCCCTCACGGTATCGCTATCTATGTAGAGACACTTACCGACAATACCACCCGTACCGTAGCCAATGTGCGTAGCGTATTCACCAAGTTTGGCGGTACTCTCGGCACGTCTGGTTCGCTCGACTTCATCTTCACCCACAAGTCAATGTTTACCTTCGCCAAGAAGGACGATGTGGATATGGATGAGTTGATACTCGACCTGATTGACTTTGGTGTAGAGGATGAGTACGATGAGGAGGAGAAGGAAGAGGGTGGTACCGAAATCACCATCTACGGTGATCCCAAGTCATTCTCACAGATTCAGAAACACCTTGAGGAGTGTGGTTTCGAGGTACGCAGTGCCGAGTTTACCCGTATCCCCAACGACCTGAAGGATGTCAACGAGGAGCAACGTGCGACTATTGACAAGATTGTAGAGCGTCTCGAAGAGGATGAGGACGTACAGAATGTGTACACCAACATGAAGCCTGAGGAGTAAAAAAACTCTCTTTGGGGTAGAAAGCAATGGCCGGCACTTGATATATAGAGTGTCGGCCATTATTGTATCTGATAGGTTAGGGTAGCAGAGTAGCTCAGAATACCTTCGTCTCCGTGCAGCGTATGCGCAGGCTCTCGCGGCCTACCGCCACGTGGAAGTCGCCCTCCTCGAGTGTCCATCGGTTGCCCATGCCCACGAATGCCAGGTCGCGGGCTGCGATGGCGAGCTTCACGGTGCGTGTCTCGCCCGGTTCCAGGGCCACCTTTTCGAAGTCGCGCAGGCGCTTGTTGTCGGGGCTGATGGTAGCCACCAGGTCGCTCACGAAGAGGAGCACGCTCTCCTTGCCGGCTACGGTACCCGTGTTGGTCACGTCGATGCTGAAGGTGATGCTGTCCGCCGCCGCAAACTCCGTCTTGTCGGCCCGCAGGTTGCTATACTCGTAGGTGGTGTAGCTCAGTCCGTAGCCGAAGGCATACTGCACATCCATCACTGCATCGTAGTTGTAGCTGCCCGCCATCTGTCCGCGGCTCTCGCAGGACTTGTAGTCGTAGGTCACCAGTGCTCCCGTGTGGCGAGGGTAGGTGTAGGGCAGTCGGCCGCTAAAGTTGGCCTCGCCCGCCATCAGTCGTGCCAGCGCCTCGCCACCGTAGTTGCCCGGCAGGAAGGTCTGCACCACAGCCCCTGCCAGCGGCTCTATGTCGGCAATCACGCGGGGTCGTCCCTCGTTGAGCACCAGCACGATGGGCTTGCCCGTAGCGCCCAGCGCCTTCACCAGCTCGCGTTGATTGGCGCTCAGCGTGAGGTCGTCGATGTTGCCCGGTGTCTCGCAGTAGGAGTTCTCGCCCACCACAGCCACTATCACATCGGCATTGGCGGCCGCCGCTACGGCAGCCTCTATGTCGGGCTTGTTCTGGGCTTGCCAGTTGCCCCTGGCGGCCCATGTTGTGCCCTCGCAGAGTGTCACGTTGTCGTGCCCGAACTTATCGGCCAGCGCGGCATATATCGTCTTGTACTTGCCTATCTTGCGTGCCACCTCATCGGTGCGGTCGCCCTGCCAGGTGTAGCTCCATCCGCCATTGAGCGAGCGCATGCTGTTGGCGTTGGGTCCGCATACGAGCAGGCGTGTGCCCTGCTTCAGCGGCAGCAGATTGTCGTTGTTCTTGAGCAGCACCATACACTCCTCGGCAATGCCTATGGCCTCGGCAGCCAGCTTGTCAGAGCCGAAGTCGGGAAACTCCTTGGCCAGCTCCTCGGGTGCGATGTCCCACGTCTTGCGGTCCATCAGCCCCGTGCGGTACTTGAGTCGGAGTATGCGGCGCACGGCATCGTCGATACGCTCCATGGGCACGCGTCCCTCGTGCACCAGCTCCAGCAGCAGGTCGCAGAACTCCACCTCGTAGGGCACCATCGACATGTCTATGCCCGCATTGATGGCCATGGCTATGGCATCCTTCTTCGATGCGGCCACGTGGTCGCGCTCATACATGTTGTTGATGTCGGCCCAGTCGGTCACTATCATGCCGTCCCAGTTGAGGCCCTCCTTGAGCCACACCGTGAGCAGCTCGTGGTTGGCATGCATGGGTATGCCGTCGTTCACGCCCGAGTTCACCATGAGCGACAGGGCCCCTGCCTGTATCGCCTTGCGGAAGGGTTCGAAGTAGCGCTCCCTCATCTCGCGGTCGGTCACGTGGCTCGGTGTGCGGTCCTTGCCGCTCACGGGCACTCCGTAGGCCATGTAGTGCTTCAGGCACGCTGCCACATGCTGTCCGTCTATGTGGTTGGGGTCGCTGCCCTGGTATCCGCGCACGGCGGCAGTAGCCATCTCTCCGTTGAGGTACACATCCTCGCCGTAGCTCTCCCACTGGCGGCTCCATAGCGGGTTGCGTCCCAGGTCCATCACCGGTGAGTACACCCACGGTATGAGGCATGCGCGGCTCTCGTAGGCCGACACCTCGTTCACACGGTGCGGTATGTCGCGGTTGAACGATGCCGCCTGTCCCACCTCCTGCGGGTACAGTGTGGCGCCCCACGTGTAGCTCGCCCCATGTATCTGGTCCACGCCATAGATCTGCGTCACTCCGCAGGCCTCCATCGAGCGATGGTTGAGCGTGCGTATCAGCCTTGCCCACGACTCGGGAGTCTGTGCCAATCCCAGTGGCACGTTCAGTATGCTGCCCACCTTGTAGCGGTCTATCACCTTGGCCACCGCCTCCTCGTTGAGCACCACGGAGTCGCGGTGCCGGTTGTCGGTGACGACGTCGATGGTGAGTTCACACATCTGTCCCACCTTCTCCTCCAGCGTCAGCTTGTGCAGCGTGCGCTCCACCTTGGCTTCCAACTTCTTGTCATGCGGTATGGCCGGTGCCACCCCCTGTGCCACCACTGCGGTAGCCAGCAGCATCGATGCTGCCCATAGCAAATGTCTTTTCATCGGTTCTGTAAGTATTGTGTTATTGCTATTCAAATACTTTTATCTCGTCGTGTGTGAACATGCCCTCTTGCTGCAGCAGTTGCTTCCAGAAGGGCTAGGGGGGGCAATATCCTTCGCGGTACTTGCCCTCCTCCTTGTCGTCGAGCATGCTGAGGTAAGAGGCATAGCGTGATTGGCTGATTCGGCACTCCTCTACGGCTTGGCGTACGGCGCAGTGGGGCTCGTGGGTGTGGGTACAGTTGCTATAGCGGCATTGGGCCGACTCGGCGAATATCTCGCGAAAGTAGTGGCTGATTTCCTCCTCTTCCATGTCGAAGGTGCCGAAGCCCTTGACACCGGGAGTGTCGATGAGCCAACCGTTGTCGCCGAAGGGGAACATCTCGGAGAAGGTGGTGGTGTGCATGCCCTTGTTGTGATACTCGGAGATTTCTGCTGTGCGCAGATGGAGGTCGGGGAGCAGGGCATTGATGAGGGTGCTCTTGCCTACACCGGAGTTGCCGGAGAGTAGGGTGGTCTTGCCTGTGAGAGAGGCACGCACCTTGTCGAGTCCGTCGCCATTGAGAGCCGAAACGCAGGAGCACTCGTAGCCAATGGTATTATAAAGGTGTACGATGGCATCGAGATAGCGGCGTTCGTCCTCATTGTAGCGGTCCACCTTGTTGAACACGATATGTACGGGGATGCGGTAGGCTTCGGCAGTGGCGAGGAAGCGGTCGATGAAGACGGTGGATGTCTCGGGGTAGTTGATGGTGACGATGAGCAGGCACATGTCGACATTGGCGGCAAGGATGTGTGACTGCTTCGAGAGGTTCGAGGCACGACGTATGATGTAGTTGCGTCGTTCTTGGATGTCGGTAATATAGGATGTGCCGTCGGTGGGTGAGGTGATTGTCACCCAATCGCCGACGGCAACGGGATTGGTGCTGCGGATGCCCTTGAGTCGGAAGTTGCCTTTGATGCGGCAGTCGATGAGGTCTCCCTCAGCGGTCTTCACGATGTATTGGCTCCCGGTGTTCTTGATTACGAGTCCAAGCATAAGATAATTGACAATTGACAATTGACAATTGACAATTTCTTCTTTATAGGCAGTTCCAATTTCTTTTGCGAAGCCTAATTGTCAATTGTGCATTGTCAATTGTCCATTGCGTATTATACGGTCATGATCTCCTTCTCCTTGTCTGCATAGAGCTCGTCCACCTTCTTGATGTACTTGTCGTGCAGCTTCTGGAGCTTTTCTTCACCGTCCTTCTGAACATCCTCGGGCATGCCGTCCTTAACGGCCTTCTTCAGTGCATCGATGCAGTCGCGACGGGCATTGCGGATGCTAATCTTGGCATTCTCGGCTACCTCCTTACATTGCTTGGCGAGTTGCTTACGGCGTTCCTCGGTGAGGGGAGGTATGCCAAGGCGTATGATTTCACCGTTGTTCTCGGGAGTGATGCCTACGGGAGAGTCGATGATGGCTTTCTCGATGACGCGGAACATGTTCTTGTCCCAAGGCTTGATGGCGATGGTGCGTGCATCGGGGGTGGTGATAGAGGCTACACCTGTCAAGGGCACCATTGTACCGTATGAGTCTACACGGATACCGTCAAGGATACGGGTGTTGGCTTTGCCGGCACGGATGCGGGCAAGTTCGTCTTCAACGTGGAGGATGGCCATCTCCATCATCTCTTGTGCTTCGTTCAAATATTCCTGCATATTGTTTTAAGTTTTTAAGTTTGTAAGTTCTTAAGTTGATTGGCTCTGGGGCTATTTCGGTTTGTAGTGTTTTTAAGGTACAAACTTATAAACTCAAAAACTTACAAACTCAAATAGTAAAGCCAAAGGTAGTCGGTTTTTTCTTTTTTTGCAACAGTTTTTTACTATATATAAATAATTAAAGGCAAAATTCTTGTTTTTTTTACAATTTTGTTTCAGAGTTTGGGATAAGTTGCTATATTTGCACAAATTCGTATCGTACGGCTATATACTATGGAACAACATATACTGCAACTGCTCGACAAGCTGCCGCCCATCTCGCTCTCAGAGATGAAGGACATTAAGCTGATGAACCGCATCGACAAGAAGTATCTTGCTACGATCGACCAGTTGCAGCAGCTGCTCGTCATGGCGCAGGGCAAGTATATGGTACAACAAATCGAGGGCAAGCGTTACAACCGTTATCATACAATCTATCTGGACACTCCCGATGAGGAGATGTATACGATGCATCATAATGGGCGTATCGTGAGACAGAAGGTGAGGGTGCGTACTTATATGGACTCGGGCGATACCTTCCTCGAAGTAAAAAACAAGAACAACCACGGGCGCACCAAGAAGAAGCGTATGACCGTGGGCAGCATACATTCATTGCGCGAAGATGGGGGTGATACCCTACTGGCCAAGCATGCCAACTATTTGCTCGATGACCTCGTGCCCAAAGTGGAGAATCACTTTGAGCGCATCACGCTGGTCAACATGGCCAAAACCGAGCGTCTCACCATCGACTGCCATGTGAAGTTCCACCATTGGGAAACCGATATTGAAGATACCTTTGACCGATTGGTCATCATCGAACTCAAACGCGACGGCAATGTGTACTCCCCGGTGAAGAGCATGCTGCGTCAGTTGCGTATCAAACCCTCGGGATTCAGCAAGTACTGCATAGGGTCGGCGCTTACCAAGCCTGAACTCAGGCAGGGTAACTTCAAGCCGCGATTTGTCAGAATAAATAAACTACTAAATAATCATTGATCTATGGGAAACCTGTTAAACCTTATTGCCGGAGGGACCAACGCCCTTGTCATGGCAGCTGAAGAGATGGATATGGATGTACAACCGTTGGCTGATGCGCTGATGACCTCCATGTGGGCCGATTGGGGCGCACTGGCCGAGCTGCTTGTCCGTTTTGTACTCAATACGGCAGTCATCGCGCTCATCGTGCGTGTATTCTACTATCCTAAGAGCAAACGCCGTGACTACTTCTTTACCTTTATATTAATTTCTATCAGTGTGTTCCTGCTCATCTTCCTTATGGGAGGTGTGAAGCTGAAGATAGGATTTGCGTTAGGTCTGTTTGCTATCTTTGGCATCATCCGCTATCGTACCGAGTCGGTGCCCATCCGCGAGATGACTTACCTTTTCCTTATCATTGCAGTCAGTGCTATCAATGGTTTGGCTACAAGTATCAGCTATGTGGAGTTGTTGGCCACCAACCTGCTGTTTATCATATCTATATGGATGTGCGAGAGCAACCGTTACGTGAAGCATGTGGCCAGCAAGTTGGTGCTGTATGATAATATCGGCCTTATTACTCCCGAGAAGGAGGATGAACTCATCGCGGATCTCAAGAAACGTACAGGATTGGACATTCTCCGTGTAGAGGTGGGTGCAATCGATTTCTCTAAAGATACGGCAATGGTGAAAATCTACTACGAACCCTTGACCAATGAGGTGAATAGCGTAAATCATGTGGGCCGTTTGCCCAAGATGGGATAAGACAAAAGGTACATGCATGAACCGAAAGCGGTACATGCGTGTATCAATTTTATTACATGCATGAACAAAAAGTAGTACATGTATGTGAAATTTCAGAATCTTTTCAGAATTGAGACCTATCTTTGCTGCGAAAAAATATAAAGACTATGAATAAAAAGAACCGAATCTTAGGCCTCGGATGCCTATTGTTGGCTGCAAGCAGTGCTTGGGCGCAGAGTGACTTTGGAGTGTGGACAAGTGTTGAGGGTTCTACCAAGCTCAACAAGAAGCTGGAACTCTCCATCGAAGGTGAATATCGCACACAAGACATGTCGACAATGACAGAGCGTGCATCGGGGGCTGTTAACCTCTCTTATAAGAACAAGGCAATCCCCTTCCTCAAGGCCGATGTGGGCTATACCTTTATGTATATGCACTATCCGGCTGAGACGGAGATAAAGTATCAGACGGACGATGAGGGCAACTATGTGACGGATGGCAATGGTGCGTTCATCCCCAAACATAAGAATGTGGATGCGGCTTACTGGACTGCACGCCATCGTGCCACAGCTTCGCTGACAGGCTCTTTCAAGTGGAACCGTTTCAAGTTCTCGCTCCGCGAACGTTATCAGTTTACCTACCGTATGCCGGCTCAGTGCGACCGCGAACGCTATGGCTATCATCCCGTGTTTGATGCCTGGGACGAGGAACCCGAAATAATGGTCGATGACAAGAAGGCCAAGAGCGACCACAAGCTGCGTAGTCGTCTTCAGATAAGCTACGATATCAAGAAGTGTCCTTTCGAACCCTATGTGGAGGTTGAGCTATACAACCAACTTGATAATGCCTTTGCCTACGACAAGATACGCTATACGGTAGGTACGGAGTATAAAATCAATAAGGAGAACAAGCTGAAGCTCTTCTACCGTTATCAGGACTATGCCGATATCGATGAGGTGAGTGGCCATGTGCTGGGTCTTGGCTATGCGTTTGAATTCTAATTTCTTAAACTGATAGGTTGTGAAAAGAAATCTTTATTTGATTTTTGCATTGCTGCTCTTGGGAGTGGTGCAGGTGAGAGCGCAGCAGATTGCTGTGACTTTTAATGATGGGGGTATGTTTCAGTTTGATAAATACCCTGGCGATTGTAAGATAACCTTCTCTAATGGGCAAATGCTCTTTCATGTAAATGGCGCGTTAGATTGTACAATTGCCATAAAGGATATCCAGCGTATGGTTTTTTACGCATATCATGCATCTGTTGATGATATGGAGACAAAGGACAACATAGTATATAATCCTGTTAGTGCGGAATTGGTTGCAAATGTGGCTCCTGGAACTGCGATAAAAATTTATCGCACTTGTGGTGAATGCGTGCTGTCGAGAATACAGACTGTTGCAGCACCTGCAATAAATCTAGCGCATCTGTCTGCTGGAACGTATATTGTGGTAGCAGGAAGTGAAACCCTTAAATTTGTGAAGCGATGAAACGGCTTATTCTTATTTCTTTCGCCCTAATGGTGGCGTTGGTGTCGCATGCTATTATGATTGCCCCTGCCGATTTTCGTGTGGTGTGCAAGGACGGCTCGGTTGCTTATTATAGCGGTCTTTATACAACCCTTACTTTCAGTGAAGATGCTTCTTTGTTATATATAACAACAGGACTTCCTACCAATGACGAATATGAAGATGGATACGACTATGAAGATGGAAGCGAAGATGTAGTATGCTACGCTGTAGACGGAATTGAGGCTATTGAGTTCGCAGAAGGTGGTGCTTATAGAGATATGTACAGCTACGACGGTGCCCATGTCGACGTAGCTATCGACCCCACCGACGATACCTCCTATACCGAGGTCGCAGAAAAAGTGATTACTGATGCTGCTGACGGCGACTATGGAGACTTTATAGAGAACTATACTCCGACGAGTCGTGTTACGATTACTTATGATGGTGATAAGGCCACGGTAAGCGGTACGGTGAGTGGCGTGATGTCGAGAGTGACGGGCGCTCACGTGATAGTCTCTTCTACCAAGAAGAATATCGCCTATACGTTGAAAGGCACCACCACGAACGGGTCATTCAAATTGTATTCCGACTACAAGACTCAGGTGACGATGGAGGGTGTCAATATCACCAATCCTACGGGGGCCGCCATCAATATCCAATCGGGCAAGACCATTATGGTGGAGCTTGCTGATGGAACCACCAATACGTTGAAAGACGGAACTTCCTATACGATGACTACGGGCGAGGACCAGAAGGGAACTTTCTTTAGTGAGGGACAGCTCGTATTTAGTGGCAAAGGTTCGCTTGATGTGCAGAGCGTGGGAGGTCACGGTATCGTGAGCGACGACTATGTACGTATGCGTAATGGTAGTATCACGGTGAATTCCGTTCGTGATGGTATCAATACCAACGACTGCTTCATTATGTATGGTGGCGCGGTTAATGTGACTGCCCAGCAGGACGGCCTCGATGTCGGTAAAGGCTACATCGAGATTGGTGGTGGTAAACTCACCGTGACGGCAGTTGATGAAGGTGTCACTTCCTCTTATGAAGGTGACGATGCCGGTAATATTGACCCATTAATCACTCCATATATAGATGTGAAGGGCGGACTTATCAAGATCGTTACCACTGGCGAGAAGGGGCATGCTGTACGTGCCATGTCGACCCTTAGCATGACGGGAGGCATCCTGCAGGCAACAGCAAAGGGTGCTGGTGCCAAGGCGGTTATGAGCGAGGGTGATATGTCGCTCATGGGCGGTAAGCTTACGGCATTTGCCGAGGGTAATGCAATCTACGAGACCGACACGCAGGAACTCTCTTCTGCTGCGGCACTCCGCAGTAAGGGTGTGCTCACCATAGAGAATATGACTGTTGGTGCCAAGAGCACAGGCACAGGCGGCAAGGGTGTCAATAATGTGGGCAATGTGACACTGAAGAATAGCACTGTCTCTGTGGTGGCTTCGGGTGCTACTCATAAGCACAACGCTCTCGACTCTCGTTCTCGTGGTGTTGATACTGATGGCAGCTTGACGTTTGATGGCGGTTCGCTGCAGGTGCGTTCCTATGATGACCCGTTATCGGGGACCTCATTGACCTTCTTGAACAGTGCCATATATGTCGGATATACGGTAGGAAGCAAGTAAGAAACTGTTTGGCTTTAGATTGTATCGTTGCATCTGCAATATCTTTCACCCGTATCAGGTATGTTGTATACTTGGTACGGGTGAAAAGCAAAAATTACTTATAGCTTTTGCCCAACTCCGAACTTTTGTGTACTTTTGCGCAAAATATAAGAATATCGCAAAAATAAATTTTTGATATGGGATTTTTTAGCAATTTGTTTCGCAAGAAAACGGCGAACGAAGAGGGTCGAGTTGGCGGCATCGAGGACTTCATGACCCTTATCCGTGTATACTATCAGGCTGTAATGGCTGGTAATCTTGGTATCAGCAATATCAACATGTTGCCTGATTTGGCCATGTTTAAGCGCACATTGAAGGTGGCGACCCAGAACAATAAGCTGGGACTAGCCGAGAAGGCACGCTGCAAGAAGATGCTGATGCAGATTTATAATCTCAATGAAGAGTTCTTCAAGGAAATAGATGCCTCTATCAAGAAGAACTGCCGTAATGTGAATATGGTGAACGGTTATTTCTTCCAGTTCCAGCGTTTCAATGAGAGTTTGATGATGGCTGTGAGCAATGAGATGAAGTATACCATGCGTATACCCTTCAAGAAAATGCTGTATACTCAGACTGAAGCTGCCATCAGTAATATCCTGACAAAGAACAGTTGGAAGGATGAGGCCATGTTTAAGACAGTGGGTGCCGTTCGCCAATTGCAGCATTCTCTCGGCTACTCTAGCCAGTGGATGACAGACTTTGTATACAATGTGATACGTTTGGCCAAGAAAGAGCCTAAGAAGAAGGACGCGTAAGCAGAACATGCCCATATTTGAGGAACATCCTCTGAAACCATTCCTGCCGAGAAACGCCAAAGTGCTGTTGCTCGGCAGTTTTCCTCCACAGCAGAAGCGGTGGAGTATGGACTTCTTTTATCCGAACTATCAGAATGATATGTGGCGCATTATGGGCTTGCTATTCTTTGCCGATAGGAATGCGTTTGTTGACAGCGCCAATAAGCGTTTCAAGAAAGAGGAAATATGCCAGTTTGCAGAGGAGGTAGGCATTGCTCTGTATGATACGGCTGAGGCTGTGCGCAGACTCAAAGATAATGCATCAGACAATCATTTGGAGATAGTGAGGCCGACGAGGATTGAAGAGTTGTTGGAGCAGCTCCCCTCGTGCAAGGCAATTGTGGCAACCGGGGAGAAGGCTGCTGGCGAAATAGTGCAGCAGTATGGTGTGCTGAAGCCTCAGATTGGCTGTAGTGTTCCCATTCAGTTTGGTCAGCGTAGCCTGCTGTTCTATCGTATGCCATCCACCTCAAGAGCCTATCCGTTGGCTATAGAGAAGAAGGCGGCATCATACCATGCCATGTTCGGTGAGCTGGGCTTGCTTTGATGGGGTAGGGGATGGTGTTGTTGCTTTCGGGAAATTATCCGCAAAGTGAGGGGTAAAATTGTCTTTCAGCTTCGTTTGTGCATTTTTTTTATCAGATTCTTTTGTTTCATCAAAAAAAAGACTAAATTTGTAACGAAGTTTGGTTAAGATGACGGAAGTAGATGAAATTGTAATCAAAAACTTTGAATCGAAACTAATCAGATTGATGGAAGCGCACACTGCACTCGCCCATGAGAATATGCAGTTAAGAGAGCGATTAGCCCACCAATCCGTTGAGTTGGATGAAGCACGCGAGCAATACGCTATACTCCAGAAGTCCTATTCAGACCTCAAGCTGGCCAAGATAATCAGTGTTGACGATACAGAGATCGGAAACACACAAAAGAAATTATCCAAGCTAGTGCGTGAAGTGGACAAGTGCATAGCACTACTTAATGCATCAGAGCAAATGGAAGATACGCTATGACACCGACCCACCTGTTGAGAATAAAGGTGATTATCGCAGGATTGACCTTTTTCTTGAGGATAGACCCTAAGGAAGAGGAGGCAATACGTAGAGCGGTAAAGCACATAGATGATAAGTTAAACGTGTACCGTGAGCGTTTCCCGGGACAAAGTACTGAAAAGTACCTTTCTATGATAGCACTCCATATAGGAGTGATGTATCAGCAGGAAAAGATGCGCACTGATACCCGTCCCTACCAGGAGAAGTTCGAGGAGCTGAGCATCAAGCTTGACGAATATATGGCAGAGAACGATATCACCGTTTGACCTATTATATATAGGAAATAACCACGCACTGCTTAAGGTGTCAGAGATTTTTCTTTGAGCCAAGAAGTAGTGCGTTTTTTTTATTAATATATTAAGTAATAACTATGACAACGTATTTAATACCAGTGATTGTCGGAGTCTTAGGATTGGCAGTAGGTGCTATAGCTACCTATTTTATTCTGTTCTCTGGCGCAAAGTCCAAGGCCAAACGTATTCTTGATGAGGCCGAGGCTCAAGGTGAAGTGATTAAGAAGAACAAACTCCTGGAAGTGAAGGAGAAATTCTTGAACAAAAAAGCTGAATTGGAAAGAGAAGTGGCTCAGCGTAGCCAAAAATTGCAGCAGGCTGAACATCGCGTAAAACAGCGTGAGACTCAACTCAATCAACAGCAAAGCGAAAACCAACGTAAGAAGAATGAGATTGATGCCATCAAGGCTAATCTGGATGAACAATTGCAGATAATAGCTGCAAAACAGGATGAACTCGACACTCTGCAGCGTCAGGGACGTGAGCAGTTGGAGGCAATCAGTGGCTTGTCTGCAGATGAGGCTCGCGAACAGTTGGTAGAGTCTCTCAAGGAAGAAGCTAAAGCGCAAGCGGCATCATATATCAATGAAATCGTTGATGATGCTAAGATGACAGCCAATAAGGAAGCTAAGCGTATCGTTATCCAATCGATTCAGCGTGTGGCTACTGAAACAGCCATTGAAAACTCGGTGACTGTCTTCCATATCGAATCTGACGAGATGAAGGGCCGCATTATCGGTCGTGAGGGCCGTAATATCCGTGCTCTTGAGGCTGCTACAGGTGTTGAAATCGTTGTTGATGATACCCCCGAAGCCATAGTCCTTTCTGCATTTGACCCAGTACGTCGTGAAGTTGCTCGCTTGGCTTTGCATCAGTTGGTGACAGACGGTCGTATCCACCCCGCACGCATTGAAGAGGTTGTTGCAAAGGTGAAGAAACAGCTTGAAGAAGAAATCATCGAGATTGGTAAGCGTACAACAATCGACCTCGGTGTACATGGCTTGCACCCCGATCTTATCCGTATTATTGGTAAGATGAAGTATCGCTCTTCATACGGACAGAACCTTTTGCAGCATGCTCGCGAGACAGCCAATCTTTGTGCTGTGATGGCTTCAGAACTTGGCTTGAACCCGAAGAAGGCTAAGCGTGCCGGCTTGTTGCACGATATTGGTAAGGTGCCCGATGAGGAGAGCGAGTTGCCACACGCACTCTATGGCATGAAGCTGGCTGAGAAGTATAAGGAAAAACCGGATATATGCAATGCTATTGGTGCCCATCATGATGAAGTGGAGATGACCAGCTTGTTGGCTCCTATCGTGCAGGTTTGTGATGCTATCTCTGGTGCTCGTCCTGGCGCACGCCGTGAGATTGTAGAGGCCTATATTAAGCGCCTCAAAGACTTGGAGCAGTTGGCAATGTCATATCCTGGTGTTACCAAGACTTATGCAATTCAGGCAGGTCGTGAACTCCGCGTAATTGTTGGTGCCGATAAGATTGATGATAAGACTACGGAGACTCTGTCGGCTGATATAGCAAAGAAAATTCAGGACGAGATGACTTATCCTGGTCAGGTTAAGATTACAGTTATTCGTGAGACACGTGCTGTAAGCTATGCTCGTTAATGGCTGAAGAATTCTGGATAATACGATGGGTGCCTGCTGGGCACCCATCCTTTTTTTTAGCGTGTTTCTTATGAAAGTGTAGGACTTTTGAGCTTTCATGCTTGTTTGCGAAATCTTTTTTTGTCCCTTGAATGTTGTTATTTTAGTGGAAACTCATTACCTTTGCACCACATAACATTGGGGTTGACTGGATTTGACAGCGGGCCGAGATGGTATGTAAGCATGCAGTGCGTTGCTTGGTTAGCACTTAAATATCAATCTTGCAAAGAATTAATTGGCGAAAATAATTACGCTCTCGCTGCTTAATCGAAGTACAGTAGATAAGCTTCATTTCGGCACAAGGTGCTGAAACGAGACATCACCCGAACGCTGTTTTTCCGAAGCTCGTCGATATGGTGGTGCAGTAAAATCGGAAATAGCTGTTGATGGCCTCGCATCGATGGTGAAGATTTAGAGGATAAGGCGTAAGTTGGTGGCTTTGGTCTTGCTTGCGCACGAAAATCGAAGGCAAAGATAAGCATGTAGAAAGCATACGGTTTCCTCGTTTGGACGAGGGTTCGATTCCCTCCAGCTCCACATGACAAATCGGGGGTATGTCATTCAGACACACCCCCGATTCTTTGTTTATATGCTTTCGATATCTTTAATTACCGGCATTCTCTTGCTTCTTCTTCTCAACGATGGCATCAATCACGGCGATGGCTGTGATGTTGACGATGTCGCGTACCGAGGCTTCCCAGTCGGTAAAGTGAATGGGCTTGTTCAGACCCATCTGGATGGGGCCGATAACTTCACTGTTGTCGCCCATCATCTGGATAAACTGGTAGGCTTGGTTGGCACTGGAGAGGTTGGGGAACACGAGGGTGTTGACCTCCTTGCCGTAGAGCTTATTGAAAGAGAATTTCTCATCGCGCAACTGGCTGTTGAGGGCGAACTTTACCTGCATTTCACCATCTACATCCCATTCGGGGTGCTCGCGGTGCAGATAGTCCACAGCTTCGTGTACGGCAGCAGGACTGCCTGTCGTGTCGGTGCCGAAGTTTGAGTATGAGAGCATAGCCATCACGGGCTTGTGGTTGAAGAACTGTACCGTGTGGTTGGCCAAGCGGGCTATGTCGATGAGCGTGTCGGTGTCGGGGTGACGGTTGATGAGGGTGTCGGCAAGGAAGAGTGTACCCTTCTTGCCATTCACGATGTGCATGGTGCCGAAGGTGCTGAACTCGTCGCGCACACCAATAACCTCCTTGGCTACCTTGATGGTGTTGCTGTACTTGGTGTACAGACCCGTGATGAAGGCATCGGCCTCGCCGGTCTCTACCATCATCATACCGAAGTAGTTGCGCTCAAACATTTTGTCGTTTGATTCCTGGAAGTTGGCTCCCTGACGGGCACGCTTCTCGGTGAGGATACGGGCATAGCGTTCGCGGCGCTCGGCCTCGCGGTCGTGGCGCAGGTTGATAATCTCGATGCCTTCGAGGCTGAGTTCGAGTTCCTTGGCTAGCTTCTCGATGCGCTCGTCGTTACCCAAGAGGATAGGGTGGCAAATGCCTTCGGCCTTGGCCTCTACGGCAGCCTTGAGCATGGTGGGGTGGATACCCTCGGCAAACACTACACGCTGCGGATTGCTGCGGGCAGTGTCGTAGAGCTGACGGGTGAGCTTGCTCTCCTGGCCCATTAGCTCACGGAGCTGAGTGGCGTAAGCCTCCCAATCGGTGATGGGCTTGCGGGCTACACCGCTCTCCATGGCAGCCTTTGCCACGGCCATAGAGACCTGGGTGATGAGACGTGGGTCTACGGGCTTGGGAATGAAGTAGGCAGGGCCGAAGGTGAGGTTGTTTACGTGGTAGGCCTCGTTCACTACGTCGGGAACGGGCTGCTTGGCCAGGTCTGCAATGGCATGTACGGCAGCCAGCTTCATCTCTTCGTTGATGGCTGTAGCCTGTGTGTCGAGTGCACCGCGGAAGATGTAGGGGAAGCCAATAACGTTGTTGATTTGGTTGGGATAGTCGGAGCGACCGGTAGCCATCAGTACGTCGGGGCGTGATGCCATGGCATCCTCATACGAAATCTCGGGAGTGGGGTTGGCAAGGGCAAACACGATAGGCATGGCGGCCATGGAGCGCACCATGTCTTGTGTGAGTACATTGCCGCGTGAGAGCCCAAGGAACACGTCGGCACCCTTGATGGCCTCTTCGAGAGTGTGTACATCGCGGCGGTCGGTGGCGAAGAATTTCTTCTCTTCTGTGAGGTTGGGACGGTCGCTGGTGATGACACCCTTGCTGTCGAGCATGAGGATATTCTCACGGCGGGCACCGAGAGCTACGTAGAGCTTGGTGCAAGAGATTGCCGAAGCACCTGCACCATTGACTACAATCTTTACCTCGTCAATTTTCTTGCCTGCTACCTGCAGTGCATTGATAAGACCTGCCGATGAGATGATGGCTGTGCCATGCTGGTCGTCGTGCATTACGGGGATGTCGAGCTCAGCCTTGAGGCGACGCTCAATCTCGAAGCACTCAGGAGCCTTGATGTCTTCCAGGTTGATACCTCCGAAGGTGGGGGCGATGGCCTTTACGGCTTGGATGAACTTTTCGGGATCTTTCTCATTGACTTCGATGTCAAACACGTCGATGCCGGCATATATCTTGAACAGCAGACCCTTACCCTCCATCACGGGCTTTCCTGCCAATGTGCCTATATCGCCGAGGCCGAGCACGGCGGTACCGTTGGAGATGACAGCCACGAGGTTGCCCTTCGCGGTGTAGTCATAGGCGGTCTGTGGATTCTTTTCGATTTCGAGACAAGGCTCAGCTACACCGGGTGAGTAGGCGAGCGAAAGGTCTGTCTGCGTACTGTAAGGTTTAGTGGGAACGACTTCAATCTTTCCCGGCTTGCCCTGCGAATGATACAGCAAGGCAGCCTCTTTGGTTATCTTTGTCATACCTTAATAAAACTAAAAAACTAATACAAGTACAAAATTAGTGCATGGCATGAGAAAAAACAAAAACTTGTTCTGATTTTTTAAAAATCATAAACAATTTTCTTTCATGTACTGGAAGAGATGATACAACATACCGATAGAAGAACAAAATGTTTTTTTGTCCAGAGACACCTTCAGTCATATACATCATACTTGATACAAACGATTGACTGTAAAGAAAGTTTGCTTTTTTCAAGATTTCGTCCGCTGAGATTTGAAAAATTCTTTGTCTTGCATTATCTTTGTCTTTTAAATATGTAATGTTATTATGAGCGAAGAAGATTTCAATAAAGACGCAGAGATTTACGAAAACGATAACGTTGACGTTGACGAAAACGTGCCAGAGGGCCATGCCCACTACCAGCCGAAGAAGGAGAGTGGCGAGGACGATACCGTGAAGTATCAGCTCTCGGGAATGTACCAGAACTGGTTTCTCGACTATGCCTCCTACGTTATCCTCGAGCGTGCCGTGCCCCATATCAACGATGGCTTCAAGCCCGTGCAGCGCCGCATCCTGCACTCCATGAAGGAGAAGCACGACGGACGCTACAACAAGGTGGCCAACCTCGTGGGACATACCATGCAGTATCACCCTCACGGCGACGCCTCCATCGGCGACGCCCTCGTGCAGCTCGGGCAGAAAGACCTGCTCATCGATTGCCAGGGTAACTGGGGTAACATCCTCACGGGCGACGGGGCTGCCGCTTCGCGTTACATCGAGGCACGTCTGTCGAAGTTTGCGCTCGAGGTGGTGTTCAATCCCAAGACCACGGAGTGGAAGCTCTCGTATGACGGCCGCAACAAGGAGCCCATCACCCTGCCGGTGAAGTTTCCCTTGCTCCTCGCTCAGGGTGTTGAGGGTATTGCCGTAGGTCTGTCATCGAAGATTCTGCCACACAACTTCAACGAACTGTGCGATGCCGCCATCAGCTACCTCAAGGGCGAGGACTTCGTGCTCTATCCCGACTTCCAGACGGGCGGTTTCATCGACGTGGCCCGCTACAACGACGGCGAGCGTGGCGGTGCAGTGCGTGTGCGTGCCCGCATCAACAAGCTGGACAACAAGACGCTGGCCATCACCGAGATTCCCTATAGCAAGACGACGACAACGCTCATCGACTCCATACTGAAGGCTGCCGAGAAGGGCAAGATAAAAATCCGCAAGGTCGACGACAACACGGCTGCCGAGGTGGAAATCCTCGTGCACTTGGCCCCGGGCGTATCATCGGACAAGACCATCGACGCGCTCTATGCCTTCACCGACTGCGAAATCAGCATCTCACCCAACTGCTGCGTCATCGACGACAACAAGCCCCACTTCCTTGGCGTGAGCCACGTGCTGCGCAAGTCGGTGGACAATACGCTTGCCCTCCTGCGCCAGGAACTCGAGATTCGCAAGAACGAACTCCTCGATCAGCTGCACTTCGCCTCACTGGAGAAGATCTTCATCGAGGAGCGTATATATAAGGATAAGAAGTTTGAGCAAGCGCCCACGATGGATGCTGCCTGCGAACATATCGACGAGCGCCTGACACCCTACTACCCCACCTTCGTGCGTGAGGTCACCAAGGACGACATCCTGCGCCTGATGGAAATCAAGATGGCCCGCATCCTCAAGTTCAACAAGGACAAGGCCGATGAGCTGATGGCCCGCATGCGTGCCGAGATAGAGGAGATTGACAAGGAGCTTTCCGATATGGTGGGCGTCACTACCCGCTGGTTCACCATGCTCAAGACCAAGTACGGCGCCGCCTACCCCCGCAAGACCGAGCTGCGCAACTTCGAGAACATCGAAGCTGCCAAGGTCATCGAAGCCAACGAGAAGCTCTACATCAACCGCGAGGAGGGCTTCATCGGAACATCGCTCAAGAAGGATGAGTTTGTGTCAAACTGCTCGTCCATCGACGACATCATCCTCTTCTACAAGGACGGCCGCTACAAGATTGTGCGCGTGGCCGAGAAGATGTTTGTAGGCCCCGGCGTCATCCACGTAGGCATCTACAAGAAGAACGACAAGCGCACCATATATAATGTGGTATACCGCGACGGACGTGGCGGCCCCCACTACATCAAGCGCTTTGCCGTTACCGGCACCAACCGCGACCGCGAGTACAACCTCACCCAAGGCAAGCCCGGCTCGCGCATCGCCTACTTCACAGCCAACCCCAACGGCGAGGCCGAGATTATCAAGGTACAGCTCAAGCCCGTGCCCAACTTGCGCAAGACTGTCATCGAGAAAGACTTCAGCGAGATAGGCATCAAGGGACGCGGTTCCATGGGCAACCTGCTCACCCGCCTCGAGGTGCAGCGCATCGGGCTCAAGGCCCACGGAGCCTCCACGCTCGGCGGCCGCAAGGTGTGGTTCGACCGCGACATCCTGCGTCTCGACTTCGACGGGCATGGCGAGTATCTGGGCGAGTTCCACAGCGACGACCGCATCCTTGTGGTGCTCAAGAACGGCGAGTTCTACCTCTCGGACTTCGACGCCAACAACCACTACGAAGACAACATCCTCTATATCGAGAAGTACCGCCCCGACAAGGTGTGGACCGCCATCGTGCGCAACGCCTCACAGAAGGGCTTCTACTACATCAAGCGCTTCACGATGGAGGCTACGGCAAAGAAGAACACCTTCGTCGATGAGCACAAGGACAGCAGCCTCACCCTGCTCACCTGCGAGGCATACCCGCTCATTCAGGTCAACTTCGGTGGTGGCGACAGCTTCCGCGAGCCGCTCGTCATCGATGCCGAGGAGTTTGCCCTCATCAAGGGCTTCAAGGCCATAGGCAAGCGCGTCACCAACTTCGAGGTGGCCAGCTTCGAGGAGCTGGAGCCCACACGCCGTCCCGAGCCCGAGGTCACCGAGCAGCCCGAGGAAGCAGAGGCAGCCGATGAGGCGGCCAGCACTCCCGAGGAGCCCGCAAGCGAGCAGCTCAACTTGTTTGAGGAGGAGTAGCTCTCGAATCTGTAATAGTTATGCAGGTAGCAGGGAGCCTATCGGTATTCCTGCTTCCTTTTTATGAATAAAAATATAACTGACGAGAATAGTGAATATGAATGTATGAATCCCTGGCTATTCGACTTTTTAGAGGGCTGTAATTACTTTTATCTGCAGCATTTCGATGGTTGGGTGCTAGTGGATGAATATGTTATTGCTATTCAAAATTTTTATCTCGTCGCGTGTGGGCACGCCCTCTTGCTGCTGCAGCAGCAGCTTCCAGAAGGCATTGTTTTTAGCCATGCAATATCTGAGCTATTTCTTTATCCTCAGAACCGCAATACGGTGAGCGAGTGGGGCGGCAGCTCCACGCAATCGTCCTTCACGCTGAAGGTGCGGTCGGTGGCACCACGCGATTCTCGGCCCCTATCTCGTTGTAGTCGTCGGGCGAGGCACCGCTCAGCACCTTGCCCTCTATCTTGCGTGGCAGCTTCTTGCCCACGTCGAGTGTCAGCTTTCGGCTCTGCGAGGGATCCTTGTTCACTACCACCAGCGCGTGGCGCTTGCCGTCGGCACTCACCGTGAGTATGCCGTCGAGCACCCCGGTGGAGGCGTTGTTGTTGCCCGCGAGTTGCTCGGTGCTGCACTGTATGGGCTGCACGTACTCTTCCAGCATGTTTACATACATGTCAAATACATGGTATGTAGTGCGTTTGAGCAGTCCCTCGGGATGCACAAAGATGGCTCCGCGCGTGTTCACGATAGGCGAGAAACAGGCGATCTCCACGATGTCGGCATGGCGCAGACAGGCGTTGAGGAAGCAAGCCGAGAACAGGGCATCGGCCATCGTGTATTGTGAGGGGATATCATTCTTGCGTCGGGCCTCCAGATCGAATCCGCGACGGAAGTCACCGTGCCACGGGTGATGCCAGTTCTTCAGGTTCCACTCATCGTAGGCAATCTTGATGCGTCCGCCTCCGAATCCTGCCTCCTCCAGTATCTCGATGGTACGCTGTATGTCCTTCTCGGGCGCGTCGGTACGCATCATGCAGTCGAGGTACGGTGCAGGGTTGTTGTGGTGGAACAGGGGATCCCAGTAGCCGTGTATGGAGATGTAGTCGAGGTGTCGCCCAGCCTCGCGCAGCAGCGGCAGAGTCCAGTTCTTGTCTGATGTGGCTGCGGCAAATAGCTTCAGCTCCTTGTCTACGCTGAGCATCAGCTTGGCGCTCTCGCGCACCAGCGATCCCCACTCCTGTACGGTGCGTGCTCCCAGCTCGTGAGCACCCCAGTTCTCGTTGCCCACGCTCCAGTACTTCACGTTGTGGGGTGTGTCATACCCGTTGGCCATGCGCATGCGCCCCCACTTGCCTATGCTGAGGTTGCAGTACTCCACCCAGTCGCTCATCTCCTCGGGTGTTCCCGTGCCTGCATTGGTGCAGATGTAGGGTTCGCATCCCACCTTGCGGCACCACTTGATATGCTCGTCAGTACCGAATGTGTTGGGGTCTTCCACCTGCCATGTCTTGTCATACACGGGCTGACGGTCAGGGCCCACGCCATCTACCCAGTGATAGGTCGACACGAAGCATCCTCCGGGCCAGCGCACGATGGGAGTCTTGATCTGCTTGAGTGCCTCTATCACATCGGTGCGGAATCCGTCTTCGTCGGCAAACTTCGATTCCGGGTCATAGATGCCCCCATACACCTGTGTGTCAAAGTGCTCTATGAAGTGTCCGAATATCATCGTGTTGTACTTGATGGGGGCGGCATCGGCCTCCACCGTTATCGTGTTCTGTGTCCATGTCATCATGGGGCAAAGGGCGAGTGTGAGCAATCCCTTTCTCATATTCTGAAGTGTATTCTTGGGTTATGATTTCTGTCGCTTATGGTCTACAAATGTAAGGATTCTATGTAAAAGATGCAATATGTCTTGCAGACAATTTTTGAATGTGTCGGGACCGATGGACAGATCCTTTTAAGAGTATTTTACGAAACGCAGAGAAATTCTGTACAAAAATTTCGTAGCATAATGTATGGCAAACCCTGCGGTTTGCTTACGGGATGTTGAAATTGGAAGTATAGAATTACTCAACTCTAAAACTTATAAACTCAAGAACTCACGTTTCGCTTACTTCTTGCATTTTCCTAATGCCTCGTGGCTGCGTTCTTTTCGATTGCCTTGGGGATTGGGCGGAAAGAGGGCAAGGAGAAGGGTTTATAGCGCAAGCGAACAAAGTCACAGATTAATGACAGACGCAAACTTGCAGTTACGGAAATATCATTATCTTTGCAGTAAACAGCGAAGATATACTGCACTCGCTTTGAAAAATATCTAAGCAAGCTTGATATTTCTCGCTCGTTTGTTACTATCTTTGCATATATTTTGCGAGGTATGACAAACGAGATAATCATCTACCAAACCGAAGACGGGCAGACACAGATTGATGTCCGCATGGAGAATGAGACGGTGTGGTTAAGTGCCAGTCAAATGGCGAGTTTATTTGACAGGGAAGAGTCTAATATCCGTCGACATATTATCAATGTCTTTAATGAAGGTGAACTTGAACGAACGAATAACGTGCAAAATTTACACGTTAATGGTGTGAAGAAGCCGGTTCCTTTCTATACACTCGATGTCATCATCTCCGTAGGCTATCGCGTGAAGAGCCAGCGCGGCGTGCAATTCCGCCAATGGGCCAACCGCGTACTGAAGCAATATCTCGTAAAGGGCTATGCCGTGAACGAGCGTCGTGTGCAAGAACACTATACCGAACTGCGCCAGTTGGTGCAGATACTGGGTCGCACGATAAGCAGTCAAGAGCAGTTGAGCAAACAAGAGAATCAAGACCTGCTCGATGTGGTGGTAGACTACACCTATGCCCTCGACACACTCGACAACTACGACTACGAGCGCCTTACCATAGACCGCACTACAAGCGAGGAACCCTTCCGCGCCACTTACGAAGGTGCTATGAAAGAGATTGACCGCCTACGCGAGAAGTTTGGCGGCAGCCGATGGTTTGGCAACGAGAAGGACGACTCCTTCAAGAGTAGTATCGGGCAGATATACCAAACTTTCGGTGGAGAGGAGCTATACCCCTCGGTAGAGGAAAAAGCAGCTATGTTGCTCTATCTCGTTACCAAAAACCACTCGTTTAGTGATGGCAACAAACGCATCGCTGCAACTCTTTTTCTCTGGTTCCTCAATGGCAACCGCATCCTCTATCGCCCTGACGGCACCAAGCGCCTTGCCGATAATACCCTCGTGGCTCTCACTCTCATGATTGCTGAGAGTAAGACTGAGGAGAAAGATGTGATGGTGAAGGTGGTGGTGAACTTGATTAACCAAAGAAATGAATAAGGGCTGATAAGGCCATAAATTCCCAGAAGGCCTTCAAAGTAGGGCGAATTTACAATTCAACGATTTACCATTTACAATTTTCCATTATGTCATTTTGAGCGTAGCGAAAAATCTCTGTATTATCGCTTAATTATCGCCTATTCTTCGAAAACCTTCTAGGGATTTTGTGGGTATGGAGATGCCCTGATGTGTTATGGTGCTAAGTCTTGAACGAAACGCTCGGAAATCCTGTACAAAAAATTCGTAGCATATTGATAGGAAAACCCTGCGGTTTGCTTACGGGGTGTTGAAATCGGAAGTATAGACTTGCCCAACTCGACAACTCCGTAGCGTAGCGAGAGCAATGATAAGCTCGCTTAATCATTGCCGAGCAAGCAAGGAGTCATAAATGTAAGCATTTATAACTTATTAACTTAAAAACTCTCGTTTCGCTGACTTCTTGCTTTTTCCTAATGCCTCATGGCTGCGTTCTTTTCGTTTGGCTTGGGGATTGGACGGGAAGATTGCAAGGATTCCCCTATTCTTTTTCTTTCACGAACAACACGTTGGCTTCCGCCAATGGATTATAAAGGAAATATATTGCAGATTGGATCTATTTTACCGAAGAGAATAATGCCAAATTACCGAAAAATATGATGCCAAATTACCGAAAACAAGAAAAAACTACGCGCTATTTTGATGGTCTATCCATTGCGACAGCAGAACAGCATTAGGTTTAGGTCCTGCCAACCAAATTGATACCGCACGTATGAAAGCACCTGCTTTCAAGATGATATTAACGGCAACAGGCGAACATGCCTATCGCCGCCCTGAAGATGGTATTTATATTGTTCCAATAGGATGTTTGAAGCAATAAAGAATGCTATTGAGACCTGAATGTAGCGGTCCTACAGCCTCTGAAGGGATTCTTAGCAATGTGGTTAAATAAAGATTGACATCGTCCATAATTTTACCCAGCAATTTGTTCCTTTGTAAGTGACATAAGTTGTAATTTTAGATTTGGACACCCAAAATTGCAAACTTGTCAGGACTGGCCAAACTTGGCCGGTCCTTTTTTACAACTTAATAGAGACACACTTTTTGAAACAGTATCGTTATCCGTAAACTTAAAACAGCCTTCACTGTATGCTCTCAAAATACGACCAACCTGAAAACACGAAAAAAGCTGCTATCTTTTCAGATAACAGCTTCTCTTTCGGAGTAGTGCCACCAGAAAACGAGTTCCATTTCTAAATGGCTCTATATCTTCGCATTAAAGAATCGCAACAAACGTAATCTCCCGCTATTGCTCCACCTGATTTCTGCACCATTTTGCAGTGTCTCGCAGAGTCGAGTCCCTACTTTGATGCAAAGGTAGTGCAAGCCGAGAGAAGAACAAAATAAATGAGTTTATTTTTTATACCGAGGCGCCGCCGATCTTCGGCGAAGCCAATGTAGTGAAATAATTTGTATTATAATAGTTAGTGACAAAGAGTGTATTCTAAGCATTTGTTTTATGCTGTTCTACAGCTCTATTCCAATGTGAAATTATACTCTCGTCCTTATCTGAAAGCACCCCTCTATAGTTTATTTTAAACATTAAGTTGTCATTGCTTATAATCTTATTATCAAAAATTCCGTTACATGATATATTCTCTTCGGTTATAATCATCACAGGGAAATCATATAATGCCTTTGCCATCGCCGTTTCAATGTGCAACCATGGAGATGAATACTCTTCATTGCATATTTGCTGAGTCTTGTTTACAATTTCTCCACTGTCAATATGTATTTGAGAAAATGCAAAAACTATTATACCAGAACACTGTGCCATTCTATTTTTTATCATTGAAATCTGTTCAGACTCACGATACTCTTGAGGCTGAATTTGCTCATACTTGTAATTATACTTTTGTTCAAGATAGTCAAGTATATAATTAAAATATAGCTTTTGCTTGGTATTCATTTCTCCAAGTCTGCTTACAAAAATTTTTTTTGGAGTGTCATTGCACTGATAGCGAATGGCTTTACAATAGTTATCAAATAAACCATCTTCATTGAGATAATTTATTAATGCATATTTTTCATTCGTAGCCGTACTAACGACCATTGCAGAATCTAATCCAATAGCTCCATCGAATTTTGCATCAGTCAAAATACAATCAACAAATTTCAAATTGTGTATATCCGCATTTCTAAAATCAGCACCTTCCAAAATACAGTTATAAAATGAACTTTTACATAATAGACAATTATAGAATACTGATTTTTCTGCATTTATATGGTACACTCCGCTTGATGTAATATCTGAACAATAAAAGTCAGCACAACGCATAGAAATACGCTTATTCAAATAATTTGTATTATTATATATCTCAAAGTCTATTCTATATTTAGGCTTTATAGATGCCGAACTAAGGTTTATATATTGAAAATCTTGTCCATCAGCCTTCCTTACATATGAAATGCTATCTGCCAATGTCTTTTGTAATGGCCCATTTGGTATATGTCTTAAAATAGCAACTATTAAATTAATAGTATCTTTTTCATATGGGTTCTTAAATATATGAAATATCGGCTTTAGGTATGTTCTTAATAATATGGCAGACGTGATTTGTGCCGTAGTGTTATTTTCTTTGTATAAGTCTATTGCGTATTGTTTAAATCGTTCATTTTTTAATTTAATGCTCTGATATATAAAAATGGCAATTGATGCAACAATCGTAATTACTGCATATCCAGACTCTAAATAGTTTGATAATTCTAAAATAAGTTCTTTCATATTATTATTTCACATTTTTGTTATTTTTTATCTGTTATTGTTTCAAATTATTTAATGTCAAAATAAATATATAATTATCACATTTCCTCTAATTCTTAAATCTCTCTGTCAAATACATCTTCGAACAAACTCATTTCTCGCTTAGCGATGCCTAATCTGTTTGCCAACACTCGCCAATCCTTGACAGCAGTTGCAACCTCATAGATGATACTCTTTGCAACCTCTGGTGTGAGCATATACTCCTCACACGAGTTGAGCAAAATCGACAAATCAGATTCGTTGGTCTTGCTGTTAATGAGCAAACTTTGATGGTCATTCAGCGTTGGGTTCATATCGTATGCAGGCGATAGTGTCCAGCCTTTTGCAGTGAGCAGAAAACCGTGGTTACGGAAATGATCATCGCTGTTGCCTACGCAGATATTGAATGCAACTCGGCGGAATAGTTCTCGCAAGTTCACATCAACATCGGTACAACCGCTAATGATAAAATCAACAATGTCAATATATCCGTGTCCTGTTGTAGCGTTGTCGCCGTCGTTCAAACCAAGCAAGGTCATTGCCGATGCAAAATGTATTCTCTTGCCATCATCCGTTCTATCAAAACGACGAGAAAGGAGCGTATGATGCTTGTCATTTATTTCAAGTACTTTTGTTTCGGCTGCGTTTATGCCCGCATTTTTGGCTAATATATGGCAGAAATGTTCCCATAGTCCTGCATCATAATCATCCTTCAATGATGGGAACTTTGCGACATAAATCCTGCGGTCCGTATCTACAACATTTGCTTTGGGGCGAGCACCGCCGAGCGAAGAGCCCGGTAGCACAAGTTGAGCAATCCATCGTTTCTCGGGGAGGGTATTAGCATCCTCGCTTTTTTCAATCTCTTTGCTTGCTGCAATGAGTTCGCGCAAGTCGGTCAATGGAGGAATACGCAATGAGTTGTCCGCGTTTATGAACTCGCCATCAAGTGTTTCTTTGAATCGGAATCCTCCCATACGGGAAAAGTCATCAATACCCGTCAAAAAGTCAAACGATGATAGACGGCGTATAGGTCTGTTATCCTCTTGTGCCAAAATTTGTTCACGACGGAGGAGAAGAGTGCGTCCCCATCTGTCGGGAAGAGCATCGGCAAAGCAACCAAAAATATCTTTATTCGGCTGAGTGTATTGTATTCCAGGATAGTTGTTAAGGTCTTCGCTAAGGGTAATGGCATTGTATTTCTTTATCCAACTATCTGCAAACTTAAAACTATAACTATCCGAGCCACGAAGTGATTCGTAGCCAAGTTCTCCCACCAACTCAGTTTCCTTGAGCCAATCAAAATCGGCATATACATACAACTTTTTCATAGCTAATCATTAACTTTTACACATCCTTCGTGTGCAATGGGAGAATAAATCTTTCCCAGCAGTAATAAGCCTGGATAGGTGCCTTTATAAGAGACTTCAAAGTATTTTTTTTCATCTGGCAAAACCCAACTTGCCAAGAAATTTGGGGTCGTAGTTTTGGGCTTATGACGGCTAACATCTCTTGCTAACCTTTTTAAGATGTCTTTTTGATTACTCTCAAAAAAGGTAACATCATTCATATCGTTATCACGGCTAGAATATGGAGTTATAAAATTAAGGCCTATTCTTATTACCCCTTTTGTATTTTCACTAAAGTATTTCACATTTTTTCGGACATCTTGAAGTTGACCTATAGTCATCGTTTCCCATCTTTTAATAAGCCTTTCATCATTGGTTTTGTCCGTTCTTAATGCGTCATAACTATGTTTCATTTCAATAATCAAACTATAGTCCTTGTATACGCACCAATAGTCAATTCGTCCTTTTGAATTATCTTTTTCAAAACCTTTTATGCAGCTATCTCTAACGATAGGATATTCAGCTATTACCAACCCATTGCATAGAGATGATATAACAGGTAATACAACAGAGTCTAACTGACGCTCTCTAAACAAAAAAGGGTATTCGATAATATCATATTTGCTACTGCTAAATAACAAAGACTGCTTACATACTCTAAAAAACATCTCTTTAATAAAGTTATAAGCAATATTTACATCTTCTCCCAATTCTGAAGGGTAGGAAGATATGACAAAATTTAAATTCTGTTTTTTAGTTTTGCGTAATGAGAGTTCCATATTATATATAGACTTAGAGTTTTTTAGATGCCCTTTCACGCTGTGGCAAATTCATATCTTGCAACGCCCTACCAAGTTCGTCATCTTTTGCTAATGAGAGAATATCATCATCAAGTTGCAGGGCATATAACACACGCAGATAGATGCCAATCGCAACCGTCGGCACACCCTTCTCGATGCGCGAAACCGTAAGTGGCGAACAAGTGGCACGCTCCGCAACCTGTGCAACACTCAAATTACGACGCAATCGGGCAAGCCTTATCTGCTCACCAACAACCTGCATCTTCTGCTCCAACTTTCGGGGCAATTTAGTCCCCATTGTACTCTTTGCCATAACCGTAACACATCATATAATATGCAAATATAATACTTTTTCTTTATTTTATGATAGGTTGGGTGTGAATTTGCGCGTCTGATTATTTTTTTGTCGTAGCTCTTGTTTAAAAAAGTGAGACATGTCCTACATTTTTGAGGAATCAAATATATCCGCAATTGAACTGTAAAGAAATTCTTGATAGTTTAACCTACTATAAACAGTATCATTAGCTTGTACATAACTTATACACAAACTTGTACACCCTTATATCAACTGGGTGCCATCTTTAAACTCAAAAACTCACGTTTCGCTTACTTCTTGCTTTTTCCTAATCGTCCGTGGCTGCGTTCTTTTTGCTCGTCTTGGGGATTGCGCGAGAAGATTGCAAGGATTCCCCTATTCTTTCTCTTTTGTGAACATGAATTGCCGTAAATTGACCATGAATTTTCCATGAATAATGTTCTTCCCTTCTCCTCGGGTTTGTAACCCGAGGGTGTTGAGGTAGGGGGTTCTATCCTCTATATTATTTCAGGGTCACAGCCTTGATACTCAGGGACGGCGGATTCCGCCGTGACAGAATTGCATACCTCGCACTGATTTTACTTTGTAACCAACAGAGATAATCACGCCAAGGTTATAGTAATCTACCTGATACGCTGTTACATCCGTAGCAGATGTTGCAAAATTAGCAGCAACAGCTTCTAGAAATAAGTGCTTTTACACAATTTTCACTTTATTACGTTTGCGTTATATTTTTCTGAGTAAAATCCTTGAATAGCACCATATCAGCCAACAATACTGCATGTTCTGGTTCATCTTTGGGAGCATCTTTAGGTTTCCAGGCAACAATAAACCTTACAGATGCAGATTTAACCATATACCCTCTTTCTTGCCACTCCATCATCTTCTGTTGCATATTCTGAGATAGTTTGGCTACAGGTTTAGCACAGTTATTGGACAAAATGAAATTGTCATAACTCAAAGAGTCGCCAGCTCTGAGTGAAAGTATTTCTCGTTTTAAGTTCTTGAAGAATCCCAAGTTCACATCCTTATGTGATAGTTGCAATACTATCTCCTCAGGCATGGCGTATTCCTTAGTATCAACAATGTGCTGGTCAACTTTCATTCTATCGAAAAGATGGGAGTCTGTATGTATGAACAAACGGTTCTTTGCACGTGTCATTCCAACATAGTATCTCCGCATCAAATTGTCATCTTTAGAATAATTGTCTGATAACAGCATATATACATCATCGAACTCCCGACCTTTGGCTTTGTGTATGGTAGACACAACTACATCGGCATCTGATGTGTCACAGAAGTCTTCAATGGATGATTCAAAAACGAATTCCTTGAAATCACTATAATACTTCGTTTTATTTGTTTGCTCAAAAAGTTCAACGCAACGCTTTATATAAGGTATACTTTGACTTGTCGCATAGCTGGAATAGGTCACTTGCTTTGCCTCCTCCCACAATTCGTCAGTAATGAGAGGTGTAGCAATTTTCTTTTCGATTTGTTTGAGGAAATATTTCATTTCTGCCAAATTGTACAGACGGAAACCTTCCATAGATTGTATCAGTTTGGAGTTTATTCCCTGCTTGCGCATTAAAGCTACTAAGATTACTGCTTCCTCGTTTGTTTGAGTCAATACACAAGCTCTACCGCTACGACTATTTTTAAGATAGTTATTAACAATGGGACAATACATTTCCTTTGATGTATGGTGAGTGATTTCCACCCAACCTTCATTGTCCCTCATAGATATGATTGGCGTACTTTTTATCCTTCGGTCTATGTTTTTGGCAAACTTATTGGCAAAATCTACTACGTGCCGTGAACTACGGTAGTTTTCTGTCATCTCGATAAAACGCCCTCCCGGTTCTTGTGCTAATTGAAGCATGTACCATGAATTGGAACCACGGAACTCATAGATATTCTGGTCATCATCTCCTACTGCTATCACGCGCATCTCTTCATTGTTATTCATCAGGGCTCTTACAAGTGCATGCTCATCTGCACTCATATCTTGAGCCTCATCAATAACCAACACAGTCTTCCCTATCCTATTCGGTTCCACCTCGCCTTGGCTAATCATCTCTGCTGCTTCTGCAACTACATTCTTTGAATCTTCAAGATTCCCGATACGTCCCAATAGGTCGAAACAATAAGAATGGAATGTCTTGATTTCAACAAAATGTGCAGCATTACCAATCAGTTCCATCAGACGTTGCTTAAACTCCGTAGCCGCTGCTCTTGAAAAAGTCAACATCAAGAGTTGTTCGTGCTTGACATCTTCGAGCAGTAGCAATGAAGCTAACTTATGTACAAGTACGCGTGTCTTCCCGCTACCCGGCCCTGCAGCTACAACAATGCAACGCGACTCCTTGTCTGAGACAATCTCCATTTGGCGTTTTGAGAGTTGTCCGAATAGTTGTTCATATTTACCGGGAGTAACATTACGTTGGATCTCATTAATTCTGTCCCCCTTAAAGTATTTAGAAATGAATCTTTTATAATCCATTTGGAAGTAGTCCTGTACATATTGGAGCGCCGAGTTATAATCCTTTACCATCAGATTGGCATATTCGCCAACAATATGCACTTGCTGAATCTTTTGTTTATAGAATTCATTGAGCATACGGTAGTCATCTACCTTGTATCTCGACTTGTTGTCCTTCAATCTTCGGATATCCATTGCGTTGTAAAGGACAAGAAAGCCTCCTTCAAGTTTTAGCGCTCCGATTTTGGACAAATAAAGTAGCGCTTCCTCTACGTCCTCCAATTGTAGCGTGTCAAAACTGCTAAAGAGAGAATTATGGCTGGATTTTATTTGATTCAGTAGTTCTACGACAGAAAACTGAACAGCATTGTTCGGTTTAGACTCAAAAGACTTTTCTGCTACCAATTTATATAACCAATCTACGGCAAAACGACATATCTCCAATCGCCTTTCGAAGCGGCTGATGGTAGATTCCATATCGGCCTGACGAATAATCTCCATGTTGTGATTGCCGTCCTCTTTCTTCCGTGTATAGCCCTTCACGGTGAGGAAGTAAAGCAATGTCCGAATGTCTTTTTCCTTGGACATCGTTATTCCGTCATTTACGGCATTGTCATTCAATTGTTTGCTGGATATTTTTAATGCACCATCTGGGATATGGCTTAAGATATATTGTTCCAGCTTTGCGAAACGCTCAAGAAGCATTAAAGACTTTCGTTCCGAGTCTCCTGCATCTTGAAGGTATGCTGAAATATCTTTACTATCGGCCAAAATTCCTTCTTGCCGCATTCTCTCAACAGCGGATATAACCTCACCTTTGGTCAGGCCCAATATGTCGGCCAAATAGTCTACACGGGATTCGGCATCAGCATCTTGTGCTTTACTGATTTGTTTCTGAGAAATCAACGATTTGATAATTCTTACAGCCTTTTCAATTTCATCGCTCTCAAACAAAACGGACTCAGTGATGCGTTTTCTTGCCTCGTCCATATTCTTGACCGTAATGCCGGTAGCATATACATGAGGAACATTGTTCCCTCGCTCAAGATAACCACCTTGCTCTAAAGCCGACAAGGCTGTACGGACACGAGTTTCTATGTCAGAGACCGAATCGTCCCATCCTGCATGTCTTGCTATTTCGAGTGCCGAACAACAAATCCTTGGGCGCTGTTTAGTAAGACTCTTAATCGCTTTCCAAATCTGCTGAATTTCACTTATGCTCAGTTTGGTCTGATTCAATAATATGAAATGCTTGTCAAGGTCTGTGTCTTTATAAAGTACATAGCAACGCGCATTGAGATGTGGGTCACGACCAGCCCTTCCCGCTTCTTGCACATAATTCTCCAAAGAGTCGGATATGTCATAATGTATGACCAACCCAACATCCTTTTTGTCAACACCCATTCCGAAGGCCGATGTGGCAACAATGATACGAACCTTGTCGTTCATGAAGTCGTCTTGATTGGCAATCTTCTCTTCGGCTTCCATCTTACCATTGAAGGGCAATGCCTTGAAGCCATCGCGGGTCAGTTTGGCCGACAACTCTTTAGTTCGCTTGGTTCGTGACACATATATAATTGTCGGACAATCAAATTCTGCTACAAGTTGTCTTAACTTTATATATTTATCCTCATCCGTATCTGTATGTATGACAGAGTAGCGGAGATTGGTACGTGCAGCTTTCGATGCAAACAATTGTAAATCTAAATCCAGTTCATGTTTGAAATAGTCGCAGATGTCTTGCACAACTTTCTGCTTTGCCGTAGCCGTGAAACAAGATACAGGAATAGGACTCTTGCATCCTTTCTTTCGCTGATATTCACGGATAAACTTCCCTATATAGAGGTAGTCGACTCTGAAATCCTGACCCCAAGAAGAAAAACAATGCGCTTCATCTATCACAAATCTTACTACATGACGCGACATTAGCACCTTCTCAATCGTTTTGGAACGAAGCATCTCGGGTGCTATATACAATAATGAAGCTTCACCATCCTGTACTCTCTGGATAGACAGAGCTCTAGTGATAGGATCCAGCAAACCGTTGATTGTGACCGCATCTGTGATTCCTCTTTCCGCCAAGTTATCAACTTGGTCTTTCATTAAGGATTGTAAAGGAGATATCACGACAGTGAGTCCATGAACAGAGCGACCAGCCATCAGTGCAGGAAGTTGGAATGTCAGCGACTTACCTCCACCAGTCGGGAATATAGCCAAGAGTGATTTGCCATCAACAGCAGCTTTGGCAGCCTTCTCTTGAAGAGGTTCATTCTCATATGTACGGAATTGGTCATAACCAAAGAAAGTTTTCAAACTCTGGTGTACATCTAACTGAGAATTACAATAGTCACACCCGATACTACAATGAGTTTCGCGTAATAGTTTTACCACATACTCCACCTGAGGATAATTGCGCAATACCCAACTGGGCGTGATGGAACGATAGTCCGTAGTGTCAATTAATGCTAAAGCGTAAGCCAACTCGCAAGGATATTGCTTGACCAATGAATCAATGTCTGCATGATGACATATTCTACCTCCGTAAACGCTCCTAATTAGTTCTGGTAACTCACTGGCTGGTATGCTCTCAGCCCCTACCATAAGTAGAAACCCTCTAAATTCCTCCTTACCTATCAATAGTGAGGCAAACAATTTGCGTTTGTCCTCCGACAGAGACTTCCAACGTGTTATTTCATCGAACAATAAATCTTGTGTTTTGCTACAGTCATTCACAGGATTATTCATCTGTTCGCTCATCAGCTTGTCGTCCTTTACAAGTTTGTGGTATGGACGTTCGGGGAACAATAAAGGCGACATATATAGCGTGTCGACGAGAATCCAACGTATCTTTTTATCTCCAAAAAGATATTTTGCATCATGATGGATTATATTGTGACCACATATAAAATCTAAGCTGCCCAGAAATTTGAGAAGTTGCTCTTTAGAACCACTGTGGAATGTAGATCTATCATAGCGAATAGAACCAATGTCATGGATTTTATTATCCCTCAAACTTATCTCCACATCCACTATTGCATAATGCGATGCATCATACATGGTGGATGCTTGTTCTCGGCCTATAAATCTATTCAGGTCTGCAGCATCCTTAATTCCTAATAGTCTACTCCATATCGACATTTCTATGCTTGCAATAGTTCTTGGAACCTTTTGACCGCTATTCTATGGTATTAATTCGCAAATATAATGATTATCCCCGAAAATGCCTATCGACTCCCCGTTTTTATTCAAACAAATTATCGAGACGTGTCATACTGCAGATAATTTGTCTAAAGCAATCGGAGATTACAACGATAAGGACAGCCTTTGGCTGTACGATAACGATGAAACAGCTTATGGCTGTACGAGAACGTTAACGATAACGAGACTAAGCAGCGGAGCTGCAGGCTATAGATAGTATATAAAACAAGTGTTGCGGAATAGGTTGTCCGGCTGTCCTTGCACGACATAACACGTTGTATACCAATCGCCAAACAAGGACAACCTGGGTGTCCTTGGGTTGTCCTTGAAAACAGAATAAGAATACACGTAATGGATAATAATCCATATCAGTTTGTACAATATTACACGAAGATATGTCCTAAGTCACTAACCTTTCCCCGCTACCTATTATGCGTTTTCTCTGTTTCGTTTGATGAATTCATTTGCTGTTCGCGAAAGGCAACGTTGCCGTTCGCGAAGGGCAGCGCGGTCGTTCGCGAAGAGCAGCGCGGTCGTTCGCGAACGGTAAATAAGTCGTCAGTGCACAAACAGGGAAAACGCATTGTAGTTCCATCAGAAAGTGCTATAGATTTCTCCAAGAGGATTCAATACTCACGCCGCAGACTTAAGCAGAAAACCTGTGGTCATAAAAATATCCGTGATATTTCGGCGTGCTCAGTGTGCTTCGCAATCAGAAAAAGCGCTGTTCAGGGAGGACAACTCGGGGACAACCAGGGTTGTCCCCGTTAAAGAGATGAGGCACAGCTGATTGCAGTATGCAAGGACAGCCGGACAACCTATTGGGATAAAGTACTTTAAAGCTCTGTTAAGTGATGTGTACGAAATCAGACAAAGAGATTTTTTCTAGGACAAGACAAACCTAAACATGTAGTTGATGTGAGCAGGCCTGTGAATAATAATTATCGGATTGCGAAGCCTCACTCCACGAAGGCTTCCATGATGGCTGTGGGGGCGGCATTGCTGTTGAAGGCACCCAGCTTGTAGCCTCCGGGGAGGCACTGGGGTTCCCAGTAGAAGATGCCGCGGCAGCGACCGTTGGTCTGGGTGCGTGCCTCGTGGATGGCGCGGGTGAACTGGCGGCGACCCTCTTCCATCACTTCGGGGTGGCGCTCGTCGACCTCGTAGCCGGTCTCTACAATCATGACGTCGCAGCCGTACTTCTCGCTGACGTGGCGGATGTTGGCGATGCAGTCGGTGATGATGTCGTCGGCCTTGACGTCGGGCTTGCCCTGCATGGCCCAGTAGGGGTAGAGCGACATGCCTATCATGTCGAACTTGCCTCCATGCTTGAGCAGTGTGTCGAGGTGCCAGTCGTAGAGGCTTTGGCGGTGGCCACGGTCGAGGTGTACGATGACGATGGCTTCGGGGAAGACCTCCTTGACGGCGTCGTAGCCGGTGCGGATGAAGCCGGCATACTGCTCGGGCTGGGTCTTGATGTGGCCCATGGAGTGGGTGATGATGGTGTGGCCGAGCGAGTCTTTCACCTCCCAGCCGCGCTCATTGGTCTTGACGCTCCAGAGCATGCCGTTGGTGGTTTCGTTGCCTACCTGCACCCAGCGGGGGGTGATGCCGTTGTCCTTGAGGAGGGTGAGCACGTCGATGGTGTGGGCACGGAGGTCGTGCTTCATCTCTTCGTAGGAGTGGCCGAGCCATGCCTTGGGGATGGGTTGCTTGGCGGGGTCGGCCCAGGAGTCGCTGTAGTGGAAGTCGACCATGAGGTCCATGCCCAGGGCCTTGACGCGCTTGGCCATGGCGAGGAGCTCGTGCTTGTCGTTGGTGCCGCCACGGGGGTCGACCCACACACGCATGCGGATGGCGCCCATCTGATAGTCGTTCTTGAGCAGTTCGAGGCATTCGCGCTCCTTGCCGTTGCGGTCGTGGAACACTACGCCGCGCTTCTCCTGACCGGTGAGGAAGCCTACGTCGGCTCCCTTGACGAAGTCCTGTGCATCGCGACTCTTCCACTTCAGCAGGTCGATCTCCACGATGCGCAGTTCGCTGCGTACCTTGTCGCCATCCTTGGCTTTGTAGAGGTCGAGCTCATTGGCTACGGGGGCGGCCAGCTCGGTAATCTGTCCGAAGGCATCGCTCTCGGTGGCTGTGCCCTTGAGGCGGATGGTGACGCGCGAGCATAGGGTGGACTTGACGGGCAGGTGTACGTAGCCGAGGGTCATGGGGGTGTTGCCTGCCCACACGAGGGTGGTGTCGGCAAAGATCTCGAGCGGATAGCTGCGGCGGCGCCAGCCGGTGAGCTTGAGCGATACCTCGTCGAGGCGTGCGGGAGCGTCCAGTTCGTAGGTGATCCATGAGGTGCGCTTGGTGCCATCGTTGCGCCACTCGGTCTCCTCATTGTCGTCGGTGCTGGGGTGGCTGTCGCGGGGTGTGGTGCCCTGGCTGTCGATGACGCGGGCTATGGTGAGGGTCTCCTTATGGTCGGTGTAGGATGGGGTGGCGGGTGTCTCGCCACGGCCGAGGTAGGAGGGGAGGATGTCGCGCTGGTGCTCGGCACTGAGGCCATGGGATACGGCCACGGGGCGGCTCGTCCACTCGATGGTCTGCGGTGCCAGCCCTTCGGCTTGGGCGGTGAGGCGGATGGTGCCTGCCTCGGTGAGGCTGCGCACGAGGGCTCGGTTGACGCCACACTCTACGGGCAGGGTGGTGGAGAGCACGCAGTTGCCGTCGCCCTTGGCAAGGCCTCCACGCCATTGGGCAGGTCCCTCGAGGGTGAAGGTGACGTTGCGGTTGTCGAGCGGGCAGCGACGGCCTTTGCTGTCGAGCACCTCGAAGGTGATGAGGGCGAGGTCGGCACCGTCGGCACGCATGCCGTCGGGGGCTGTCATGAGCGAGAGGTTCAGTGTGGCTGCTTCGCCCACGGTGGTGAGGGTGTACTCAGATACCTGCTGGCCCTGCTCGTCGTAGGAGATGGCCTGCAGGGTGCCGGGGCGGTAGGCTACGGAGTCGAAGGTGTAGAGGAATTCATACTCGCGGCGGGCGGTGCCTACTGACTGGCCATTGAGGAGCAGCTCTACGCGGGGAGCGTTGGAGACTACATAGATGGGCTTGACGGTGCCCTCGGGGTAGTTCCAGTGGCCCATGATGTAGGTTTGCGGTGTCTCGGGGTCGACCCATCCGTTCCACATCACCTGATGGGCGTAGTAGGAGTCCTTGGGCAGACGCATGGCATCGGACACACCGCTGGTGCGGTAGTTCGACTCGCCACGGAAGTGGGTGTTGGTGTCGGAGAAGATAATCTTGACACCGCCCGAGCTGACGCGCTTGCCCATGCCGGGGCGCACCTCCCAGTAGTCGAACCAACGGCGTATATGCTCTACGGCGAGCTGGTCTTGGTTGTGGTTGTAGGCCGAGGCGTCGGCACCCCGGTAGAGCGGTCCGTCGCCACTGCGGTGGTAGGGGTAGCTCCAGTTGTCCCAGTAGCGGCGCAGGCCCTCGTCGCGGCAGTACTCCATGGCCCAGAGGGGCTGGCCACCGCTCTTGTTGATGTAGAGCATCTCGCCACCATACTCTGAGACCTTGCTGCCGAGCATCTCGCGGCTGCCGATGGCACGGCCTCCATGGGGGTCGTAGAGGTCGCGGATGGCCTTTATCTCGGCCATGTGGACGTCGGAGATGTTCTCATTGCCACACTCGTAGAAGATGATGGAGGGGTTGTTGCGGTTGTAGATGATGGCGTCGCGCATGAGCTCCACGCGGTGCTCCCAGCGGCGTCCCTCGACATCTTTCTCGGCATCGCCGGCGGGCATGGCCTGAATGAGGCCTACGCGGTCGCACGACTCGATGTCCTGCTTCCAGGGGGTGACATGCATCCAGCGCACGAGGTTGCCGCCACTCTTCACCATCTCGAGGTTGCTGTAGTCGCTGAGCCAGGCGGGTACGCTCATGCCTACGCCGGGCCACTCGTTGCTGGTGCGCTGGGCATAGCCGTGGACCATGAGCACGCGGTCGTTGAGGCGGAAGAGGCCGTTGCCAAACTCGGTCTTGCGGAAGCCGGTGCGGGTGACTACCTCATCGGTGCACTTACCACCTACGAGCAGACGGGTCTTCACGGTGTAGAGGTAGCCGTAGCCCCAGCTCCAGAAGTGGAGGCCGCTGAACTGCCTGGAGGCGCTGAGCGTGGCGGTGGCGCCGGGAGCGATGTGCTGGGCGGCGCTGCGGAAGGTGCCGAGGCTGTGGCCATCGTTGTCGATGACCTCGACCTCATAGACTACCTCACGGGGCTTGCTGCTCTCGTTCTTCACCTCGGAGCTGGCCACGATCTCGGCACTGCGTGAGGGCACGTCGATGTCCTTGGCATAGATGTACACGCCGGTGGTGCCGAGGTTGGAGTAGAGGGGCAGTGTCTGATAGAGGCGGTCGGTGATGTGCAGGCGCACATGCTTGGGCAGGCCGCCGTAGTTGGCGTTGAAGTTCTTGTTGTTCCACTGGTAGGGACTGTGGTCGGGGTGCTGCTGCTCGTGGTAGTTCCAGTCGTTGTCGGTGAGCACCTCGAGGCGGTTGTCGCCACGGTAGTTGATGTAGGGGGTGAGGTCGAAGCCGAAGGCCATGACGCCGTTCTCGCTCATGCCTACGCGGTGGCCGTTGAGCCATACGGTGGCCGACTGGCGGGCTCCCTCAAACTCGATGAACACCTTCTTGCCCTTGGCCTTGCGGGGCAGGCGGAAGGTCTTGGTGTAGCGCACCGTGTCGTCGGGGAGGTTGTCGATGGCTACGCGGTAGGCATAGTCTTCGTTGAACGCACGGGGCAAGGTGGCCACGTGGGAGGTGCCTTCATAGGTGTAGTGCCAGTCGGAGTCGAAGTTGTACTCGCCGCGCTGGGCATGGAGGGTGAGGCTGCACAGGAGTGCAACAGCTGTCAGTAGTCGTTTCATCGGATTGCTTTTTTACCATTTATAATATAGATGCCTTTTTCCGTAATAGTCTCAACCTTGCGGCCGGTGAGGTCGTAAATTGTCAATTGTGATTTGTCAATTGTCAATTCTGTATTGTCAATGCCAGTGGGGTCAGCAATGACGCGGAGGGTGCCGTCGGTCTCCAAGGTGGAGTAGTCCCATACGCAGCCGTCGCAAGGTGTGGCTGGCTCGAAGGTGGGCGTGCCCGAGAGGCTGATGGTGCCTGTGCCTGTGAAGATGGGGAGCTCGTCGCCCTCTATGAAGCCGTCACCGATGTGCTCTATTTGGAAGAGGGGCGACATGAGGGTTACCTTGCCGTCGGCCTTGAAGGTGTCGGTACGTCCGTTGTTGCGGGCACGTATGTAGAGGATGCCGCCGGAGTTGACGTTGAGGTTGCCGGTAAGTGTGAGTGTGCCGGTGAGCAGGCTGTTCTTTCCGGCTGCAAGGATGCCGCCCTTCTTGATGGTCACGGCAGCAATCTTTCCACCACCGGCAAGCTTGCCGCCTTCGTAGACAGTGGTGGCGCCACTCGTCGTAGCCGTGGAGGTGTTGCCTGCCAGTACGCAGCCTTCGTAGATGTTGAGCTTGCCTTGGCTGGCTCCTGTGAGGGTGAGCGTGCCTTCACCATACTTGTTGATGGTGGCCGATGAGTTGAAGATGCCGGCATAGGTGTCGTCGGTGCCGAGATAGCCTACGTTCCAGATGCCCGAGGCAAGTGTACAGGTGTTGACACTGCTGGTGAGGGCACCAATCTTGCTGGTGAGTATCTTCTCGTTCTTGCCGCCGCCCTCGACATGCGCTGCGTAGACATCGGCGCCGAGCTTGAGCGTGCCCTGCGAGAGGTCGATGGCGCTGGCCAGACGAAGCTGACCGGAGGTGGCCTCGTAGGTGCCTTGGAAAGCGGACATATTGGTATATACATCGCCACGGACGTATGGGAACGAGATGCGCAGGGTGCCCTCGCCCGTGAGCTTGCCACGGATGGCACAGCGCTTGCCGCCTACGATGGTGAGAGTCTTGCCCTTGAGGATGTCGATGGTGTTGTTGAGATTGGGCACGGTGGAGGTGGAGTTCTGGTCGAAGATGCGGATGGTGCTGTTGCCCGTGACCTCAATCTTGGACGTGGAGGTGCCGAACGTGGTGTTCCAGGTGCCCATGGCCAGGGTGCCGGCTACGAGGCGCGTGCCTCCGCTCCAGGTGTTGGCTCCCCCGTAGGTGATGTTGAGCTGGCCTGCTCCCTTCTTCACGAGCATACCATCGCCCTTGATTTGGCCTTTGAGTGAGGTGGTGCCACTGTTTATTTGTATAGAGGCGGTGTCGGTGAGGGTGATACCACGGTCGGTAGCCGTATTGGCATTGTCGATGTTGAGGGTGGCCTTGCCTATCTGTAGGTTCTCGGGCGATGAGCTGGCTGCACCGATGGAGCTGGGCAGTCCGCCATCGGCAAGCTCCTTGACGAGTATGGTGCCACCGTTAATGATGGTAGGACCTGTGTAGTCGCTCTTGGTGGTGACGAGGCTGAGCCGGCCACTTCCCTCCTTGATGAGCGAGCCGCTGCCGCTGAGGCCGCCGTCGCCGGTGAAGGAGATGTTCTTCTCGTTGTTGTTGACAGTGACCTTGCCGATGGGCATGAGGTCGGTGAGGGTGATGAGTACGGATTGTGCCTCGTCGTTGAACTCTACCTCGTCGCCTGCCACAAACTCGGTGGTGTCGGTGCCAAGGAGGAAGTTGGGAGTCTGATAGTCCCAAGTGCTGCTGGTGTGGCCACTCCATATCACGCCTTGTGCGGCACTGCGCTGGGCATTGATGACGAGGTAGATGGCCTTGTCTTCGTGGACAATCTCGTAGGAGAGTCCTGTGAGGCCGCGTACGGAGAAGTTAGCCTTGCCCGTGAGTTGGCCTGTATACTCGATGAGCTTGAACTTGCCGGGCTGCACGTCATTCTCGGCAGGTACGATGGTAAATATAGCTGGGGCTGACAAGCCGAGGTCGCCCTCTACTTTGATGAGGTCGGCACGCTGACTGCCCTCGGCAGTGGTGATGTCCATCTCCATATATACCTTGCGGTCGAGCTTGAGACCCTGCTTGAAGGTCATCTGCTCGGTAGGCATCAGGCGGCATCCCTCGTAATTAAGGGCGCCCTCGAAGCTGATGGCGTTGACGATAGCCTTGCCGCTGAGGGTGCCGCGGGCACGGAGGTTGACGTCTCCCTTAATCTCTCCATTGACCTCAAGCGTACCTTCAGAGATGTAGGTGGTGCCTGTGTAGTCGAGCGGAACATTGGCCACGAGGGTTCCCTGCTGGCTCTTCCATAGGTCCATATCACCGGTGAGACTGCCTGTGCCGCTGAGCGTGACACGCTGTCCCTTCGTGGGCATGGCATAGAGCACGGAGGGCTGCATGGCGGCGTTTACGCTGACTGAGGCGTCGGTGTTGAGGTCGATGATCAGGCTTTTGCTATCGGCATAGGCAGCTGCCTCGGAGCGCTCATAGTTGGAGAAGCTGTCGGTGCCCTTCCATACGAGGTCGGTGACCATGGTGGGAGGCAGCTGCGGACGTGGCATGTTGTAGCCTAAGTAGAAGCCCGGGTTGGGGCTTTGGTAATATCCCTTGGTGGTGCACTGCATGCGGTAGGCGGGGTCTTCCTGCAGGGAGTAGATGTTGTCTACTGTGGTGGTGTAGTCGGTAGTGAAGCCTACGATACCTACGCATACGCCATTCTCCTTGTGGAGCAGCACCAGCTCTTCGCGCCAGTCACCGATGATGTCGCCCCAGAAGGCGGCACGCTTGGCATATACGGTGACGTAGCGCCAGCCGCTGAGCTTGGCAATCTCAATGAGGCGTCCTTTGTAGAAGTCCTGGATATATACGTTGTAATGGCTGTCGCTTGACTGCACAATCTCGCGGTCGAGCTCACCGTCCCACCAGATGCCTTCAGTGGGGTAGGGGGCTGTGTGCTCGGGGATGAGGTCGCCCTTGGCATTGTAAACGCCGCCCATGGTGCTCCACATCTCCCAGCCGAGGTGGTTGGGGTCTACGTCCATACATTCGCCACGGCCCACGTCGCCCACAGCGGAGAGATACCATCGCTTGATGCTCTCGCCCGTAGCGGCATCGTAGAGTATCTGGCCGAGCATGTCGCCGGCATTCTGCTGTATGGCAAAGGTCTCGAGGCCCGGGCGCTCGGGGTCGATGTCGCTGGTGCGGAAGCGGTCGCCATGGGCAATACCTGGGGTGTTGAGGGTAGAGCCGTCGTGGTCCATCGTGTAGCCGCCTGTCTGCATCTCGTCGCGGCCGTCGCCGTCGACATCGGCAATACGTATCTGATGGAAGGCAGGGCCTCCGGTGTTCTTGCAGAAGAGCTCCTTCCACTCACCGGCCTTGCCAGTGCTGAAATCGAAGGCAAAGGCACTGTTGTGGTAGTTGTGGCTGCCGTTGCTGTTGCGTGTGTGCCACTCCATGATCATGGCGGGGTGTATGCCGTCGGGGTAGAATACGCCTACGTGTCCTACGTGCTTGTTGTACTCGTCGCCCATGAGTGCCGCGCGGTTGGTGCGGTTGTATGAGTTGTTGTAGGTCTGCTCCACGCTGCACTTCTCTGCTCCCGTCATACCATCCACGACGGTCATGTAGCGCGGTGCATTCTTTGTTGATTGTGTCTCGTAATCGATGATGCCGTCACCGTCGGTGTCGCCCGTGGTGAGTCCGTTGACGTAGAGGCCGAAGGTCTTCTTCCCGGCATCCCAGAACTGGGTGCCGTCGCTTGTCTGGCACACCACGTCGGCCTTGCCGTCGCAGTCCATGTCGTAGGCCAGTATCATATCGTCCTGTCCGGCACAGCTGAGCTCGTTGGGGCCGAGCTTCACCGTCCACAGGTGCTCGCCTGTACGCAAGTACCCTTCGATATAGTTGTCGAGCCCGGTAGACAGGCTCTTGCGGTTCACTACGTAGTCCATCTCACCGTCGCCGTCGAGGTCGGCTGGCCATACATAGTCGGTAGAGTATCCTGAGGCTGTGAGGGGCGATGCGTCGAAGCGGATGCTCATGAACATGTTGCGTAGGTCGCGGCTCGCCACCTTGTAGGGAGTGCTCAGCGCCGATTCCTTTCCGTCAGCGACCACGCTCACCGCTACCTCGCTCCCTATGGGCACCTTAGTCGTGTTGGTGGCATAGTTGGTGTTGGCTACGGGAGAAGAGGTGATCTTGTTGCCGTTTACATATATATTATAGGTGGCGTTCTCGGGCTCTTGAGCCAAGCGTCGCCATGTGACGGTAGCCGATGAGCCATTTACTGCCACTACCACACCGCGTCCCAGGGGTTGCTGTATACGTTGGGCTGTGCCATTAGATGTTGTTGCTGCAATGCCGATGAGCAGCATTAACCGCAGGAGATTCTTTTTCATTCTTAGTATAGACTTAAAGTGCTATGATTACATATAGAATGCAAAAATATAAATATATTTTAGAAAATAAGGTATTGGATAATAAATTATTATAGCTGGTAGCTTTTTTTTGCTTGTGTGGGGATGTATAAAATAACAGCCACTCCTATTGGAATGGCTGTAAAAGTTTTTCAAGTCTCTTGCTCTTAGTGATTGAATGCGCTACTGATAACCTTGATCTCAATCCGATCTTTGCCACCGACAAGGCGTGTGGAGTTGAGGCTGAGGTCGTGGCGGAAATTTACGATATTGTTGTTCGAATCTCTGACCGTGCTTACAGGTATCAGAACCACCTTGTTCCAGTCGGGGTGGGCTTCGCTGAACTCGGCCTCAGTCTTTCCAGGGTTGGCTTCCAACCATGCTTGACGTTCATTGTAGCAGTGGATGATGAGGCGGGCAATGTTGTTGTACTCGTAGCGGTTGAATGTGTTGTTGTACGTGGTGTAGAACGAACTTACATTATCGGTCAGACGGTTCTTCTCAAAGAAGGAGCTCATCTCGCTCTTGCGTACCATAAGTAGGATTTTGGGAGTCCCAAACTTGTACTGAGTGTCGTAAGTGTCGTTGTAGCGGGTGAATACAATCTTGGCAGAGTTGATGCTGTCGCCATCTGCCATCATGTCGACTACAGGAAGGGTTACCTCTGTAAAGATTCCTGCGGGAGTCTTGAGATAGGTGCAAGCATCGTCCTCGACAAGATGCTGTACTTGCTGTGTGTTGAAACGGTTGGTCTGCAATACCTCTTCAGAGCCTACAAACTGGGTGACGTAGACTGAGTCGGTACGCATGTCGCTGAAGTAGACGTTCAGTGCTACCTGATCAATGTACAGTACGGTGCCGTCACCATTGGTTGATTTGACGTAGTATCCAGGACAAATGTTCTCGATGAAGCTGGTGGCATTGGCAAAGAATTCGGGATTGCTGCGATATAGCTTAATCATCTCGTTGCCTATCTCGATGGGGAGCGGTATGCTTACGTTTGCATAGTGGTCGGCATCCTCCAGCTCACTATCCTCCAAGGTGTAGTCGATGGCTGTGTACACTTTGTGTGCCAAAGGTTGGCTGTTGGGGTCGTAGAACTGGGTGGGGTCGATGTTGGTGTAGTATTTCTCGTTCTCCTTGAGTGTTCTCTCCAGCTCATAGACTTCGGCAGTCATTGTGTTGGTTGAATCGCCGAAGAATGTGGTGAAGAAAAGCCTCAGCTCAACGCGTATAGCGCTGTCGCCCTTGATACTGTCGGCAGGAGGAAACACGCTGCCTCCCTCTACGCAATTGAACTGAGCGATAAAGTCGGCCTCAAACAATGAACCGGTCTGCGGATCGGTGAAGCGTCCGAGGTATACCTTGCCAGTCTTGCCCAAGACAGAATCTACAGCTATCGATTGTGATTCGGCAAAGTAGGAGCTGGTCTTGATGTTTATTGAGTCAGCTTCGGGTGTTATGCTATTGCCTAAGGTCCCGGTGTTGTCGTCACAAGCGATGAGGCAGACGAGGGCTGTCAGTATGTAAACAATAGATTTCTTCATTCTTGATAATTAGTATAGCTATAACACTTATTCGTGAAGTTGGTTGTAGAATTCACTGCATGCATCGGCATATTCAGCTCCGGTCTTGTATTCCAAGATGGGTTTGTTGAGCGATTGTGCATATTCGAGCAGGGTGGGGTCTACGTTTTCGCAGTTTAGGACAACGCCGTCGGCCCAGCGGATAGCAATCTTGCTAAGTTCCTGATAGGTGACAGGTGTAGCGATGCCGTCGAACTCTATGTCTTCCATATTGCGTACAACGACCTTCTTCAGATAGTTCTCGGGGAAGGTGGCATTGAAAGCATCGTCGTAAAGTGAGTATACAAACTTGGTGTTGCGGAAGGCTGGTTCATCCTTGTACAGAATCTTGATGTAAAGACCCACAAGTGCTCCTATCCATCCGTGGCAGTGGATAACTTCGGGATACCAGGACTGCTTCTTTACGGTCTCCAAAACGCTGCGTGCAAAGAAGATGGTGCGTTCGTCATTGTCAGGATATTCGTTGCCATTCTCATCACGGGTGTTGAGGTGGTTGCGGAAGTAGTCGTCATTGAGGATAAAGAATACTTGGGTACGCAAAGCCTGTATGGATGCCACCTTGATGATAAGTGGATGGTCAGTGTCGTCAACGATGATGTTCATTCCAGTGAGGCGGATTACCTCGTGTAGCTGATTGCGGCGCTCGTTGATATTGCCCCATTTGGGCATGAAGGTTCTAATTTCGTGTCCTTTCTCTTGAATCGCTTGCAATAGGAAACGGCAGTTGTCGGCCATTGCACTACTCTCCGTAAAGGGAACAATCTCTTGAGTGATAAATAGGATTTTGTTTGCTTTCATCGTTGTTTTTTATTCTTTGTATTTCAATATGAACGGCCAAAAAGCCGTTTGTCCCGAAATTTCCTGCAAAGATACTAAAAAAAAGTGGCATAGAAGCAAGTTCTCTCCCCGTTTTTCTCTGTAATTTATGTTAAACCATTGAAAAGTAGCGCTTTGTGGAGTATTCGCAAGGTTTGCTGCTCAGGTTGATATTGTGACATGGCAAATGGAATGGTTTGATTATAGAAAACCTACGTGAGATTGGACTGGGATCTATAGCTGATTCCAAGAGGTGTGGAAGAGGATTTGTTTACTTTCTGTTGCTTGGCAAGACAAATATATTTGCATTGTTTTCGCTTAATCGAAATTTTGCACTAAATTTGTACTCTTAAAGGATTTTTTGGACAAAAACATTATAATTCATACACAAAATGATTCTTTTCTTCAAATCACAGGCTGGCAATATCATTGCTGCGGAGACCGTACAGCAGGCCGGCGAGGAAACTATCAAGAAACTGAGTTGGCTGTTCGGCAATGCCGAACTGGTAGAGGGCGAAACCATGGAGGGCTACTTCATCGGTCCGCGCCGCGAGATGATTACCCCTTGGAGTACCAATGCCGTTGAGATTACCCAGAACATGGGTGTCGAGGGCATCACACGTATCGAGGAGTACTACCCCGTGGCAAGCGAGGAGGCCGAGTATGACCCCATGCTGCAGCGCATGTACAAGGGACTGGACCAGAAGCTCTTCTTCGTCAACATTGAGCCGGCTCCTATTGTATATATCGACAATCTGGCCGAGTATAACGAGAAGGAGGGTCTTGCCCTCTCGGCCGAGGAGATGGCCTATCTCGAAAAGGTGGAGAAGGACCTGGGCCGTCGCCTTACCGACTCTGAGGTGTTCGGCTTCGCACAGATCAACTCTGAGCACTGCCGTCACAAAATCTTTGGCGGTACCTTTATCATCGACGGTGAGGAGCGCCCCTCATCGCTGTTCCAGATGATCAAGAAGACCACCAAGGAGAACCCCAACAAGATACTCTCGGCCTACAAGGACAACGTGGCCTTCTCAGAGGGTCCCGTAGCAGAGCAGTTTGCTCCCGAGAATCACGCCACATCAGACTACTTTATTATAAAGGATATCAAGACCGTGCTCTCGCTCAAGGCCGAGACACACAACTTCCCCACCACGGTGGAGCCCTTCAACGGTGCTTCAACAGGTACTGGCGGTGAGATCCGCGACCGTATGGGTGGCGGTAAGGGTTCATGGCCCATTGCCGGAACGGCGGTGTATATCACCTCATATCCCCGTACCGACGAGGCACACGACTGGGAAAAGAAGTATGCCGAGCGTCCTTGGCTGTATCAGACTCCCGAGCAGATTCTCATCAAGGCATCGAACGGTGCATCAGACTTCGGTAACAAGTTTGGCCAACCGCTCATCTGCGGTTCGGTGCTGACTTTTGAGCATCAGGAGAACGAGGCCGACACCATGTATGGCTACGACAAGGTAATCATGCTGGCCGGTGGCGTAGGCTACGGCACACAGCGCGACTGCCTCAAGGGTGCGCCCGAGACAGGCAACAAGATCGTGGTGCTCGGTGGTGACAACTACCGCATCGGTCTCGGTGGCGGTTCGGTATCATCAGTAGACACAGGACGTTACTCATCAGGCATCGAGCTCAACGCCGTGCAGCGTGCCAATGCCGAGATGCAGAAGCGTGCCTACAACGTCATCCGCGCTCTCTGCGAGGAGGACACCAATCCTATCGTATCCATCCACGACCACGGTTCGGCAGGTCATGTCAACTGCCTGTCAGAGCTTGTGGAGGAGTGTGGCGGACTCATCAAGATGGACAAGCTGCCCATCGGTGACACCACCCTCTCGGCCAAAGAAATCATTGCCAACGAGTCGCAGGAGCGCATGGGACTCCTCATCCGCGAAGAGGCACTCGAGCATGTGCAGCAGATTGCCGAGCGTGAGCGTGCCCCGATGTATGTGGTGGGTGAGACTACCGGCGATGCCCGCTTTGCCTTCGAGCAGAAGGATGGCGTACGTCCCTTCGACCTGGCTGTAGACCAGATGTTCGGCTCTTCGCCCAAGACCATCATGGTGGACAAGACCGTAGAGCGCAACTATAGCGATGCCGACTACACGGAGAACAACCTCACACACTATGTAGAGAAGGTACTCCAGCTCGAGTCTGTGGCATGTAAGGACTGGCTCACCAATAAGGTAGACCGCTCGGTAACCGGTAAGATTGCCCGTCAGCAGTGTCAGGGTGAGCTGCAGCTCCCCTTGAGCGACTGCGGTGTGGTAGCTCTCGACTACCGTGGTACCAAGGGTATGGCTACTGCTATCGGTCATGCTCCTCAGGCAGCGCTGGCTGCTCCCGACAGAGGCTCTGTACTCGCTGTATCAGAGGCATTGACCAACATCGTGTGGGCTCCGCTCGCCGATGGCATGGACTCGCTCTCGCTCAGCGCCAACTGGATGTGGCCCTGCCGCTCACAGGAGGGTGAGGATGCCCGCTTGTACAAGGCCGTAGAGGCACTCTCGGACTTTTGCTGCGACCTCCACATCAACGTGCCTACCGGTAAGGATTCGCTTTCCATGACGCAGAAGTACCCCGACGGCTCCAAGGTGGTAAGTCCTGGTACGGTTATCGTGTCGGCTGGTGGCGAGGTATCTGACGTGAAGAAGGTGGTATCGCCCGTTGTAGTGAACGACGAGGACACCCTGCTCTATCATATCGACTTCAGCGACAACGCACTGGCACTCGGTGGCTCGGCCTTCTTCCAGACCTTGGATAAGGTAGGTAGCGAAGTGCCTGCTGTGGATGCCGAATACTTCCGCGACACCTTCATCGCCGTGCAGCAGCTCGTGATTGAGGGCTTGCTCATGGCCGGTCACGACATCTCTGCCGGTGGTATGGTGACCACGTTGCTCGAGATGTGCTTCGCCAATACGAAGGGCGGTATGAACATCGACCTCAGCGCTTTCGAGGAGCAGGACATCGTGAAGGTACTCTTCGCCGAGAACCCCGGTGTAGTGGTACAGGTGGCCAAGGCCAATGCCGCTCGCGTAGAGGCCATCCTCGAAGAGGCTGGCGTAGGCTTTGCCGTTATCGGTAAGCCCATCGCAGAGCGCACACTCTATATTAATAAGGAGTACACCCTCGATATCGATGCCATGCGCGACACATGGTACCGCACCTCATACCTGCTCGACCGCAAGCAGAGCTTCCATGGCTGTGCCGACGAGCGTTACAAGAATTACAAGAACCAGCCGCTCGAGTTTGACTTCAAGCAGACCTTTACCGGTAAGCTCGCTCAGTATGGTCTCAACCCCGACCGCCGCAAGCCGACAGGCATACGCGCTGCCATCATCCGTGAGAAGGGTACCAACGGTGAGCGAGAGATGGCCTACTCACTGTGGCTCGCTGGCTTCGACGTGAAGGACGTTACCATGACCGACCTTGTGACAGGCCGTGAGACCTTGGACGACATCAACTTCATCGTCTTCTGCGGTGGTTTCTCCAACTCCGACGTACTTGGCTCAGCCAAGGGATGGGCAGGTGCTATCCTCTTCAGCCCCAAGGCCAAGGAGACCATCGACCGCTTCTATGCCCGTAAGGACACCCTTTCGCTGGGTATCTGCAACGGCTGTCAGCTGATGATGGAGCTGGGTCTCATCACTCCCGAGCACGAGCAGAAGGGCAGCATGCAGCACAACAACTCCCACAAGTTTGAGTCAAACTTCGTAGGTCTGCATGTACCCGAGAACAACAGCGTACTCTTCGGTTCGCTCAGCGGCACCAAGCACGGTATTTGGGTGGCCCACGGTGAGGGCAAGTTCTCACTCCCCTACGAGGAGAGCCGCTACCACGTTGTGGCCAAGTACAACTACGCCGGCTATCCTGCCAACCCCAACGGCTCGGACTACAACATTGCCGGTATCGCCAGTGCCGATGGCCGCCACGTGGCTATGATGCCTCACTTGGAGCGTTGTATCTTCCCCTGGCAGTGCGGTAACTACCCGCTCGAGCGCCGCGCCGATGAGGTGACACCTTGGATTGAGGCCTTCGTCAACGCACGTCTCTGGGTAGAGAACCAGAAGTAACAGAAAAAGGCACAGCCCTTTTTCAAAAATGGGCTGTTAGATTTCCACAAAAGGCATAGCCCCTTTTTCACAAAGGGCTGTGCCTTTTTTGTTCAATCATATTATCCTGTCTTTGTTGCCCAACAATCCCTATTCATCCTGCGTGCCAGGATGCAGAAAATGAAATTGTGAAATCTTTTTGAAAAATTGCTGAACAATTATTTGTTGGAATTGTTCTTCATATCGGAAGATTTTGTATAAATTTGCCTTTAGCAAGATCTATTGCCAGTATCGGACAAAATAAAGAACACGAATGATGAATGCTATATTTATGAAAAACATGCGCGTAGCCGTGCTGCTCCTGTTGTCGCTGTTGTGTATTCCCGGATCAGGACAGATATATAAGTACATTGGGTTGGAAGATGGGCTTAGCTCACGCAATGTATATGCCGTGCAGCAGTCCAATGGTGGGTTCATGTGGTTCTTGACAGACAATGGTATCGACCGCTACGACGGTAGCGAGATCACCAATTATGATATTACGATTGGGGGCCATGAGTTCACAGAATACTCTACAAGCCAATTTGTTTACGACAAGGTAGAGGACAATTTATGGTTAGTCACCAACCTCGGGCGGGTGGTGCGATACAACAATAAACTGAGCGATTTCGAGGTAATGTATCTTCCTCCCATATATTCAGACCAGTCTGATGTGTTGAGAAGTGCGGTCTCGCCCATCGACAGCAAAGGAAACATCTGGATATTTATAGCCAATGAAGTATTCTACTATAATATTCGCACGCTGGAGGGTAGGAAGATGAAACTGAATGCACCTGAGGGAATCCCCACCTACTCGGCTATCGTGGCAAAAAATGACACGACACTATATATAGGAACCAAAGGAGGCATATATACAGGCAGCATCAAGGATGACAATATCCATGTAAGTACCATAGAGATACTGCAACCCTACCACATAAATGCCAACACGCTATACTACCACAATCCCTCCAACACGTTACTGATAGGTAGCGAGGACAAAGGCATCTATGCCTTAAAGGAACATTCGCAAACTGTCATACACGATGAGACGATATTGCCCGATGTGCGTGTCACAAAAATCATCCCCACCAACAAGAATGATGAGATACTGTTCTCTACCAATGCTGCCTGCGTATATCAGATGGACATCCACGAGTGTATACCACGCCCCTTCCTTGCCGCCGACTTTACCACCAACTATAGGATGAACACGGACAATGTCGCCGATATATGCATCGATATGGATGGCCAATTGTGGATGTGCTCATTCCCACAGGGTCTTACTATCCGTAACGATGCCTACCCCGACTTCAACTGGGTGAAGCGCTCGCTCATAAAAACCAATACACTGAACAACAACAGTGTAGACTGCATCATTGAAGACAGCGACCATGACCTGTGGTATGCTACAGACAATGGCATCAGCCTATACCAAGAGAAATCCGACGAATGGCATACCATGCTATCCATTGCCGATAAGTCGCCAAACAGGAACCACTACTTCCTTACGCTATGTGAGGTAAAGCCTGGAGTCGTATTGGCTGGCGGGTATGCAGCAGGCATATACATCATATACAAGCATAGCAAGCAGGCACGGTTTGTAAGACCCGACTTGATATCTCCAGAAAAATACATCCAGACCATGTTCCTCGACAAATATGACAACACGATATGGATGGGTGGAGAGAACCAGCTTATAAACATTAGTTACGTTGGGGGCAACATCAAAGTTAATCATGCCGAAGTCTTTAGAAGTGTCAATTACATAACTGAAAGAGATGCCGAGACCCTATGGATAGGAACCAAAGACGGATTATACATATTTGACAAACAGACTCACGAGAAACAACGAGTAGAACTGCCGTTGGAACGCTTCAAGGTAAACACCATCCACCAAGAGCCAGATGGCACACTATACATCGGCACCCATCACAATGGTTTGATAGTCTATAACGAAAAAAGCAACTATTACTACAAATACGACAAAAGCAATAGTGCACTTACCAATGATTGCATGAAATGTATCGTCAATACCGATAATGGTTCGTTGTTCATCAGCTCAGATGCAGGCATCGTAAGATTTGACAAACGGACGAAAAAAATCACCACATGGACCAGCGACCAGGGATTGCAGAACATCAATTTCAGCATTAGAGCAGGCACGAGGACACATAACAGGACCATGATGTTTGGAGGCGACAATGGCGTAATAGAGATTTCTGAGAGTGTCAACTTGCCACATATATATAAAGGTAAGCTTGTATTGTCAGACCTATATATAGGCAACACACGAGTGACACCAGACAGTGAGGATTCGCCTATCAAGGACGCAGTAAACAACGTAAAGAAAATCAGGCTGAGTAACAGCCAAAGCAACGCAGCCATCAAGGTCAAATGTATCAATCATATATATCCGTCGGACTGTATCATATCATGGACGACAGGCCGCAATCTGGAAGAAGCTAGATGGCACGAACTCAATGAGGATAACTTTCTTACTCTCAATGAACTGCAACATGGCAGGCATGTGCTGACGATACGCGCTACGTCAAAAGAGTCGGGAAAGGTTCTCGATGAGCGAGTGCTCGGAGTTATTATGAGTCCTCCTTTCTACTTGTCGTTTTTGGGTATCTTGATAGAGCTGGGCATATTACTCGTTACTATTATGCTGATTATGAAGTATACAGAGTCGTCTAATGCAATGCATATCTCTGACGAGAAGGTGAGGTTCTTTATCAATACTGCACATGACCTGCGTACACCCATTACGCTCATAAAGGCACCGTTGCAGGAACTGAGCGAGAGCAGTTCGTTAGGCGAAAGCGAAAGAGAAGCCATAGAGCTGGCACTGAGGAATACCAATACCTTGGCCGAGATGACCGATAAGGTGATGCGTTACGAAATAGAGAGTATAGAGAAAGGCGTGTTGCGTGTGGAGTGCCATGAGGCCATAAGCTATATGTCGAAACAGATAGAACGATGGAGGATGTTGGCGGAAATCAAGCATCAGAAGATAGATTTCATACATCCTGAAGAGCCGTTCATGGTATGGGTCGATGTGCGTAAACTCAACTCTGTCATACAGAATCTGCTCTCCAATGCCATCAAATATAGCGATGAGGGGAAGACGATCGTGCTGTCGCTATATTGTAATGCCGAGATGTGGGGATTCCATGTGTCGGACAAGGGAATAGGTATTCACGAGCATGAGCAGAAGCTGCTGTTCAAGCAACTGTTCCGTGGCGCCAATGCCGTGAATGCCAAAATCCTGGGAAGTGGTATTGGCCTGCTGTCTATCGGGCGATATGTGAAGGATATGAAGGGTAGGATAGAGGTTACGAGCCAGGTGAATAAGGGCTCGGACTTTCATGTGACCTTCCCGTTGGGAAAGAAGCATTATAGTGAGACCAACACAATCTTTATAGAGGCACCGGGCGAAGCCGACAGAGAACAGCTCGATATGCAGGTTGATAGCCTGGATGCGACAGAGAATGCTGACACACGCACTCGTCTGCTTGTGGTGGAGGATAACCCCGAACTGCTGGCCTATCTCAGCAGAATATTCAGTAAGGACTATAGGGTATATACGGCTACCAATGGTGCCGAGGCGTTGGCCAAGGTACCGCTTGTGCAGCCGGCTATCGTGCTCAGCGATGTCATGATGCCCGAGATGCGTGGCGATGACCTTTGTGTGGCAATTAAGGAGAATTCCGAGATGTCGCATATTGCTGTGGTGCTCATTTCAGCTTTGTCGGATCAGCAGAGCATTGTGAAAGGTCTGAAGGTCAAGGCGGATGCTTATGTGACGAAACCGTTTGATATGCAGGTGCTGCAGCTTACCATACAAAACTTGTTAGAGAGCAGGAGGCAGCTACAGGAACGTCTGATTGCGCTTGACAACTTTAATGAGAACCTGACGGATGCAACCACAGAGTATGACCTCAAGCTCTTGGCCGAGATGCGGGATATCATTAGCAAGAATCTTGATAGTCCGGACTTCACCGTAGATGTGCTGGCCTATGAGCTGCGTGTCAGTCGCACGACATTATATAATAAGGTAAAGGGGCTCATGGGGCATACTCCATCTGACCTTATCAGGGAGTGCCGCATCAGTCGGGCCAAGGCGCTACTGCGCGAACATCGCCACACTGTGGCCGAAGTGGCCGACCTTGTCGGTTTCTCTGACCAGAAGTATTTCCGTGAGGTGTTCAAGAAGGCTACGGGCATGACTCCGAGCGAGTATGCCAAGTCAAAGGAGGGCTAATATCTTCTCTGTAGATAGATAATGAAAGAAGCCGACGCAATTGAGCGCCGGCTTCTTATATCTGTGTTTATGAATACTTGCGTTAGTCGCGCAGGCGGAAGTTGTTGGCGCGGGCAAGCATCTTGGCCTCAGTCATGCGGATAGAGTGGAAGCTCATGGCACTGAGGATAAGCGATACCAGGGGAAGGCACAGCTGCCATTTGAAGCTGACAAGGTGTGTGTCGGCATGCAAAATCAGAATAAATATCAGCAGGATGATGTAATAGCCTGCCAAGAGGCAGCAGTTGAAGATGCTGCTACGCTTTTGCAATGAGAAGTTCTGGAACAGGCTGACAAACATGGTGAATGCACTGACCAGGGAAGAGATAATCAAGAGTATGCCTAAGGCGCATGGTGTGGCTGAAGAGGATTCTGCGGGGGGATTCACACTTATGGAGTGAAGTGAGAAATTGCCCAAGTCCACTGAGGTCATATCTTGGTAGATGAAGGTTACGAGTGCAGGGGAGCACATACATACGATGAGGGCAACAATGGCCAACAGCATATAGAGGTGGTGAATATGAAATTTCATACGTTGTCGTTTATAAAGAGTGATATGTGTATATAAAGTAATTAGTGGTCAGCGTCATGTCTTTGGCTATTCCCTTCACTGACCACTAACCACTAATACAAATGCGAAACCTTAATCCAAGCTGCTGCTTTCCTTCAGCGGATTGCGGTAGTATACTTTATCCTCAAGGAACTCTTGTGTTGCAATGAGTGTGGGCTTGGGAAGACGCTCGTAGTAGCGAGAGATCTCGATTTGCTCACGGTTTTCGAAAACTTCCTCCAAGTTATCTGATGAAGAACTGAACTCTTCGAGTTTCTTCTTCAGTTCATCCTTTATGTCTGTTGAAATCTGATTGGCACGCTTGCCCATGATGGCAATAGATTCGTACACATTTCCTGTCTTCTCTCTGAAGTCCGCCATGTCACGTGTGATGGTGTTTGTGGGGGCATTGGTTTTCTTGTAATCCATAGTTGTTATATATTGATTATTTATTATTCTTGTTATTTCAAGGCTTTTTGTGCGTCGCGGTATATCTTGTCGGCTTCTTTCAGATACTTGCTCTCGGGGTACTCGTTCTTGAAAGCGTAGTACTCATCGATAGTATCGCGATAGCGGTCGATCATCTTATCCTTGACACTCTCCTTGGCCATGCTGAAGCGGGCACGCAAGATTAGCATTGAGAGCTCTTCGCGTAGCTTGGTGTAAGGGTAGTCGTTAAGCGCATTCTGTGCAGTGATGATGCAGGCCTGATAGTTGTTGCCCATATAGTTGCCCAAATCATAATACAGCTGGGCCGAACGATATTCCTTCTCGACCAAGCGGTCGTGAAGCTCGTAAAGCATGTCTTGAGCCTGACGCTTGTATGGTGAATAGGGGTAATATTCTGTGAATACCTGTATCTCATTGATTGCACGGATGGTGCTTGACTGGTCGAGTCGAGGATCGGGTGTGTCAAGGTACAATGCCTTGGCCGACATGAAGCGGGCTACCTCTGCATATACCCCCTTGGGATAGGTATTGAAATAGGTGGTCATGTAGTGTGAGGCTGTAACATAATCCTTCATGTTGTAATAGCACATGGAAAGCATGTACAATGACTCCTCGGCATACATGGTACCCTTCATATAGGCGAGCACATCCTCGAGCAAGGAACTTGCTTGGCTATATTCGCCTCTTACGTAGTAGGCTTTGGCCAACTCGTACTTGTAATCATAGTCCATCGACTTCTGAACTTTGGCGTATTGCGTACAGCTGGCCAAAATTATTGTCGAGAGTAGAAGTATAGCAAGTTTTCTCATTCTAATAGTGTACAACATTCAAAAATCATACAAAGTTACGGATAACTTGCGAAATAAATGTAAAAAGATGCGCTTTTTAATGCTAAAAATATGAAAAAAGTGTGAGGCAACACCAAGCCGGTATTGCCTCACTACTATTTATGTCAAGTATGGATTACTTTACCAATACCTTGATAACTTTGATGCTGCCGTCGCTCATCACCTGCTTAACGATATTGATACCGCGCTGCATGCCTGTAGTCTGGAGGCCACCAATCGTGTAGTATTCGCTTGCTGATACTGTAGCATTTGATTCTACGTCGATGCACTTGATGGCTGTAGGCATCTCTTCAGACTCGTAGTAGAGGGTGAAGTTGTCGAGCTTGAACCAGCCTTGACCACGAGTATTCTCACCATTCTCATCAGTATCACCTACTTCGCGTGAGTAGCCTCCAGTGTTAACGTCATTAGTGCGGAAACCAATATGTGCAATACCGTCCTCACCTACGGCAAACTTAACTGTCATTGTATGGAGCAGGTCGGTGGTGCGGTCGTCTGTTTCGCATGTGTAGCCTGCGTATGTCAAGAAAGGTATTGAAGCCTCGGGGAAGTCGATGTCGCGCTGTGCTGCATCTTGGGCGTCGGCCGGCAAGTTGAGCTCGTGAGCAATCTCGGTAGAGAACATCTGGATGTATTCATTGGCAAAAACACGCTGTGTAGTGATGTTGTCACCGGCCCAGTTGTTCTGTACCATGACATCGGCAGTCATGATATAGGTACCCATCGGGAGGCCTGTCAGTGTCTGGCTGATTTCTACTTCAGGAATGGTTTCTGACCATATTCCCCAAAGTTTGTCTCCCTCAGTAGGCTGTCTTTCTACCACTGTTCCATCTTCGAGTGTTACGCTGATAGCATCACCTGAATTGATTCCGCACCACCCGTTAGCTCCATGGGCGTTCATGTCGTTAGATGTGCGGCATGTGTCGCCATTCAGTATTACGGTCCAACCCTTGGGCGCATCGGCTACACCGCCTGTATCGCCACCAGGCTGTGTTGACTGATCCTCGAAGCTCGGGTTCTTGAGGATATAAGTAATGTCCTTTCCGGGAAGGATTTCTGACTTCTTGCAGTCTTCGAGTGCTTGCTCAAGGAGAGCGATGGCTGCGAGAACTTCGTCGTCGGTATATTCGCCGAGCTCGTATTTTTCGGTTACTTCCATGATGACGTCGCTGTACAAGCCTACACCAGGCATGTCTACATAGATGTCAAGATTGGTCATGGCTTCGTCAAGCGCAGCACCCAACAGGGCATACAACTTCACCGAAGCATCCATCTTGGCAAGCAGGTCTTTGGCCTCAAAGATGGCAGCATTGATCTCTTCCTGAGTGTTTGCCTCAGTGTAATTGCCCAAGGCTTCAATCTTGCTTTCTACAAGTTCGTATATCTCTGTAGCCATCATGCCGCCCTGGTCGAAGAATGCGGTCATGGTGTTCACGTAGTGTGCCAGAACTGCCAAAGCGTCATTGGCCTCATAGCCAACCTTCTGGATGCGGAAGTTGTCTACCTTGAACCAACCGTCGCCACCTGCTGAGTTGGAAGATGAGCGAAGGGCTGCCGCTACATTGCCGTCGGTGCGCAGACCGAAGGTGAGCTTGCCATCATAAACGTATGCACGAACTTCCATAGGCTGCATGTCTCTGTCGGTCACGGGCTCTACGAGTTCAGCAAAGGTGTATACCTCAGAGTTGTCGAGCAATGACAGGTCATACTCATGCTCAGCGCCAAAGTAAGTAGAGTTCAGGTTACCGAACAAGCGCTGTGTGGTACGGCGCGAACCGTTGCCGTTGGCTCCCACCATCATGGCAGCGCTCACGATATAGGTTCCGTTCTCGATACCCTCAATCGTCTGTGACAGTTGTACGGTGGGGAATCCTGATGTCCAGATACCGAATCCGTAGTTGCCATCCTTTGTCTCACCGGCACAGTCGTCGTTCACGCCACACCAGTTGGCTACGCCATGAGCCTGAATCTCAGCGATAGTAGTTACAGTGTCGCCACCGAGCATCAATGTCCAGCCTACAGGAGGTGCTGCAACGCCAGTTGTTGTTCCGTTGCCCTGAGCGCTCAGGTCCTCGAAGCTCATGTTGATACCCAGCGAGGTGTAGTCGCCGAGGCCTTGGTTGTGCTGTGCCATGGCGTCGATGATGGCCAACTTGGCTGCACCGAGCTTCTCAACATCGTTCTCGGCATTGAACACTGCCATGGCTGCCTCGATGGCAGCTGTGAGGTCTGCGCTGCCGCCCTCTTCGGCGAGCAACTTCGCTGCGTCGATTTCATTGTATAGGGCTACCTTTGCGTCGATCATGCTCTTGATGAGGCCGATTACCGAGTCGGTGAGCTCTACGTTCTTGTACATATCTTCGAGTGCAGTTGCTGTCAGCTGGAAACCTGCTGTATAGCCCTCAATCTCAAGGTATGACATCTCGAAGTTATTGATGAGCTCATAGGCTGTTGCGAATGAAGAGTAGGCTGCTATATTCTCAGCCTTCACGAATGCCCAGTTGAGCGAGGTGCTGTCGGCCATCTGAATATAGGTGAGTGTTTCATCATAGATGGCATTGCCCTCTTCGTCGTACAAAACCTCAAAATCGGGATACCAGCCTGCGCCGGGGTAGGAGATAACCCAGTACTGCTGTCCTGCATTGAGGTGCATGTGGAGACCTATTGAGCTCGTATTGTTATAGTCACCGGCAATCAGTTTGTAGTAACCTTCGTAGTCGCCCTCAACGACGGTCCACATGGCTTCGTAGTCCTTCATGTTTACGTTGGCCGTGCCGCTGGGCACACACATGTAGTTGGTAGAGGCAATAGAGTCGGTCCCGTCTACAAGCGAGGGCACGATGTTGTCGTGCTTGAACATCCATGTGCCATCTTCATTCTTCACAGCCTCTACTTGGTAATCGGCATAGTGAGAGTCGTTGGCTGAGAGGAAATAGAGAGCGCCGTCCCATGAGGTGCGGCTCATGTAACCATTGGGAGTGGCCTTGTTGAACAAGACGTATTTCTCGCCCGAGGTCAAGGTCTCGAGTTTCAACTGTGGGGGTTGGATTTCGGCAAACATTGCCATTCCTGTAAGGCTAGCTACGCAGAGTAGGCATAGTCTCTTGAGGGTAAAGTTCTTCATAAGCTTTTAATTAATATAAGAGTTGTTCTGTTATAATCAGCTACAAATGTATACAAAAAACTAAAAGAAACAATAATATGGAGTGTAAAATTTACATTATAGAAAAGAATTACGTACTTTTGTACTTAAATATTGGTATTATGGACTTTGAACTCGTATCTGATTATCAGCCAATGGGTGACCAGCCCGAAGCAATTGCGCAACTTACTGAAGGAGTGCTGAGTGGCGTTCCCGCACAAACACTTCTGGGTGTGACGGGCTCGGGCAAGACGTTCACCATTGCCAATATCATCAAGAATGTCAACAGGCCTACGCTGATATTGAGCCACAACAAGACGCTGGCCGCGCAGCTCTACAGCGAGATGAAGAGTTTCTTCCCCAACAACGCCGTAGAGTACTACGTCTCCTACTACGACTACTACCAGCCCGAGGCATACATACCCTCTACCGATACTTATATAGAGAAGGACCTTGCCATCAACGACGAGATCGACAAGCTGCGTCTGCGTGCCACCTCGGCCCTGCTCTCGGGGCGCAAGGATGTGATTGTGGTGTCGTCGGTCTCCTGTATCTATGGTATGGGCAATCCTGCCGAGTTCTACAACAGCATGATAGAGGTACACGTGGGCATGAAGCTCGACCGCAACGTGCTGCTGCGCCGCTTGGTCGACAGCCTCTATGTGCGCAACGACCTTGACCCTGGGCGTGGCAACTTCCGTGTCAAGGGCGACACGGTGGATATATACCTGGCCTACGCCGATGATGCACTACGCATACAGTTCTGGGACGATGAAATCGATGCCATCGAGGAGATTGACCCCGTGAGTGGCATACGCATGCATTCGTACGATGCCTATAAGATATATCCTGCCAACCTCTTCATGACCAGCAAGGAGAGCACGCTGCAGGCCATCTATCAGATTGAGGACGACCTCGCCCGTCAGGTCGAGTACTTCCGTGAGATAGGCAAGCCCCTTGAGGCCAAGCGCCTCCACGAACGCGTCACCTATGATATGGAGATGCTGCGCGAGCTGGGCCACTGCTCGGGTATCGAGAACTATTCGCGCTACTTTGACGGACGCGAAGCCGGTACTCGTCCCTACTGCCTGCTCGACTTTTTCCCGAAGGACTACTTGATGGTGATTGATGAGAGCCACGTGAGTGTGCCGCAGATACATGCCATGTATGGTGGCGACCGTGCCCGCAAGATCAACCTCGTGGAGTATGGTTTCCGCCTGCCGGCGGCCATGGACAACCGTCCCCTCAAGTTCGAGGAGTTCCAGGAGATGACAAACCAAATCATCTACGTCAGTGCCACACCTGCCGACTACGAGCTGGTGCAGAGCGAGGGAGTTGTCGTAGAGCAGGTGATTCGTCCTACGGGATTGCTCGACCCTATTATCGACGTTCGCCCCAGCCTCAACCAGATTGACGACCTCATGGAGGAGATACTGGTGCGTGCCGAGCGCGACGAACGTACATTGGTTGTCACCCTTACCAAGCGCATGGCCGAAGAACTCACTGAATTTCTCCTCAACCATCAGGTGCGCTGCAACTATATCCATAGCGATGTAGACACCATGGAGCGTGTGGAGATAATGAATGCTCTGCGCCGTGGTGAGTACGACGTGCTTGTCGGTGTGAACCTCTTGCGCGAAGGTCTCGACCTCCCCGAAGTGTCTCTTGTGGCTATCCTTGATGCCGACAAGGAGGGATTCCTGCGCAACCATCGCTCACTGACACAGACGGCCGGCCGTGCTGCGCGTAACGTCAATGGCCGTGTCATCATGTATGCCGACAAGATTACGGAGAGCATGGAGAAGACCATCAACGAGACCAACCGCCGCCGCGAGAAGCAGCTCGCCTACAACGAGGCCCACGGCATCACGCCGAAGCAGATACAGAAAGAAATCAGGAATCAATTGACAATGGACAATGGACAATTGACAATGGACGCTGCCATGCCCAGCAACGAAAGTAGCCATAATTATCAATTGTCAACTGTCAATTCTCAATTAGGAAAAGCCGCCGACCCCATCGTGGTATACATGTCGCGTAGTCAGTTGGAGAAGAGCATTGCCCGTACACGCAAGCTTATGCAGGAGGCAGCCAAGCAGCTCAACTTTGCCGAGGCTGCCCAGTACCGCGACGAGATGTTCCGTATGGAGGAGCTGCTGAAGACCAAGTGCTAATGTGGTTCTTGCTTCTTAAATCTGCGAGAGTTCGATAAAAGAAGCCATTAGTTGTAACCGCCTAACCAGCTGTCCCTCTGTTTATAGCTAATCTTTTACACATTTAGTATAACCAGTAAGACTTCTCATACAAATAATTTTATCTCACGCAGATCTCACGAATCTCACGAATTAGGCGCGTTGCTTTGCTCGCGCTGCCTCCGGGATGTGTACACTCGGCACGGCCGACAAGCTGCGAGCCTTCTGCGATGCAGCCCTCTGTGAGATTCGTGAGATCTGTGTGAGGTGAAAAATATTTCTGTACAAAGATTAGTTGTTTATAGAGGGAGTGCCCGTAGGGCGGGGGCGTTACAAGCGTAGCGCGTAGGAAAACAAGAGAGGATGTGCCATCGGCACATCCTCTCTCTCATATTCGTGTTTGTTGTTATTAAGCCTCTTCAGCAACAACCTCGAAAGGAATCTCTACAGAAACCTCCTTGTGGAGCTTTACAGTAGCGGTATAAGAACCCACTTCCTTAACGGTATCCTTAACAACGATTGTCTTGCGGTCGATCTCGAAACCGAGCTTGGCCAAAGCCTCAGCAATCTGGATGTTGCCAACAGCACCAAAGATAGTTCCTGTTGAGCTCACCTTTGTTGCGATGGTCAATGCTACGGGAGCGAGCTTTGCAGCCAACTCCTCAGCGTCGGCCTTGATCTTGGCGAGCTTGTGAGCACGCTGCTTCAAGTTCTCAGCCAATACCTTACGTGCGCTCTCTGATGCGATGACAGCCTTGCCTTGAGGAATCAAGTAGTTACGGCCATAACCTTTCTTCACTGAAACGATGTCGTTCTTGTAGCCCAAACCTGCTACGTCTTCAATTAAAATAAGTTCCATGCTAAATTCCTCCTTTTAATTATTTCATCATATCAGTTACAAATGGGAGCAAAGCCAGGTGGCGAGCACGCTTAACGGCCTGAGCCACGCGACGCTGATACTTCAGTGAAGTACCGGTGATGCGACGGGGGAGAATCTTACCCTGCTCGTTCAAAAACTTCTTCAAGAATTCGGGATCCTTGTAGTCAACATACTTGATACCGCTCTTCTTGAAACGGCAGTATTTCTTCTTCTTAACGTCTACGGTAGGGGGAGTTAAGTAACGGATTTCACCATTCTGCTGTGCCATGATTATGCCTCCTCTGCTTTAGCTTGTTTAACACTCTTTCTCTTAGCGGCGTACTCAGCTGCATACTTGTCAAGCTTAACAGTGATGTAACGGATTACGCGCTCGTCACGACGGAAGTTCAACTCCAGCTTCTCGATTACTGTAGGCTCAGCCTTGAACTCGAGCAACTGATAAAATCCGGTTGACTTTTTCTCAATCTGGTATGCCAATTTCTTCATACCCCAATTCTCTTCATTGATAATCTCAGCGCCAGCAGCGGTAAGAATACCTTTGAACTTTTCGACCGCTTCCTTTACCTGAACATCAGATAAAACGGGAGTCAAAATGAAAACGGTTTCGTACTGATTCATACTCTTTTTTAATTAGTTAAATGATATTTGTTTGAAATCGGCTGCAAAGGTAGTGCAAATCGAACGAAATACCAAATTTCAACGAGCGAAAATAGAGAAAAAGCTTGTTTTTTCTTTATTGAGCGAGGCCGAAATTCAACCTAGTTAAATTTATTTGGATATTTCTGAGATGCAGCCTACCTTCTGCTTGCGAATGCAAGCTAAAATTAGTGTAAACCGACGCATGAGCGAGCGAGAACCAAGCTTGCTTGGGGGTCTTGCAGTGAGCGAAAAGGAAGAAAGCGAAGCTAAACCGAGCGAAATACCAATTCTCCCATCCGCCACCCACCAGATTTTCCGAGTCCCCTATATGGCGAAAGTTCATAAATCGGTTGGCAATGGCGCAGTGAGAGAGTGCAATGATAAGTTTGCTTAATCATCGCCGAGCGAGCAAGCCATCTTAAAGCACAGCTTTATATTGGCAGTGCTGCGCACTGCAACGATGACGATGACGTTAACGTTAACCTCTTTGATAAATCAGAAAAATCACGTAACTATCAGTACTTTCGTGCAAGTACTACAGTAATTAGGTCCAAGTACTCGAGTACTTAAGGCTAAGTACTGGAGTACTGACGGTGAAGTACTGGAATTTTGCTGGGTGTGGTGGATTTCACCTAAAGATGTCATCCCGACAGAACGCAGCGACGAGGGATCTCTCATCCATCAACCATCATCCATCAACCGCAGCTTAGCTGTCCTTTTATCGTTATCGTCATCGTTGCAGCGCTCCGCGCTGCCAAAGCCAACCTATTTATGAACTTTCGCCAATAGGAAAAAGCAGGGTAGATGCACCAGAATATTCTCACACAGATGATTTTCTGAGAATAAAAACATATAATCTCCATAGATGTGTCTGATGCGTCTGCCCTAGGTGAAAAGGGGGATGTGCTTGCTGCATTCAAAAAACACCGATTTCATCGAGAAAATGATAAATTCAAGTACCCAAACCATCATCCATCGACTCTCAATCCGCAGCTCCGCAGCCCAGTTTTCGTTAACGTTATCGTCATCGTTGCAGCGGTGCGAATGCTCCGCTGCACTCTGCCAGGCCAAAAATAAAAATCGTTTACACCGCTC
>JAFTVE010000004.1 GCA_017465905.1 Bacteroidaceae bacterium | reverse complement strand
ACGATGCATGCCACCACCTTCAGCCGCACCGTCAACACCCACAAGCTGCCCACGGGAGTGTACCAGTTCAGCCTCTTCGATGCGGGCGGCACGCTGTATGCCACGCGCATGCTCTTTATAAATAATGGAGTATCTACCGCCGGTGTATCGGTGACTTCCAATAAAAAGGTTTACGCCCCCTTCGAGGAAGTGAAGCTTCGTCTACAGGTGGAGGAGGAGGGCAACCACCATCTCTCGCTCGCGGTGCGCGACGCTGCCGACTACGGCACGGGCTACACCGACGACCTGCGCACCTACATGCTGCTCTCCTCGGAGCTGAAGGGATATATCGAGCACCCCGAGTACTACTTCGAGGCCGCCGACGAGGAGCACCACAAGGCCCTCGACCAGCTGATGCTGGTGCAGGGCTGGAGCCGCTACGACTGGCAGCGGATGTCGGGCAACACGCCCTCCGGGATCAGCCACTATACCGAGGGCGCCCTTGTGCTCGACGGCTGGGCACTGCATCCGCGCAAGGATGAGCCTATGGAGGGAGTAGAGGTGAGAATAAAGCTATACTCCCCTAACCGCATGCTGACACAGAAAGCAACAGTAGTCACCGACGAACGTGGCTACTGGAGCACCAATCTGCAGGACTTCGAAGGTGAGTGGGACCTCAACCTGCAGACCTATCAGAAGGACAAGCCCGTAGTGGCCCGTATGCGTCTGGAGCGTGCCGCGGCTCCCGATGTGCTGGCCTACGAGACAGGCGAACTGTACCTACAACATCGTCTCGACAGCGCGGTGTATGCCCCATGGGTGAGCGAGGTGAAGAAAGACTATCTGGGCGACAAGACCATCGTGCTCGACAACGTGGAAGTGGAGGGTCGCCGTCGCTATATCGACTACTGTACCTTTCAGGCCTTCGACGTGGCGAAGGATGCCGAACTGATGACCGACAAGGGAGAATACACCTACGCCGTGATCGACTATCTGGTGGATAAGGGGTATAAAATTGACTACCCTGACGGTATGAGCTATGAGCAATCGTTGGATGGCGATGGCATACCCGAGGCAGCTGCAAGCGCACAGGAGATGGGGACAAATATGTCAGGAATGATGCAAGGACCTTCAGGTGTTGGCGGCATGCGTTCAGAATATATCAATTGGCTCATATGCAAGTCTACCATCAATAGTTTCCGCACCCTATGGTATGTCAAGGAGGGTAAAAATAATGCTACGGCACCATCGAGCCTGCCCGGATACGATATCGACATTAAGGATGTGAAGAGCATTATCGTTTACGATAGTCCTCATAGCTATTTGGGTAACTTGGAAATTATCCATGAGTTTGGGTCGGAGTTTATCAAGAAAGTTCAAGAGCCTTTGCCTCCTTTCCCTGCAGGGCTTTACGTAGTGGAAATCCATCTTTACCCCGGTCGTAAAAGTCGCGTGGCATGGAACAAGAATACCCGCCAAACTGCCTTTGATGGTTACTCCCCCAAGATGGAATTCTACGCGCCCGAATACCCCAACGGCCCCATCGAAGGCGATGCCGATTATCGCCGCACCATCTACTGGAATCCCGAAGTAGAGACAGATGAACAAGGCAATGCAGAAATCAATTTCTACAACAACAGCTATTCACACTCACTCACAGTAAGTGTAGAGGGTATGACGAATAGCGGAACATCCATAGTGCAACATTAGTCATTACTGAGTAAGCAAGGAATCTTGATGCAGAGCATCATAATTGGCAGTTTTCGATGAAATGGGCGATTTTTATATGTTCTCTATATGGCGAAAGTTCATAAATCGGTTGGCATTGGCACGACATCGTGCCAACGTGGGTCAAAGGCTTATGGCCTAAGGGGCACAATCATTCTTGCGCATAACCCAAATCCAGACGAATTTGGAGTATAGCGAATTTTTCTTTGTCCAAATTCCAGTTTTTCCTTGTCCAAACTGGAGTTTTTAGCCTTCCAAACTGAAGTTTCTAGCCTGTGAAAAAAGATTGTCAAAGGCTTGACAAAATTTTATCGTTTTGTTGATAATTTTTTATCACCTTGGTGACGATTTTTTTTTCAAGGGCATGAAAAATCTTGACAAAACTTTTTCATGCGTGAATTCGATATTGAAAATGTCCTGCTATCGCAGGTGTCCTAACTATCTCGTGCCATTATAAAGCTTTGCTTTAAGATGGCTTGCTTGCTCGGCAATAATTAAACATGTTTATCATTGCTCTCGCTTCACTGCGCCATTGCCAACCGATTTATGAACTTTCGCCATAGGGAGGGGGAGGGAAAGCGGTGGTGGATGCAAAAAATGCCGATTTCATCGGTCACGAAACATTAAGCACAAAACCATCTGTGGAGGAGGGTGGTAGTTGCTGTGCGACATAAATAACTTAAACAGCTTCTAAGTTTGTTTTATTTGTGTGTTTTTACTACCTTTGCACCCCAAAACGTGTACACTATAAATAAGGTATAGAAATGCTTACGATTAAACTCATTACCGAACAGACCGAACGAGTAATCAAAGGCCTTGAGAAGAAACATTTCGGCAATGCCGAGGAAACAATAGCCCAAGTGATTGCGCTCGACAAGAAGCGTCGCGCTGCTCAAACGACTCTCGACAAGAACTTGGCAGAAGCCAAGCAGCTGGCTGCACGCATCGGTGCCCTCATGAAGGAGGGCAAGCGCGAGGAGGCTGAGGCTGTGAAGGCCGAGGTGGCTGCCCTGAAGGCTACCAACGCTGCCCTCGAAGAGGAGATGAAGACCGCTGCCGAGGATACACAGAACCTGCTCTACACCATCCCCAATATCCCCTACGATGAGGTGCCCGAGGGTGCTCATGCCGAGGATAACGTGGTGGAGAAGACGGGCAACGAGGTGCCCGACCTTGGTCCCAATCCCCTTCCTCACTGGGAGTTGGCAAAGAAGTATAACCTCATCGACTTTGACCTTGGCGTGAAGATTAGCGGTGCCGGATTCCCCGTATACCGTGGCAAGGGTGCCCGTCTGCAGCGTGCCCTTATCAACTTCTTCCTCGACGAGGCACGCAATGCCGGCTACGAGGAGATAATGCCGCCTACGGTGGTGAACCAGGCATCGGGTTACGGCACAGGACAGCTGCCCGACAAGGAGGGGCAGATGTATCACTGCACAGCCGATGACCTCTACCTCATCCCTACAGCTGAGGTGCCTGTGACAAACATCTACCGTGATGTTATCCTCGATGAGAAGGAGCTTCCTATCAAGAATACTGCCTACACGCAGTGCTTCCGTCGCGAGGCCGGCTCGTATGGCAAGGATGTGCGCGGACTGAACCGCCTGCACGAGTTCTCAAAGATTGAAATCGTACGTATTGATACTCCCGAGCACTCCAAGGAGTCGCACAAGGAGATGCTCGACCACGTGGAGAACCTCGTGAAGAAACTCGAGCTCCCCTATCGTATACTGCGCCTCTGCGGTGGCGACATGAGCTTCACGGCAGCTCTCTGCTTCGACTTCGAGGTATACTCGGCTGCTCAGGAGCGTTGGCTGGAGGTTTCATCCGTATCGAACTTCGACGCTTATCAGGCAAACCGTCTGAAGTGCCGCTATCGTCGCACCGAGGACAAGAAGATAGAACTGTGCCATACGCTGAACGGCTCGGCACTGGCTCTCCCGAGAATCCTTGCGGCAATTCTCGAGAACAACCAAACCCCCGAAGGCATCCGTATCCCCAAGGTGCTGGTGCCCTACTGCGGGTTTGACATGATAGATTAATGAATTAAAGGTTAAAGATTAAAAGTTAAGACCTCTGTTTGTTTTAATTTTTAGTTTTTAACCTTTAATTAAAGGTATTAGGTATTAGGTATTAGATTGACATGGCGAGAAAAGAGATCAAGCAGGCTGAAATTATAGCGGCTATTGCTGACATGTGGCAACTGCTGACCGACGAGCAGCGTGAGCTCGTGGCCAACCACATGGAGGTGCGTCGGTATAAGAAGAATCAGAAGATCTACACGGAGGGCGAGAAACCCAACCATCTGATGTGCCTGCTCGAAGGAAAGGTGAAGATTTATCGTGACGGTGTGGGCGGTAGGTGCCAAATCATGCGCGTCATCAAGCCGGTAGAGTATTTTGGCTATCGTGCCTACTTTGCTGAGGAGAATTTTGTGACGGCTGCTGCGGCTTTTGAGGTCTCGGCCATCTGCATGATTCCCATGGAGGTTATCGTCAAGCTGGTGGAGTCAAACAACCGACTGGCAATGTTCTTCATCAAGCAGCTTGCTGTAGACCTCGGCATCTCGGATGAGCGTACGGTGAACCTCACACAGAAGCATATACGCGGACGTCTGGCCGAGTCGCTTCTGTTCCTCAAGGAAACCTACGGACTGGAAGAGGATGGGGCCACCATCAGCATCTTCCTCTCGCGTGAGGACCTTGCCAACCTATCGAATATGACCACTTCGAACGCCATACGCACCCTGTCGAACTTTGCGTCAGAGAAGCTGATAGCCATCGACGGCAGGAAGATAAAGATAATCGACGAGGAGGAACTGAGCAAAATCAGCCGAATCGGGTAAGCATAGACACAACAACACACACACACTTTTATATTAATAATCTTATGAAAAACAAATCTCTCATCCTGTGCCTTTTGGCCACCATGACCACAGCATGCCTCATGAGCAGCTGCAAGGGAAAAGACAGTAATGAACCCTACGTAGGCTATCTCTTTGCCTACTTCAACGGCAATGCACCCTGGCAGGAGCAGATATGCTTTGCGCTCAGTGCCGACGGCTACAACTACACACCGCTCAACAACGGTAAGCCCATCATCAGCTCTGACACTATCGCAAACAAGAAGGCTGTGCGCGACCCACATATCCTTCGTGGCGAGGATGGATATTTCTATATGGTAGTGACCGACATGCGCTCTTCACAGGGCTGGTCGTCAAACGATGGCCTCGTCCTGTTGCGCTCCAAGGATCTGATTAACTGGACACACTCGGCCATCGACTTCCCTACCACATGGCCCGAGCGCTTCCACCGCGACAGCCTCACTCAGGTGTGGGCACCGCAGACCATCTACGACCCCGAAGCGGGCAAGTATATGCTCTACTACGCTATCGGTGAGCGTGGCGCTCACTACATCACCTATTGCTCATACGCCAATGAGGACTTCACCGAGATTAGTATGCCCGAGGTGCTCTACGACCACAATGCCAACACTATCGATGCCGACATCGTATACCACGATGGCCTGTACCACATGTTCTTCAAGACCGAAGGCCAGGGCAACGGCATCCAGAAGGCTACAGCCAAGACACTTCGTGGCGAGTGGACTCCCGAGCACAAATATTTGCAGCAGAGCAAGAAGGCTGTTGAGGGCTCTGGCGTGTTCAAGCTCATCGACTCCGACGAGTGGATTCTGATGTACGACTGCTACATGAACGGCCACTACGAGTATTGCAAGAGTACCGATTTGAGCAACTTCACCTTCGTGTGCAACTCTGCCAATACCGACATCTTCACGCCGCGTCACGGTACCACCATTGCCATCACCAAGAGCGAGGCCGAGCGCCTTATCAAGCAGTGGCCGAGCGAGGGACAGACTCTCGAGACCATCGGTATCGTGAAGAAGTAAGCAAAAACAAACTAAAGCATAGAAGAGGGCGTGTCGCAGTTTGGCACACCCTCTTTTTTTTTATGTGAGTTCGAGATTGGGGTGATGGCTCTCAAACTACAAGACTAACCAAAAAGCACTGTCCCCCTTAAAGGGCGACAGTGCCTTTTTGAATTGTTTAGAACCACGTTTGACAGATAACCGTCCCCAGATATCGGATGCACCTCTAAAAAAACAATGAGAGGCTCCACCATCGTGAAGCCTCTCATCATATCAATAGGGGTTGTCCGAATTACTTCGCAGCGATTACGCGAGCCATTTCGCAAACCTTGTTTGAGTAACCCCACTCGTTGTCGTACCAAGATACAACCTTAGCGAAGTTGCCATCGAGAGAGATGCCAGCCTTAGCGTCGAAGATTGAGGTGTTAGAGCAGCCACGGAAGTCAGTAGAAACTACTGCATCTTCTGTGTAGCCGAGGATACCCTTCAACTCGCCCTCAGAAGCCTCCTTCATAGCAGCGCAGATGTCAGCCATAGAAGCTTCCTTCTCCAATACTACAGTAAGGTCAACAACAGAAACGTCAGATGTAGGAACGCGGAATGCCATACCGGTGAGCTTACCGTTGAGAACGGGAAGAACCTTACCTACAGCCTTAGCAGCACCTGTTGAAGAGGGGATGATGTTCTCGAGGATACCGCGGCCACCGCGCCAGTCTTTCTTAGAAGGACCGTCAACAGTCTTCTGAGTAGCTGTAGCAGCATGTACAGTTGTCATCAAGCCCTTAACGATACCGAACTTGTCGTTGAGCACCTTAGCGATAGGAGCCAAGCAGTTGGTTGTACAAGAAGCGTTAGAGATGATGTCCTGGCCAGCGTATGTAGTGTGGTTAACACCGTATACGAACATAGGAGTGCTGTCCTTAGAAGGAGCAGACATGATAACCTTCTTTGCACCAGCGGTGATGTGCTTGCGAGCGGTCTCGTCTGTCAAGAAGAAACCGGTAGACTCAACTACTACCTCTGCACCTACCTCATCCCACTTCAAGTTAGCGGGGTCCATCTCAGCTGTGAGGCGGATCTTGTTGCCGTTTACTACCAAGTAGTTGCCCTCAACCTCGATTGTACCGTCGAACTGACCGTGTACTGAGTCGTAGCGCAGCATGTATGCCAAGTAATCAGCATCGAGAAGGTCGTTGATACCTACTACCTGAATGTCCTCAGCAAAGTTCTTCACTGCTGCACGGAATACCATACGGCCGATACGACCGAAACCGTTAATACCAAGTTTAATCATTTTACTTTAATTTTTAATTAATAAACGTTTATAATAAAATAAAAATCACGTCATTGCCATTCGCGAGGCCTTATCCGCAGTTACACCGCTCGGCCGTGCTGCAGGCCACCATGAGCAGTGCCAGCGCAATGTAGACGAGTCTGTAGTAGCGAATTTTCATACCTCACTTTTTTCTTATGCTCTGCAAATTTAAGATAATCTTTTTACATTCCTATCGAAAAAGCGTATAAAAAACACCCATCGCCCAAACTTTTTTGTTCGGGTGCCAGTTGCCCACTCCACTCTCCAAAGTTTGCAACATGCGAGTAGCAGTCTCGCACAAGTCCCGTCACCTATCAGAACCACCCATTTCATAGCACACAAGAAATGCACAGAACTCACCAATGCTAATTTACATTATCGTAGGTCAGCAAACTTTCACCGCTTCTCCCTTTTTCTACGTTTTGGCAACTCAATAGTTTGCGTATCCGCGAATATTTTATTAAATATTCATGGATATTTTTTACATATTCGCGGTTACGCGTATTTTATGCTTTAGCGATGCGGTTTATTGAACCTCTTTGGAAAGAAAACCTTTCGTCGTCGTCAATAGCGAAGCCCTCAGCTCGTCTGAGAACCGACGCTTATATCGCGTCGGCACTGAAAAAAAATAAAAAATTATTTTTATATTTTGCTCGCTTATTCGTACCTTTGTGGCCGAAAAGTTGATTGCCCCTCAAAGACATAGAGGGCAAAAGGCTTAGACATCACTCTTTTTAATTATTATATCGTTCTTATGAAACAAGACATGATTGTAATTCTGGACCTCGGTAGTCACGAAAATACTGTGGTAGCCAGAGCTATACGCGCATTGGGCGTGTACAGTGAGATTTATCCGCACGACATCACTGCTGCAGAGTTGAAGGCATTGCCCGGCGTGAAGGGCATAATCATCAATGGTGGCCCCAACCACGTGATTGACGGAGTGGAAATCGACGTGCTCCCCGAGATCTACGAAGCAGGATTCCCCGTAATGGCTGCAGGCCACGACAAGGCACTGTGCAGCGTGAAGTTGCCCGAGTTTGGAGGCGACGAGGAGGCCATCAAGGCTGCCGTGAAGGATTTCGTATTTGACACCTGTAAGGCCGAGGCCAACTGGAACATGAAGAACTTCGTGGCCGACCAGATAGAACTCGTACGCCGTCAGGTAGGCGACAAGAAGGTGCTGCTCGCCCTCTCGGGAGGTGTAGACAGCTCTGTAGTGGCAGCCTTGCTGCTCAAGGCCATCGGTGACAACCTCGTATGCGTACACGTAAATCATGGATTGATGCGCAAGGGCGAGTCAGAGAATGTCATTGAGGTATTCCGCAACCAGCTCAACGCCAACCTCATCTATGTAGACGCCACAGAGCGCTTCCTCACCAAGCTTGAGAACGTGGCCGACCCCGAGCAGAAGCGTAAGATCATCGGCGGCGAGTTCATCCGCGTATTCGAGGAGGAGGCACGCAAGCTCGACGGTATCGACTTCCTCGGCCAGGGTACCATCTATCCCGATATCGTGGAGAGCGGCACCAAGACTGCCAAGATGGTGAAGAGCCACCACAACGTAGGCGGTCTGCCCGAGGACCTGCAGTTTGAACTCGTGGAACCCCTCAAGCAACTGTTCAAGGACGAGGTACGTGCCTGCGGCGTAGAGCTCGGCTTGCCCTACGAGATGGTATACCGTCAGCCGTTCCCCGGACCTGGCCTCGGTGTACGCTGCTTGGGCGCCATCACACGCGACCGCTTGGAAGCCGTACGTGAGAGCGACGCTATCCTTCGCGAAGAGTTTGCCAAGGCTGGCCTCGACAAGAAGGTATGGCAGTACTTCACCATAGTGCCCGACTTCAAGTCGGTAGGTGTGCGCGACAATGCCCGCTCATACGACTGGCCCGTCATCATCCGCGCCGTCAACACCATCGACGCCATGACAGCCAGCATCGAACCCGTAGAGTGGCCCATCCTCATGAAGATCACCGAGCGTATCCTCAATGAGGTGAAGACTGTCAATCGCGTATGCTACGACATGTCGCCGAAGCCCAGCGCTACTATCGAGTGGGAGTAAGAATCTGATAGTATTGTAATATATAAAGCGATCCCCGAAGGCCGTAAGGTTTTCGGGGATTGTTTATTTCAATGCGGTGAGTGGTGCTTATTGTCTCTTTGTGAGGAAGTCGAGCAGGGAAACCATTACCAGATGGCGGTCTTGGCTGGAGCGAATTGCTTCGAAGGGGAATCCGAGGAGTACTGAGCGATAGGTGCCTGCATAGGCCACAGCTGCTCCGCGACGGCTATGCTCGTAGGCAAAGGGAGTGAAGGCTCCGTCGGCGGGTGTAAACACCTCGGGGTGGACGACAGGGTAGTGCTCGGGGTTTATCCAGCGCGGAATCTCCATGATAGTGCCCAGTCCGCTGATGCCTTGCTCGCTCCAGTCGGTGATGTTGCCGCCATAGTGGGCGTGCATCACATCGTGCAGGATAGATTGTGTAGTGGATAGCTCCTGTGATTCTTCACCAAGGTACGAACCGCTCATCAGCAAGGCACCTCCACGTTGTGTGTAAGCGGTGAGTATGTTGTACATGGCTGGAGTCATATTATAATAGGTGGTTCGGCGTATAGGTGCATCGCCACGTTCGCGTTGCAGCCCCATATACACGTCTACCACATCGAAGTCATAGGGCTTTACCGTACCCTCCTCGAAAGCCTGTCGACTGCACGATACGAAACTGTATCCACTCTGCATGATGGAGGTGCCATGTATGGTTGCATAGTCCATCGTGTTGCCTGCCATGTAGGTTCCCTCCAGCTCATCGCCGGTGGCACCCAGCTGTAGTGCCTCGTCGGGATTGGAAATCTTGGAGCGGTCAAACTCATACTGTAGGCCACTATAGGCTGTAGTGCCTATGTAGGGTACACCAGGGTCGGCAGTAAGGTCGAAGCCTGCCTGCTCGGCCGTATTGATAACGGCTGGTCCGTCGATGCGCTGGAATCCGTTTACTACCAGTACCTTGCCCTTGGATTCTGTAGCAATATGGGCCGTGAGTACCTCGGATGGGAAGCTCTCGCCTCCTCGGTTGATGGCTGTGAGGCGGAAGCTGTACATACGTCCCGGCTCAAGGGTCACCTCGCAAGCTGTACCGTTGATACGTTGGCCGTTGTCCCAACCCATGCTGTCGGTACGGGTATAGAGGATATAGCCGTCGGGCGTAGCCGATGCCTCGCGCTCATCCTTGGTGGGTCTCCATGAGAGGCGTACCTTGTTGTCGCCGGCAAAGTCGATGGCAAAGGCATGTATAGGGAGTGGCTGTACTACATATTCGTCGCCATGCATGGTCGCTGTGTAGCGCAGTATTCCTTTATAGAGCGCACGCGAGGCAATGAACTTGAAGTGCGGGTCGTGGGCATAGCGCATGTCGGCAAAGTTCTGGTGTGAGAGCAGCTCGATGATGCAGGAGGGGACATCGGGCAGACGCGACTCGCTGTAGTTCCTGTTCCACATGCTACGGCGGGCAAAGGGATACACCTTACGGCCATCCTCATTGACGGTTGCCGTGGCCGTACTGAAGTGGTTGACATCGTGGAATACCGATGTCTGTACTATGTCGGTGAGGTCACGTGAGGTGTGGCGCGACAGTATGCCATTGCCCAAACGGCTGTTGTTGTGGTCGGTGGTGTATATGCCCAGTGTGCCTACGGTGGTGTCGTCCTTGCGTATGCCGGCATCGGTGTGCAGTCCGAGAGCCATCTCTATGGGCACACGCAGGCCTGTGCTGTCGGGGCAGTAGACCGACCCTCCGAGCAGGTAGTTGGCTACAAACGAACGGCTGTTGATGTCCTCGGCATAGTCCTTTTCACCCTTGTAGTTGGCATAGCGTTCTTCGGGGAATCCTGCCCATTGTGCGTAGTAGCGGGCACCCTCATAGTAGCGCGGCATGTGGCTCGTGAGAGGGGCATCGGCATTGCCGCGACTGATGATGGCACTACCTCCGCCAAAGCGTACGGCATCGGCACTGACGACGCCCGAGTGGGCGCTTCGGTTGGTGAGCACCACCATCTGGTCGTCGAGTTGGCCACGTTCAAACTCATAGGTGCCGATATATACCCATGTGCCACCTCCCATCTGCTGGTTCACCTTGATGCGTGTAGTGCCACCGGCATGCAATACTATGTACTCGGCATCGGACACACTTGATGCATAGCTTTGGTAGCTTACATACACGGCATACTCGCCCCGTTCGGGAATGGAGGGTACCCATAGGGCGGCACCCTCGGCATGCTTGTCGTTGGTGGCAGTATGTATGATGCGGCATGTGCCTTTGCTGAAGGGATTGTCGCCGTGGCGTAGCATGCTCTGCGGGATGGCAAATCCCGAGGGACCGTCTGCCCAACGTGTCTTACGGCGCTTCTCCTCAATGTACATGCCACAGTCATTGCCGCTGGCATCGTTGTCGATAATGATGTCGTGAGGCTGGCGGTCGCGTTCGCGGGAACTGAAGACGATGGCGCCGGCATTCTCGAGCATAGGAGTCAGGTAGGGCACTACGATGGATTGTGAGAGCAGGTCCTCACGGGTGCAGTAGAGCGATGGGCGTTGCCATTTCCAGCGTGTCTCGTCGTTCTTGTAGTATTTGCCGTGGCTTGGGGTGATGGCAAAGTGTCGGCCTTGCAGACCCTCGCTGATGGTGTATGGGCGCGAAAGGTTGCTCACCCATGGGGCAGCCTTATGCTCGGTCTTTCCCCACAGACGGGTAGCGTCCTTGCTCTTGCGGTAGATGTTGGGAATGAGGTCGTCGATACTCTTGTCGCCTACGAGGATGGTGATATTGTAGTAGTTGACGGGACCGGGCAAAATGTGGCGCAGGTCGGCATAAATCTTCTCAGTCGTCTCGGGGCGGAAAGGCTGGTAGGCGAAGTTTGCATTGGCATGGATGGTGAGCGATTTCTTCTTCGGATTGAGCTGGAAACGTACCAGCTTGCAAGTGCCAATCTCCACGTCGGCCGACTGGTAGGTACGGAAAAACTCCTTCAAACGCTTCTCTACCGTACGATTCTGTGACTGTGCCGGCAACAGTATGGGCAAGCTGCTTACAATGGCAAGCAGTATAATCTTTCTTAATACTCTGTTCATGCTACAAAGATACGTATAAACGAGCGAGAAATATGAAGTTTACTTCAATATTTTTCACAGCGAGTGCAAGTATCTTCATGGTTTACCATAAAGATACGTATAAGTACCTATTGTTTTGTATATTAATTTGTAGTATCTTTGCAGCCGATTTCCAATAAGAACATTTTATTACGACACACGGTCAATGAAGAAAGTTTTGTCATTCTCCGCGATGCTGATGCTTGGGCTGGTGCTATCGCAAGTCTTGCCCGGAGCACTGGGCACAAGTTTTGAACCTACACGCGAGGCTGTAGAAATGCTCTTGGGTGTATGCCTTGCATTTATCATGATTAATGTCGGGCGCGAGTTCGAGGTGGATAAGTCGAACGTGAAGGTCTATGCCAAGGACTATCTTGTAGCCATGCTGGCTGCTGCCCTGCCATGGATTCTTATCGCATGCTACTACATCTTTGTGCTGATGCCCTCAGAGTGGTGTGCCAGCGGCACAGTGTGGAAGGAGACGCTTCTCCTGAGCCGTTTTGCTGCTCCCACCTCGGCCGGTATCCTGTTTGCCATGTTGGCAGCCATAGGTCTGCAGCGCAGTTGGATATATAAGAAAATCCAGGTGCTGGCAATCTTTGACGACCTCGACACCATATTGCTGATGATACCCCTGCAGATAGCCATGATCGGTATGCAGTGGCAAATGGGCGTGATACTCGCTACGGTAGTCATCCTGCTCTGGATAGGATGGAAGCAGATGGGCAGCTACTCGCTTCGCAGCGATTGGAAGAGCTTGCTGCTCTATGCTGCGTTGACCTATGGAGCCACCTATCTTATCTATGTGCTCACGGCCCACTTCTTTGGCGAGGAGGGTAGTGTACACATTGAGGTGCTGTTGCCGGCTTTCGTGTTGGGTATGGTGATGAAGCATTCGCATGGCTCATCCAAAGGCGATGACCGAGCTGCCACAGTCATCTCCCTGCTATTCATGTTGCTGGTGGGTATGAGCATGCCGCTCATCAATCTTGATTCGTCACCTCAAGAGAGTGCAGGCATGATAGCTACCTTGCCCATGCCTTCGTGGGGTGTTATAGCCCTGCATGTGGTGCTGGTGTCGCTGTTGTCGAACCTTGGCAAGCTGGCTCCTATGCTTTTCTATCGCGACCGTACCCTCAAGGAGCGTTTGGCCCTCTCCATCGGTATGTTCACACGTGGTGAGGTGGGTGCAGGAGTCATATTCATAGCCCTCGGCTACAACATTGGCGGCCCCATACTGCTGATTTCGGTACTCACCTTGGTATTCAACCTCATCCTTACGGGTGGCTTCGTGGTGATTGTGAAGCGTCTGGCGCTGAGCGTAGCGTCAGAGGAGTCCGCGGAGTAATCGCACTAAGAAGCTGTTTGGCACGACTTTCTTTATGCCATCAGCTTCTCCAGGAAGCCGATGTAGAGTTGTATGCCCTCTTCGATTTCGCTTTCGAGCACAAACTCATCGGCTCCGTGTGAGCGTGCCGATTGCCCTACGCCCATCTTCAGTGAGGGGATACCGTGCATGAGTGCCATGTCTGATGTCGTAGGCGACACGAAGGTGTCGCGCCCGATGGCTATTGCGGCCTGCACCAGTGGGTGCTCGGCATAGATGGCCGAGGCGTGTACACGTGTGGAGCGAGGCTGCGCGTCAGACTCCAGTAGCTGTCGCACGAGCTGTGCGGTCTCTTCATTGGTGTAGGCATCTGTGGTGCGTATGTCGATGACGAAGCGGCATTCGTCGGGGATGACATTGTGCTGTGTGCCGGCATTGATCTGCGTGACGGTCATCTTGATGTTTCCCAATAGTGGTGAGGTTTGCTCGAATTGGTAGTTGCGTATGCGCTCAATGTCTCTGATGGCCACGTCTATGGCGTTCACCCCCTCATTGCGTGCAGCATGGCCACGTACCCCGTGGGCTGTGCAGTCCATCACTACCAGTCCGCGTTCACCCACGGCAGCATGCATGCCTGTAGGCTCTCCCACAAGCGCCATGTCAATCTTTCCCAACTCGGGCAGCAGTCCGCGCATGCCATGCTCGCCCATCACCTCCTCCTCGGCGCTGATGGCCAGCAGCATGTTGTAGGGCAGCTCGCGCTCTTCCAGATAGCGATAAGCCGCGATGAGCGACACTGCCGAGGCGCCGGCATCGTTGCTCCCGAGTCCGTAGATGCGTCCCTCCTCATGGGCAGGCTCATAGGGGTTGCGGGTGTACGAGGCCGAGGGCTTCACGGTGTCGTGATGCGAGTTCATCAGCAGGGTAGGGCGTGCATCGCTCCAGTGTGGTGAGCGTACATAGACGTTGTTGTATATGCGCTTGACCTCGCCCTTGACATGGGCTTTGAGGAATGCCTCTATGATATCGGCTGTGCCGCTCTCGTCGCGCGATACTGAGGGTGTCGCGATAAGTTGGTCGAGCAGGGCTATGGACTCTTGAGTGAGTGTGGGGATTGGCGCTTGCATAGGATAAACGATTTTGGTACAATTTGTATGGGACGGCAAAATTAGTGTATTTTTTTGAATTTTTTGGTGGTTCATCCGACATTTGAAGTGATGGAGTATCGAACGCGGTCTAAAACAATTCAGAAAAGCACTGTCCCCCCCCCTTAAAGGGCGACAGTGCTTTTTGATTACCTTTTCACTCGCTTATGCGTATCTTTATGGCTGCGCCAAGAAGATACGCACGCTCGTTGTAAAAAGCTCAAGTAAACTTGGCTTTTCACTCGCTTATGCGTATCTTTCCTCTAAAAAAACGTTTTTTTATCGAACTGGCGTGAAAAAACACTTTTTTTATGTAAGTTTGTACTCATAAATGAATATGACGGTATGAGACGATACGAAGATTATCCTTTGCTGGCGCACAACACCTTTGGTATGGATGTGCGGGCATCCCTGTTTGTAGAGTACGATACGGCCGATGAGTTGCGTGTCTTCTTGCGCTCGGCCGACTTTGACCGCTATCGTCGGCGCTTCATCCATATCGGCGCGGGCAGCAACCTGCTTTTTACGGGCGACTATGACGGACTGGTGATGCACTCGGCCATACGTGACCTCAGCGTGCTGGAGGATGCTGCAGAGCATCAGCTCCTGCGAGTAGGCTCGGGCTATGTGTGGGACGACTTTGTAGCCTACTGCGTGGCACACGGGCTGGCTGGTGCCGAGAACCTCAGTGCCATACCGGGCGAGGTGGGTGCCAGTGCTGTGCAGAATATCGGGGCCTATGGGGTGGAGGTGTGCGATGTGATTGAGCGCGTCGAGACCATGGGGCTTGACGGCACTCAGCGCGTGTTCTCAGCCGCGGAGTGCAGGTATGGGTATCGCGATTCCATCTTCAAGAAGGAGCTGCGTGGACAGTATATCGTGACTCACGTCGTGTACCGCTTGGCAAAGACGCCGACCTTCAAGCTCGACTACGGTGACCTGCGTGCCCGTGTTGAGGCCGAGGGGGTGCCTACGCTCGATGCCGTACGTCGTGCCGTCACGGCTATACGCGACAGCAAGCTCCCCGACCCGAAGGTGCTGGGCAATGCAGGCAGTTTCTTCACCAATCCCGTGATTCCCACCGCGCAGTACGAGGCCCTGAAGGCCTTACATCCCGATATCCCCTCCTACGTCATCGACGAGCAGCATGTGAAGGTACCTGCCGGATGGCTCATCGAGCATGTGGGGTGGAAGGGGCGCTCGCTTGGTGCTGCTGCCGTGCACGACCGTCAGGCCCTGGTGCTCGTCAATCGAGGTGGTGCTACGGGCAGTGAGGTGATGGCGCTCGCCCAGCGCATCTGTGAAGACATCAATGCCAAGTACGGCATACGCATTGTGCCCGAGGTAAACTATATCTGATATATCTTAATCATGAAGGTGACGTTTCTTGGTACGGGTACCTCGACCGGTGTGCCCGAGATTGGATGCCCCTGCGCGGTGTGTACCTCTGATGACCCACGCGACCACAGGCTGCGCGTGTCGGCACTTGTAGAGGTGGGCGATGCGCGTATCCTGATTGATTGCGGTCCCGACTTCCGTGAGCAGATGTTGCGCGTCCCATTCGACCATATCGACGGTGTGCTGCTCACCCATGAGCACTACGACCATACGGGCGGAATTGACGACCTGCGCCCATTCTGCAGGTTTGGCGATATCGACATCTTTGCCGATGACCTCACCTGCACCCATCTTCGCGAGCGCCTGCCCTATTTCTTCCGTGAGGTGCTCTATCCCGGTGTGCCTCGGCTCAACTTTCACACCATAGAGCCCCTGTCGCCAGTCTCTGTACGTGGTGTCGAGGTGATGCCTCTGCAGATTATGCACGGCAAGCTCCCCATACTGGGCTACCGTATCGGTCGGCTGGGCTTTGTCACCGATATGCTGACAGCTCCCGAGGCTACCCTGCAAGCATTGCAGGGGGTAGACACGCTCATCATCAACGGCCTCAGACCCAAGCCTCATGGCTCGCATCAGACGATAGAGGATGCCATAGCCGTAGCCCATAGGGTGGGGGCGCGTGAGACATACCTCATCCACATGAGCCACCATGCAGGGCTGCATGCGGTGACCGATGCACAGCTCCCGCCACACATACACCTGGCTTATGACGGGCTGGTGATTGAGTGCAAAGATTGAGGAATGATGCTTATTCCATGCGTTTAGCCTGAGGCTTCACATTGTCCTTCAGCGACTCGCTGATAATCTTCTTCAGCTGCAGGGTGCGCTCCTGTACCACGTTCTGCTTCTCAGGGTTGTACAGGTGGGCATACTTGCAGGGTACGAGCTTGAACTTCATGTCGTCGAGCGTACCGTTGACATCAAGTCCAAGGCGCACGGGAAGTGGACAGTCGGTGAGTGAGATGTGGTAGTTGAAGCTAAGGTCGTTGTCGATGTTGTGACGTCCTCCGATGACAGCCTTGTAGTCGTCCATGGCGATGAGGAAGGGGAACAACGTCACCTTGTCGCGGAATACCGAAAGCTCCACGTTGATGCTGTCGACCACATTCTTGGTCTTCTTCTCAAACATGAGCAGGCTGGCTATCTGGTCGAAGGTCTCATTGTCGAGCACCACAAGGTCTTTGCCCTCGATGGCTCCTGCGGCACGCAGTGTCGAGAGCTTGGGGTCGTAGTTGCTGTGGAGGTAGGTCTCGGCAGCAAGGTGAAACTCGGCTTCTCCGTCAAAGGCACTGAGCATGGGCACGATGCTGTCCACGTCGGGTATCATGTGGATGAGCTCGTCAATCTCGATGTCGAGCAGGTGGAAGTCGAACCCTACGAACAGGTGATCCTTGCGGGGCGACTTATACATGGCTGTCAGCTGCATGCGTGCTGCATCGGAGGTGAAACCCATCTCCTCCAGCACCAGTATGCCATCCTTTACCGTCACGTTGCCTGCAATGTCGTCGAAGCTGAATCCATTGACGTTGGCCGATTGTATGTTGGTGTTGAGGCGTACATCAAAGCCCAGCGGTACCATGAAGGGGTCGTCCTCCTCCACCGGATTCTGCTGTGAGGGCAATGCCTCTTCCTCGGCTACTTCGGTGCTGTCGCTGGCGCCCAATCCGCTGACGAGGTCCATAATCTGAGTCACATCGGTATATGCCGAGGTGAAGTCGAGCTCTGCCTTGAGGAGGCCTGTCTCGTTGAGGTAGGAGTCGATGTTGGTGACATCGCCACGGAGCGCAAAGTCCGAGTTGCCCAGCAGGATGCGGCTGTCATTGATGGTGAAGCGTCCGTCGGTGTAGTCAAACTCGATGTGTGGTATGTCCACCGGCATGGTGAGCATGGAGGTGGCGATGTGTCCCGTGTGCAGCTCTACGTTGACGCGTGGGTTCCATTGTGCCAGCAGGTCGGTGGCTGCTTCATCATAGCTGGCTTGTGCATCGAGCGAGAGTGCTCCTGTGGATGCTGCTGCCAGGCTTCCCATCGCGGCGTGCAGGGTGTCGCTGTGGAGGCTGATGTCGTAGACGGGCTTTGCCTTGGCACCGGTAGCCTTCATCGCAAGGTTGATGACGGGCTGCTGGGTGAAGAGGCTCATCGTGTTCATCGAGGCTATGAGCCTATCTGTTGCGAGCTGTGCCTCGGCATCGATGTAGCCATCGGCAATGTGCATGGCGCGGCGGAAGGTGAAGTCGCCCTTAACCTCTTCGAGCTGTGCCTCGGCAAGGCCAGTCATGGCTACGTCGAGGTTGCTGGCCTCTATGCTGCCGACTGCTCTGTCATTGCTTCCCGTGTAGGTCACTGCGAGGTTTGCGGCACGGCTCTGTAGCGCTATGCTGTCGTTGTAGAGCAGGTCGAGGCGGCTGAGGCCCAGGGTGGCATCGGCTTTGCTGATGGCCATCTCGCCATTCGCCATGCCTCCCTCGATGCTTCCTCGCAGGGCAGTGCTTCCCTTGATGCGTATGCCGTCGAGCAGGTTGCGATAGCTGTCGGGCACGAGGGTGAGCAGACTGGGGATGTCCCAATACTCGGTCTCGAAGTGCAGGTAGGCATCCATGGTTGACGTGTCGGGGATGTGCACCCCACCGCTCAGGGTGATGATGTATTCGTTCAGCGAGATGCCTGCCTCGGAGATACCGATATGCTGCCATGCCGTGTCGGTCGTTAGGGGTGCGAAGATTCCTATTTCGGCCTCGCTGAGCATCTGCTCCTTGTCCATCGTTACGTTGACTCCCTTGGCCTCGAAGGTAGGGATGAGGAAGATGCGTGAGCCACCGGCTTGTGCCTCGGCCTCGAACTGCGCTGTGGCGAGGGTAGCGCTGAGGGGGCTCTCGCCACCCATGCTGATGGCTATGGGTTTGGTGTCGAGTGTCGTGGTGGCAGTGAGATAGCTGTCCTTGATGCTGCCGTCGAGCTGCCATGCCAGGGCTTCGATGCCTGCCTCGATGTCGGCTGCCGTGGCCTTGATGTTGCCTATGGTGAGGCTACCACCCACCTTGCTGTCGGTATTGTCCATGGTGCCATTGAGTTTCAGGGCAACGTCGCTCACCGTAGCCGATATGGGCATCTCGCCCTCCATGCTCACGGTCACCTGCTGCAGCGAACTCTTGATGGCACCCTTCAGTTGCTTGCCTTTCAGCTGGCCGTTGAGGGTGAGGGCAAAGTCCTCTATGCTTGCCTGCTGGCCAGCCTCCTCGTCGCGGTAGGTGACGTTGATGTCGCTTGCCGTGATTTCCTGAATGTCGAGGTCGGGCAGTGTGAAATCGGTGCTTGTGGTGTCCTCCTCAGCGGTGCTGTCGGTGGCAAACACCATGAAGTTGCTTGTGCCGTCCTCCTTGATGTAGAGATTGGCCTCTCCTCCCTTGAGGTGGAGGCGGCGCAGCACGATGCTGCTGCTCCCGAGCAGCTCCTTGATGTCGAGCACGGCCTCGCACTGCGCTATGGCAGCTACCGTATCGCTGGGGGCGCCTTTGGTAGGGTTGATGAGTGCCACATCGGTCAGTCGAAGTGCCACATCGGGGAAGCTGCTGAAGAGCGTGAGGTCAATCTCCACGGCTTGCATTTCGCAGGTGAGGTACTTGGCTGCCACCTTATTGACGATGCTCGTGAGGCGTGCCGGAGTGAATACCAGGTAGCAGGCTATGCCTACCGTTATGATGATGAGCGTAAGCAGAGAGGCAAGGGTGATGGCTCCTGCCTTGATCCAACGTTTCATAAGCGTCAATATACTTTGATGAATGAATAGGTGTCGGCTTTGTTATAGGCGTCGTAGTATTTGAGTGTCGAGGGGGTCAGCTCGGTGATGATGTAGTACATGGGCACGTCGCCTCCCATCTCCATTTTGTGGATGTGTATCATCTCGCTCTCGTCGACCTCCCAGGTGAACTCTTGCGCTTCGTCTTCGTATACGCCGTCGCCCACGTCCCAGCAGAGGCCACTGCCGTCGCTGAAGTATTCGTAATACTCTGTGCCCGACTCCCATTTGCCATACAGGTCGGTGATGTCATACTCTACCATGGGCAGCGGCTCTTCGGGTATACAGCCGGTGAAGGCGGCCATTATGAATAGGAAGCTCAGTGATAATAGAGCGGCTTTCTTTGTTGTCATATCGTGGGTTGTGTTATAATTCAGACGCGAAGATACCTATTTTTGGCTATTCGGCAATGTTATTTTCACTATTTCTTGGTATTGCGGCCTTTTTTGTTTCATTGTACCTTTGTATTCGAAATCGAAGGTAAGCTGCACTCGTTGAAAATAGAGTAACTCTATTCACTCGCTTGCATTACCTTTGTATTCGATTTACCATAATTGTTACGTAGCCAAAAGACTATTGATTTAATAGGAATAGAATCCGCCTCCCGATGCGAATCGCGAGGCGGATGTTTTTTTACAATTTGATGTCCGCAATATCGACCAGCTTGTTCACGATGGCGTAGATGGTGAGTCCTGCCGGTGAGTGTATCTGCAGTTTGCGGGCAATGTTGCGCCGGTGAGTGATGACGGTGTGTATCGACAGGCATAGGCTGTCGGCAGTCTGCTTGTTGGTCATACCCTTGACGACACAGGCTATGATATCTTTCTCGCGTGCGCTCAGCGCCTCCTGCTCCACCTCTTTCTCCTGCGGTTGCACCTTTTTGGCATTGCGGGCCTCCTTCTGCAGCTGCTGCTCCAGGGCCGAGACGGCAGGTACCAGCAGGTAGTCCTCCACGTCGCAATGGGTGGCGAGGTCCTGCTCGCAGTTGTAGATGTCGAAGAGCACAGCATTGAGCAGGTTGTTGTTCTCCTTTCCGGGGTAGTACTTCACGATGATGTTTTTCAGCTCCGTGAGCTTGGTGTTCACCTGGTTGTGCTTGCTGGCGAAGGTGTCGATGTCGTAGGTGTTCGATATATTGCCGGCCAGCAGCTCCTCCACGTAGGTGAATACGTTGCGGTTCTCATATTCCATGTGTCGGCGCACCTCGCGGGCATATTCGTCGAAGAATTTGAGAATGAGCGTGGCCACCTCATCGGCTCCCGAGCAGTCGATGGTCTCGATGAGCTTGCGGCGTATGGAGGGTAGGTTGAAGTCGAGGAAATAGGAGTGTGCCCGCTTCAGGTAGTCGAGGAGGGCTGGCAGCGAATAGCTTTTGTAGCTGCCGGCCTTGTGTATGGGCTCGTTGATGAAGTTGGCCACGGTGAGGAAGGTGGGGCAGTGTACGTCTTGCGACTCGCACACCTCTGCCACCGTGCGGTCACCGAATCCGAGCGATATGCCAAAACGGCTCATCACCATCAGCAGGGAGTAGTTGTCGCTGATGAGTGAACTCATCCTGTCGGTCTCGCTGTATCGTCTTCTTTCGTTCATGGGTATATCATTTTGTGAGTGCAAACTTACATAAAAAAAGTGTCTTTTTACGCCAGTTCGATAAAAAAACGTTTTTTTTTAGAGGAAAGATACGAATAATCGAGCGAATAAACAAGCAGCGAGAGGCATCACTGATGATACCTCTCTGCTGACAGGAGTTTATATAGTGCCCCTAGCCTCAGAAAGCAAGACCAAGGCGGAAGCCAAAGTTGCCGGGTGTCTCCATGTCGCTCCCCATCACGGAGCCGTTGTTGGTAGAGAAGCTGTAGTAGGCTGCAGCATGCAGACCCATGCCGTTGTCCCACGGGTACCAGCGTACACCCACCTCGGGCGACATGTAGAAGCCCCAGCTGTCCTCAGACGACTTGTATATGTAGTAGTACGACGACATGTTGGCATACTCGGCACCCAGCTTCAGGGCCACGTAGGGTTGCCATTCCGACTCGATGATGCGGTACAGGGCAGTCACACCGAAGGGGAGCTGGTAGAGCGAACGCTGCTGGTCAGTATATACGGCAGTCTCGTTACTGATGTTCACCACGCTGCGGTCGACATACTGGTTGTTGGTGTGGAAGTTCATGAAGGCTCCGATGGCAATGTCCGGTGTGAGATACCAGCCGGCATCGAAGTTCATGCCCCAGCCACTGGCTTTGTCGGCAAACTTGTTGATAGGCATGTTGAACTGCCAATCTACGTTATAGTAGGCATCGAGCGATACCTGTGACTTGGCGGGCAGGCTGAGTCCGGCAAAGAGGACTACGGCAAGGGCCAGTCGGATTGAATATTTCTTAAGGGTTGTCATATGTTTTTGGGGTTATGGGTTAGGGTTTATGGCTGATGGCTTATGGAACTCCATTGTCAATTGTCCATTGTCAATTGTCCATTGTGAATTGTCAATTGTCCATTGTCCATCAGCTTGATACGAATTTATTACTTCAGGTATGGTGACTGACTGAATGCCTGTCCTATGGCTTGCTGCACCTCGGTAGTGTTGAGGGTGCCGTCGCTGTTGAGCAGACCGCTGATGTAGCTGGTCCATACCACTTTGAGGTGTTGCGATGTGCCTCGTGTAGGAGTCAGGTCGACGAGTTCGCCCAGGATTGATCCCGTAGTGTACGAGTAGGTGATGTTGTAGGGCCAGTACCATCCGCCCCAGTCGCCCCAATAGCTGAACTGCCAGTACCAGGGATAGCCATACCACCAGGGATAGTTGTTGTAGTAGCGGAACTTGTAGGTGTCCTCGATGTAGCTTATCTGCAGACCGAGGTCAGCATCGTCCTTGTCGAGCGTGCGCACATAGCCGGCGCTCTCCATGCCCTTGATGTAGTTGGCGATGATGATGTCCGAGGCAGGAGTGCCATACAGGTACTTGGGCTTGTTGGAGCTGTTGTCGATGATGAGCACGCTGTCGGGCACGTAGAAGGTGGTCATCTTGTCGAAGTTGGTGTCGTCATCATAATTGGTGTACACCAGATAGTCGTCGTCGAGCTTGCCCGTGTCGGGGGTCTTCTCGCAGGCAGTGACGAGCAGTGCTGCTGCAAAGAGCATGGGAATGACTTTTTTCATAATGTTCTTGATTAAGGGTTATTTCTTATGGGTTTATGGTTTAGGGTTTAGAGTACCATTCGGATGGCAACTTACAACTCATAACTCATAATTCAGAAGCAAGCATCTTGTTATTTTCTACGTAGCTTATGTTTGATGTCCTGTGACACGCGTTTCAGGTCCTTGTCCACCTTGTGCAGTGCGCTGTCACCCTCGGCCACGAGGCGCAGTTTGGGTCGGTTGCTGTAGGAAATCAGTTCATACACCACTGCGGTGGAGTCGTTGGGCATGCCCACCATCACGATTTTCTCTCCCTCGTCCTTGTTGGTACGCGCCATGCCGTTCGTTTCGGTGTAGCTCTCCGTGAGACTGTAGGTGCCGTCGGCATTCAGTCCGTAGCTGTTGATGGTGAGTACATAGTTGGCGGGCTGTCCCGCATCGGTAGGCATCACGCCCTCGTACACGTAGGTCTGTAGGTCGCCGATGGTAGAGTCGTTGATCATATAGAGGCTGTCGCTGTATGCCTCCACTGCGAAAGCCGGTTCGGCTTTCTTCTTGTTCCCGCAGGAAACTGCAAGTGCGGCCATGCATACAGCAGCCGCGATGGTAAGCGTTTTCTTCATTGTCTTTTCCGTTTAAGGGTTAATTGCAATGAAGTAACATTTCTCCTCGCCTTTTGTTTTCGGCACCGGACTATTGACCTTGATTTTTTAGCTTCATTACTCCAAATGTCGGATGAGCCATAGATGCACTTCACGGGAACTACCCGAGGGTGGCTCCCGTGAAGATGTGTCGTGCGTCTGTCGTCGTTGTCTACCGTACTACCTCGACCGTAGCACTCACTTTCTTCAAGTATTATCCCATTTATAAGTTTTTATCTTTCGTGGGTAGAGGTACGAATAAGCGAGCAAAGATGCAATAAATAATGGGGAAGTTCACTTTTACAACTATAAATAGAGTTAAACGACCTATGGCGGCCATCTCTACTTATGGCCGCCACGATGCGATTCAGGACTCTATGCCAGTTTCTATTCTGAGAGTCGGAATACGATGGGCATTTCGAAGCGGGCATCCACGGGAGTGCCGCGCTGCTCGCCCGGCTTCCACTTCGGCATAGCGCTGATGACGCGTACGGCCTCGGCATCGAGCTCGGGGTTGACGCTGCGGATGACCTTGACGTCGGATACGCTACCGTCTTTCTTTACTGTGAACTCCACCTCGACCTTGCCCTGTATGCCTGCTTGCTGAGCAGCAGCAGGGTATTTGACATTTCGTTGGAGGAACTTCATGAGCTCGCCCATGCCACCGGGGAACTCGGGAGTTTGCTCTACTACGACGAATATCTCGCCTTCATCGCTTTTTGACGATGAGGTTTTTGGCTCGGGTGCAGGGTACGACTTCTTCTCGGGAGCGTAGGCTACGACCATCATCTCTTCGAGGCTATAGGGCAATTCTCCCATTGTCACGGTCATGGACTTGCTTCCGCCTCGGGGGATGATAACCTTTTGCTCCTGCATGCCAATGAACGAGAACCGTATAGCAAGACCTTCGTAACTTTCCAATGAGAACTTGCCATCTTGTGATGATACGACTGAAGCTATCATACGTCCGTCGCTCGGGTTGCTCACCCAGATGTTTACACCTGCAATGGGCTTGCCTGTTCGCTCATTGATGACCTTTCCTGATACGTTGACGAGCTTGGCAGGAGAATTTTCGGAACTTTTAACCTCATCTGCTTTTGCAATTGAAGTTAAATCATTAACTTTGACACTTGAAATCTCGTTGAGCTTGTTTGAGACTTCGGGACGGGCAAACACTGCCACCGACAAGGCGGCCAGCGGAAGTATGCTGAGATACTTCAGACGTGCCCACGGATTTGATCGTTTTTTCAACATCATAGTGATACGTTTTTTAAGTGAACTGTGATTGAGGTTGTTGGCCATAGAGTAGAGCCTTGTGCCAACAGCCTTTTTTATTAATAGTGTTTGATAATCTCTCGCGTTGATGCCGCTCTGCACCACCATGTCGTCGGCCTCGTACTCGTGCAGGGTGCGCAGCTCCTGTTTGAGTAGCCATGCCGTGGGGTTGAACCACTGGAACAGCAGGCACACATCGGCCAGCAGCAGGTCCCACGAGTGGCGATGGGCGATGTGGGCCAGCTCATGTATGAGTATGGCGCGGCCACTCTCCTCGAGGCTCTTGCGCGACACGACAATCAGATGCATCCAGCTGAATGGTGCAAGCTCCTCGTCGTGTACGTACAGGCGGACGTGCGTCCCCTTCTCTTTTATATTTATATAATCGGGCATCGGCTCGCGCTTTGCCTTGCGGATGAGACTGCCCAGTCGAACGAACGAAATCAGCTGATGGCAAGCATATACGATGCAACCAAGGAGGTATATCCATAGCAGGACATGTGCCCAGCTAAGTGTGGTGAGCGGTGCCGATGCCACCTCCTGCACAGCGTCCACGGCTTGCGGCTGTAGGGTAGGGAGTGCCTGCGGCATTGTCATAGCTACGCTGCTTGTAGGTAGTGCGCTGCCGATGGTTACCAGTGGCAGCAGAGCCGACAGCGCCAACAGGGCGAGCAGCGCTATGCGGTTGAACCGATGGAATGTCTCCCGACTCAGCAGCAGACGGTAGGCCGGATAGAACAGGATGAGGCAGAAGGCCGATTTCAGTGTGTAGGATAGGAAGGTTCCCATGTTTGGTTTATGGTTGAGGGTTAAGAGTTGAAAGTTGAAAGATGAACCGAAGGGGCTAAAGTCAAAGATGAAAGTTGCCCGCAAGCGGTTTCTGTTCTCACTACGCTGCGGAATTGTCAATTGTCAATTGTCAATTGTGAAACGCCGCCCTCTTCGACCATGCGTATGAGCTCTTTCAGTTCGTCGAGGGTAATCTCCTCCTCCTGCACCAGTGAGGATACTACGCGCAGATAGGAGTTGTCGAAGTACTTGCTCACCACGCCACGCAATGTCATCTTGCGGTACTCCTCACGCGACACCAGGGCGTAGTACTGATACGTGCTGCCAAAGGCGTTGTGCCCCACATAGCCCAGGGTCTCAAGGTTGCGCACCACGGTAGACATCGTGTTGAAGTGTGGGCGCGGCTCGTCGCAGAGCAGTAGCATTTCCTTTACAAACATGGGGCCTTTCTCCCAAAGCATCTCCATGATTTCTTCTTCTTTTCTTGCCAGTTTTTTCATAACTATAAAAATTAGTTATGCAAAGAAACTAAAAAGATTCGTTCGCAAACTAATATTTATAGTTAAAATAGTTTAAAAGCTTGTAAAATGCTGTGAGATTGCCTCTCGGCCGCTCTTTCCCAGCGTAAAGATGGGGAGGAAAGCGAAGAGGCCCACGACCGACATCGCCAATCCGCCGATGGTACCTGCGGCCAAGGGAAACCAGAAAGCCTCCTTGCCCGTGCCCACCATGAAGGGGACAAAGCCGAGGATGGTGGACACCACCGTGAGGAAGACGGGCACTACCTTGGCATTCCATGCCTTGACAAAGGCACGTGCCGCGGCCAATTTCGGGAAACGTCGGCGCACGGCGTTGTACTCGTTCAGTATGTAGATGCTGGCATTCACCGTGATGCCACACAGGAGGACGAACGATGCGAATCCCCCTTGGTCGAAGTTCAGCCCGAAGAGATAGAACGTGAGGAACACCCCGATGTATGAAACTGGTATGACGAAGATGATGGCCAACGGCTGCCTCAGCGAGTTGAACAGGATGCTGGCGATGAAGAAAATGATGGCAACGATGATGAGCAGCAGGGCATACTGGCGGTTGTCCTCCTCGCCCCACGACCACGCCTCCTGTGCATCTTCGGCCGTGTAGCCCATGGGTAGCGTGGCGTTGAACTCCTCCAAGTCTCGCGTCAAGAGCCTCCGCCCCTGACTTCCTGCCCCGATGTATTCGTATTGCAGACACAGACGGTACTGCTGGTCCTCCTTTGCTACCCGTTGAGGCGACTGCCCCCTCTCCACCGTAGCAAAGTCTGACAGCTTGTAGGAGTTTCCATTGATTCTGATTGGAATATTCGCCAAGCTCCACACATCATATTCGCTGCTCTGCCGTGAGGTGAGCTTCAGCATCTCGGGCTGACCGTCATGCACAATGTTGCCACACGAGACATTCCGCCCGAATACTGGCCTCAAGGCTGCAAACAGCTGCATACCTGTAATATTCTCCTTGGCCAACCGGTGCTTGTCGAGATCCAGGAAGAACTCGCTATAATCATCCTTATAGAAAGAGAAGTCCGAGCTTACCGTCACCTCCTTGATGCGTCTATGACCGAGCAACTTCCGTTTCAGACTGTCGCCCCAGTAGGCCAGCTCGTCATAGTTGTATCCGTACATCTTCACTCTGAAATGTCCGGCATACTCCTGCGTACTGTTGCTGAAGCCTTGGTCCTGTAACCCATAGACCTGCCAAGAGCCACCGCCCAGTTCCAAAGCCCGGCTGATGATACAGTCCTTCAGTGTATAGGGGAAGCCGCTTCGCTGGTGCTCTTTCGTGAAATATATCCGTATGCTGGCCTGCCGAGCACTATATATAGAGGTTTGGAACTGCTTGATTTCCTTGAATTCGCTCAGGTATGCTTCCATCTTTCCTACCAGCGTGTTCATCTGTCCCAGTGTGCTGCCATTCGGTAGCGATGCATACACAGAGAGCACCGTCTCTCCCTCGCCACGATTGAAGTAACTGCCTTCGTATACCTCCTCGGCAAACAGGCGCAGACTACCGCCCAATGCCTTGTCTACGATGGGCCTTACCTTTTCCTTGAACGTGGCATTGTCGAACACCTTATTATAATAGGAAGCAATCGCTCCCTCGCCCTCCATCTTCTCGGGCAGGAGAAACACCGGCAGACCGAAGGCCAGCACCAGTACGACACAAGCCGCTACCCTGTGGTGACAGAGCCAGCCAATCCAACGGGCATACCCATGACTGAAGACCACAACCCGACGTTTCTGCCAGAGTTTGGACGACTTCTTCTTCCCGTCCTCAATCCCTATCTTCTGTATCATGGCCGGCACGAAGAATAGGGCCACAACCAGCGACACCAGCAGGTTGATAATCACCACCGCAGCGAAGTCCTGCAAGTCGAGTCTCAGCCTATCATCGAGGAAGAAGATAATGACCAAAGCGCCTACCGTGGTCAAGGTTGCCGCGAGCACAGCCATGAAAGCCTCGAGGTTATGACGGCGGCGGATGTGGTCGGTCATCACGATAGTATTGTCTATCACCAGATTCAGCGAGATGGTGATGCCTGCCAGCGAGTAGAGCTGCAGCTCCAGTCCGAAGAGGTAGTAGAAGATAAAGGCTATGGCCAAGTTGACCGACAGACTGGTCACTATCAGCAGTAGATACCGTAGGTTCCAGGTAATTAGCGCCACGAAGAGCAACAGGATTAATACCGTCAGTCCCGTGCGAAAATATATTTTGTCCAGTTCCTTCTGAATATGCTCCGTGGCATCGTAGCCGACATGCATCTCATAGCCAGGCGGCATTTTCTGTTCCAGCTCCCACATCGTCTGTTTCACCTCTTTGGCCAGCTCCAACTGATTGGCAGTCTCCTCGGCTGTGATGTTCATATAGATGGAGTTCAGGCCATTGATGCGGTAGTAGCTTGTAGGCGCAGCTTCCTCATGTGTCACCCGGATGAGTTTTTCCAGCCCTACGAGTGCGCCATCGGCTGCCTCCAACAGGATTGCCTCGGGATGAAACTCCGTTGCCTCGTCTGTTGTCGTACGTATGAGGCGCATCCACTCCTTTCCCTCGGCACCTCTCTCTATGGGGCAGATTCCCAGAAACTCCTTCTCGTAATGTCGGGCGATAGCCGTCTGTATATCGGATAGCGTGATACCCAGTCGTTCCAGCTGTGTATTGTCATACTCCAGCCTCCACTCCATGGGGGTAGCTCCCGTCAGCTCCACCTTATACACCCCATTCAATTGTCCCACTATGGGTTTGATATGCTCTTCGGCATATCGTTGTATAAGGATAGGGTTGGCGGGAGCGTTCAATGTATAGGTCATGAATGGCCGTGATGCCTTCTCATTGGCTCGGTTGGCGTGTATCTGCGGATAGCTCACTCCTTCGGGCAGCTGCGCCCATGTCTGTCTCACGATGGTCGACACCTCAAAGCGAACAGCTTCCATATCGGCGCGCTTGTCAAGCTCCAGTGTGATACTTCCGCTTCCGTTGTCCGAGGTGGAACTCACGCTCCTTATCCCTTTTACACGTGTAAGCATCGCCTCCAATCGGCTCGTTACTTCGGCCTCGATGACACGCGACGAGCCAGCTGGCATCGTGAACGATACCGTCAGCCGAGGCAAGGCGTGCGAGGGCGATAGCTTGACCGGCAACTGCGGAAGCAGTGCCACACCGACCAGTGACAGGCATACGAATGCCACTATCAGCGTAAAGGGGGAGAGAGTACGAGACCTTTTCATCGTAGCATACCGTGTTCGAAGTCAAACCTCTCGGAAAGCGATGCGCCGCTCTCAAAATCGTGTAACGTCAGCTTGCGTATCTTGTAGTAGTTAAGCCAGTAGTTCTGCAAGGCCGAGATATAGTTCTTCTGTGCCTGCTGCTGACGGTTGAGCGACAGCGTCAGACTGTTCACATCGGCCTTGCCGATGATAAATCGCTGGCGTGTCTGCTCATAGGCCATTACTGCCAGCTCCAACGCCTCCTCGGCACTGCGTATCAGCCCCTGCTGGATGTTAAAGTCGCTCACCGTCATCGTCACCTCCTCCTCCAGCTTCAGCTCCTCCTGCCGCGAGGCGATGGTCACCACATTCAGTTCGTTTTTCGCCATGTTGTACCGTCCCTTCCTCACGCCCCAGTCTATCAGCGGGATGGACACGCTGATGTTCACCACATCCTGCTGTAGCGGTTCCCGATAGGCATGCTTGAGGCTCTCGGCCACTTGATTGAATCCCACACTGGCATTCACGCTGGCATTGAACCGCGACTCAATGCGTGTACGGTTCACCTCACGCTCGCTCTCCAGGATATTCTGCCGTTGCTGCAGGTACTCGGGATTGTTTGCCTTAGCCTTGGCCAGCGCCTCCTCCACAGGTATCTCCATCGCCTCGGGGCGGCTCGGCAGCTCTAACTCAATCTGAGTGTCCTTGTCCATATTGAGGTACGAGGCCAGTGCAAACATCGCCCGCTTCAGAGCTATCAGTGCGTTCTCCAGCGTGTTGCGGGCGTTCACCTTGTCGAGCTGCAATGTCAGCAGGTCGGCTCGTGAGATGGCTGCAATCCTGTATCGCTGCATCCCGATGCTGTACAGCGTATCGGTTGAGGCCACATTCTCCAAGGCCAGCTGGTAGTCGGCCTGTGCCATTGCCAGACTGAAGAAATAGCCCACCGCCTCTTCGGCCACCACCTCGGTGTTGTAGATAAACTCCTTCTTCACCTTCTCGAACTTCAACGGCTCAATCTTCCTCTCCCACCGGAAGGGATTGTAGCCCAACAGACTCTGTGAATAGCCGATACGGAAGGGCACGCTGGCAAATTGTGTCGATTTCGTCTCACCGAAGTTGCGCATATACTCCAGGTCTGAGTCGATATAGAACGTACCGCCCGTCAGGTCAAAGTTCTGCTGTAGGCTCAGCCCGCCACTTGCGCTGAACATCTGCTGCTCGCGATACACGTCCATGTCCCTATTCGAGTCGTACCGCTGGGTGATGTAGCGGTAATACTGTGCCGGCATCAGGCTCATCGTCAGGCTTGGCAGGCGGTTTGCCCTGTAAGTGCGGTAGGCCCAATAGCCGGACAGATACATGTTCTGATAACGGAACGCCGCGAGCGAGCTGTCATTGGCCAGCTCGATGGTACGTTTCAGGTCGAGCTTCACGATGCTCTGTGCCTTGCCTGTCAAGACAAATGTAGCGACACATATTCCTACACTAAGGTATCTCCACTTCATGCTTTCTCATTTTTTTTACGATAAATAAACCAATATATCAAGGGGATGATAAATAGACTGACGAGTGTGCCCAGTAGCATCGAGCCTATCATCGCTATGGCAAGCGGCTTCTGCAACGCCGAGCCCATATCCGAGGAGAAGAGCAGCGGCACCATCGACACGATGGTCGTCAGCGAGGTCATGATGATGGCACGCAAGCGGCGCAGGCCTGCCGTGTGGATGGCCTCCATCAGCGGAATGCCTGCCTTGCGCAGCTCGTTGATGGAGTCGAGCTTCAGGATGGAGTCATTCACCACGATACCGCACGTCACGATGATGCCGATAGCCGACATCAGGTTCAGTGTATGCCCGAACATCCACAGCGCAGCCAATGCAAAGGCAATGTCAATCGGTATCTCCACCAATACGATGAGCGGCTGCAGGAAGCTCTCAAACTGTGCACACAGGATGAAGTACATCAGCAGGATAGATACGAGGAGTATCACGGTCAACTCACCAATCATCTTTCTGTTTGAGAAGAAGCTGCCGGCAAAGTCCACCTCCCAGCCATCGATCTCCTTCACGGTCTGCTCCACGTCGGCCATCAACTGAGGGGCATCGTCCACATCGAAGAAGCTGATGGGGATATACTCGCCATTCTTACCTGCCGTAATGCTCTTCAGATCCTCCGACGAAGACACTCTCACCAAGCTGCTCAGGGGAATATGACTTGTTTCTCCACGGCTATTCGGCAGTGTTTGCACCAGGCTCGTCTGCAAGATACTGTTGATGCTTCGCTCCTCCCCGGCAATGCCGATGGGCAGATATTGCTGATACGACCGTAAGGTCGACACCCTGTTTTCCTTGAATGCTGTGCGCAGCACACGCGTCAGCTCATTGTACGACACATTATATAATAGCAGTCGCTCCCTGTCTATCACGAGGCTTATCTGGTTACGGAAGGCAATGCCCTCGGTTGTGCATCCCGTCCGCAGCACGATATCCGCCTCCAACTGCTGCAACCTTGCAGGGTCGGGCGCTTGCGAGCGGTCGTCGGGGTGCAGCTGTGCCACCACATCGGCTTCGCCCGTCACAAAGAGTTTCTCGAATATCGTTTCGGGTGGCGAGAAGGCAATCACGGCCAAGGGATAGCGTGCCTTCACCTCCCGAGCCAGTGCCTCTTGCAGCGGAGCAATGTCGTCAGGATTCTCGGTCTTGAAGTACAGTTCCGCCTCAGTGGCCGACAGTTCACTGCCGCCATTCAATATATAGTCCTGTATGCCCACGTACGCTGTGTGCTCCACTACCCGAGACTCTATCTTCCTCGTCAGGTCATCCACTCGTCGGCGATTCTCGTCCACATGGATATTCTCGTTCCACTCAATGCGCATCACTAGCTCGCTTTGCTCAATTTCGGGCATACGCTCCTTATCAATATGTAAGAAGAGGAAGACACACAGCGGCAGCGTGGCCACTGTCATTCCCACGCTCAAGACCTTGTGCGAGAATACCCAATCAATGCCAGCATTGTAGGCACGCTCCAGCCAACCGTTCTTTCGACTATTGTCAAACTGCTTTGCCAGCAGTCCCTTGCCGCGAATACCCATGCTATAGAACAGCAAGTAAAGCACCGGAAGCAGCATGATACCCGTGATATAGGATACCAGCAGACCCGCCGCTATGGAGAAGGCCTGATCCATGAAAATGGCTCCGGCAATACCGCTCATGAATATCAGTGGCACGAATACTGCTACTGTGGTAAGCGACGAGCTGAGCATCGGTGTTATCACTTCCGTGGTTCCGGCCACACAGGCACGTCGGAGCGAGTAGCCCCGCTCGCGATATTGTGCAATGTTCTCCGTCACAATAATGGAATTGTCGATCATCATGCCCACCGCCAGTATCAAGCCCGAGAGCGAAATCACGTTGAGCGACACGCCGAAGAGGTAGAACAGTGCAAAAGTCACAACCACGGATACCGTCATGGTGAGTCCTATCACGATGGGTGAGCGCACATCGCCCAAGAAGTAGATAGCCACGATGAATATCAATAGGAAGCCAATGGTAAAGTTATCCTTCAAGTTCGAGATGGTATAGTCGAGCAGCTCCGTCTGATTGCGGCATACCTCGAATTCAATCTCCGGGTACAGTGCGGCAAAGTAGTCGGTAGTCTCTTTCAGCCGCGCCTTCATGTCGTCCATGTTCTCGTCGCTCTGCTTGATGATGGCAAGCGTCACCGCCTGCTTGCCCCCAGCTACCGACAGACCCTGTTCCTTCTGCGATACCACGGCCACGCTGCACAGGTCTTTCAGCTGCATCAGCCGTTCCCCTTTCCTTATATATATATTCTCCACATCCTCGGGAGTTCGCAGCAGGGTGGCGATACGTATGTTGTATTCATAGTATCCGTCGCGCACCAGCATACTGCCCGGCTCCACGTTGTTGGCCGCCAGAGCACTCTCTATATCGGCAATCGTGATGCCCGTGACAGCCAGCTTCTCCTGATTTGGAACGATTTGCAACATGCGTCCCGGGATGCCCGTGATATCGGCCATCGCCACCTCGGGCAGCTGTTCGATGCGGCGTTTTACCACGTTATCGGCCAGCTCACATAGCGTGAGAAACTGCTGTTCGTCCATCTCTTCATAAGGAGAGGCATTTTTCAATGTCATGTTGAGGTAGAGCACAGGAATATCCGTTGCACTCGCCTTGATGGCCTTGGGGCGCTCGGCCTCCTTGGGCAGACTGTTCATGGCGGCGTCAATCTTCTCATTCACCTCGATGAAGGCCAGGTCGGTATTCACGCCAAAGTCAAACTCCAGACGTATGATGCCCGTCCCATCGCGTGTCTCGCTCGTTATCTCACGCAGGCCTGCTACCTGTAGCAGTTGTCGGCGAACAGGCACCACCACCGTATTCTCCAGTTCGCGTGCCGAAGAGTTCTCGCCCGTCACTTGCACTGTAATCTGTGGTATGGCAATATCGGGCAACAACGATACTGGCAACGTAAAGTAGGTCACCAGCCCGATGATGAAGCAGGCCGTAAAGGCCATCAGCACAGCAATAGGTCGTTGAATCAAAAATTTAATCATAGCTTCTCGAATTGAAATCTGGACTGAGGGTCAACTTTCAATTATTAATTATCCTCACCGGTGTCTCATGTGCCAAGTTTATATTTCCCGAGGTGATCACCGTCATGCCCTCTTGTAGGTCGCCTCCCTCCTGGTTGACAAGCGTGTATTCGGTCATATTTTCCAGCCCCGTGGTCACATAGTTCCACATTGCAAGACTGTCCTTCACGGTGAAGAGCACCTGCTTGCCCGAGCGTAGCACGATGGCTGTACGCGGCACCACCAATTGGTCTGGTACCGAGCGCTTCACGCTCACGCGCACGTTCATTCCTTCATATAGCTTGTCATCACCTGTTACCTGTGCTTTGATGCGTACCATGCCGTTGGTGTCCACGATGGGATTTATCTCGCTGATGCTTCCTCGACATGCCCCGATACCAGTGGCATAGGGTGTCACCTCCACCTCGTCGCCCACTTTGATTAGCGGTAGCTCACTCTCCAGTACGGTGAAGTCCACCTCCATGGCCGCACTGCAGATGACACGGCAGAAAGGCGTGCCGCTCTTCGCCATGCTGTATTGCTTGTCGAAGAGGTTGCCCACCACGCCATCGAAAGGTGCTGTCAGCGTAGCCTGCTCCACAGCGTGCTGTGTTGCCTCGTACTGTGCCTTGGCACGCTCGTAGCCGCTCTTCACCTTGGCCAGCTCCATCACATCGGCTGGAATGTTGTCGAGGTTGTCAGGCGAGTATCCTTGTCCTATCAGTACATCGTGCATATCTAATGTAGCCTGTGCCAATGCATTCTTGCTCTGTGCCAAGCTGTTGTTCAGGGCAAAGAGGTCAAGCTCGGCCAGCTTCTGCCCCTTGCGTACCGGGGTGCCGTTCTTTACATATACCTTAGCTACCACTTCCGAAGTGCGGAAGTAGAGGTCGGCGTATGTGCCGGCCACTATCTTTCCGTTGCTCACCAGTTCGTGCTGAAACTCTTTCTTCTCCAGCTTCATCACCGTCACCTCGTTCTGTTGGGTGGGGAGCACGGTTGTCACTCCGGACTTCTCGCTGTTTCCTGTTTTCGTCTCTGTGCAGGCTGCCAGCACTGCCAGTGCCATGCAGCCGAGGATGTGTCGTTTCATATTCTATTCCTTGAATTTTGCCAACATGATTACGGGGTTGTCTTCTGCGTTCAATCGGGATGCGATATCTCTCAGTTCTCCTTGCAGTTTTCCCCTTTCGTGGAGGTCGGCCAGGTTCCATGCGGGATAGCACTGCATGAGGCTGTTTGGAGGAACGCAGAATTCGCTGGCCGATGCCCTGTGGCGGAACCGCCAGCCCTCGTCCGTGATGTTCCGGTCGACCAGTCGTATCTGTGCGCAGGCTCCTGTGTGTCTGTCCTGCAGGAAGGTCCTTTCACGCCATGCTACGACATCGGCCTTTTTCTCTATGGCATACCATAGGTAGTACTTGTCTGAAATTCCGTCGAGGGTTACGAGCCAGGGTGTGCCGTCCTCTTTCATCCAGTTCTGCTTCTTGGCTATGGGGACAAGATTTCCGTCTCGGCATGCATATAGTGTATCTAGTACAAAAGGTGCAATTACCGGTTCACCGTTTATAGTGGAGATGGGGGCGATGCTTCTGCTGATGGATATGGATTGCCCTGTGTCTTCATCATACCAGTTCACTGTGTTCCCGATCCTGTTTGCGGCAGTGAGGGGAAGGCGTGTCGTCTCACCGTCGCTGACGGCGACCTTGTAGTAGGGTCGGGGGTTGGTGGGCTTGCCGTACCTGTTGCCCACGTTGTTCTTGTCCTCCAGCAACAGGTGATTGGCGTCGAAGGGGTAGAGCGTGCCCCATACGAAGCCGTCGCTTTCTACTTTCAATGTTCTTCTCCACACTCCCTCGTATGAGTACACTTGGATGCGGCTCCTCTCGAAGTCGTATATGTAGACCTCCCGGGAGTGGGTGTTTACGCATAGGTTGTGCCCAAACGAGATGTATTCCTCGCCGCTGCCGCCTTTACGGTTGAAGGAGTGTGAGTAGCGGCCATCGCGATGGAAGAACACGACATTGGAATATCCATCGCTGGTGATTATAAAGCTGTCTGTAACCGTTGTGTAGTGGCTCCCCACGAGTCCGTCATCATGGGTCTCCAATACAATATATTCCACATCTGCAATGTCCTGCAGGGCTATGGTCTTCTTCGGGTACTCCTTCTCCAGGTCGAGCACGGGCATGGCCAGTGGCTCCCCTGTCTTCGCGGAGGGGGTGTCCGTCTCGGCTTTATCCCTTCTGCCATCGGTGCAGGCTGCCAGCAGCGCCAGTGCCATGCAGCCGAGAATGTGTCTTGTCATATTCATTTCGGTTATGTATAGGGTTTATCTCTTTACGCTCTCCACATCGTGAAAAATCATCACTTGAAGAATGGGGTTGTCATCTTCATCCAAAGAATTGGCAAGGTCGTTGATTGCTTTGTCGCCATGCTTGCCTTCGCCTTGCAGTATTGCGTATATATATCGTACACGGACAGCCATGTCGGGGTTCTGTATCTTATTCCAATTGGTGACATGTGGGTAGTCGTCCATAAGTACCCAATAGTCATTGCCTTCATAGTCCTTCATCTGATAGATTTGACGCTCCTTCTTGTCGTAGATATAGAAATGCTGGTCTACATGCGGCTTGTAGTTGTGGCAACGAAGGATATAGAATATCAAGTAGCGGGACGTTTCAAGGGTGGGATGCGCTTGGGCAAATGTTGTGGGATAGTCACTCTTGTCGATGATACGCGGTCGCACGCTCAGGTCATCCCGCATGATTTCGAATACAGTATCGTTGCCCAAGTGGGACATGAATACTCCACGCGGGCTGGTGATGAGTTTGCCATATTGCAGTCTCCCGTGACTGTCGTGCGGCAGCTTGGTCGGGAATCGGATATGCAGTTTTTTCACTTCGCTACCGTCGCTCTTGCGAACCACTGAGTAGCGCGGTCCACCGGGATTGTATTGGAAATGATTCAAAAGCAAAGAGTCGTTCAAGACGACAATCTCCGAAGCACGGTTGTTGAAGTGTCTTTTGTATTTCCCTTGCATATCATACACGTATGTCCTCCCACTCTTACCCTTGATGTCGGTTGCTTTATAGCAGTCTTGCACAAAGAGCTCGTTATGCTTGGGGTCGGCGGCAAAGCTGCTTATGAACGCATACTCTTCCGGGCCTCCCCCTCGTCGGTTGATTTTTCGAACGAACTTGCCCTTTCGGGTAAAAATGTAGATTTCTGTTCCTCTGTCCTCAAAGTAGATGTGACTGTCGGTAAACAGGAATTCATTTCCCTTGCAGGTTCCTATCAAGCGGACTATTATAGAGTCATTCGTTTCTAAAGCGATATATTCAGCATCGGCCAGCTCACTTAACTTGATATTGGTGATGGGATACTCCTTGAAGGCATCGAAGACGATGGGAATCTCTCCGTCATACCAGGTTTCTTCTTTCTCAGGAACTGCCTGAGGAGAAGGTACTTCTTCAACCATTTCGGTAGCTGTTTGAGGTATCATCGTCTCCTTTATCATCTTTGGGGATGGCTGTTGCTTGGCACTGCCTCCACAAGCAAAGAGGAATGCACAGAACCATAAAGTGTGGAACTTTTTCATTGTTGTCTGATTTTTAATATTAGTAGTCTGTGTAATTCGGTGTAATCTGTGGTTTGGAATATAATTATCTCTTCAGTCGCCCGATAAACATGATGTTGTTGTCGTCCTCGTCCAGCGAGTTGTACAGCTCCTTCAGCACCTTCCTGTCGGCCTCGGTGCAGTCGCTCTGCTCCAGTCGCTCCTCAATCTTCTCCATCAGCTGCATGGGTTCGTACATGGCATAGATGTAACCGTTGGAGCTTTGGTTGTAGATGGGGAGGCCGCCCACGAAGTCGTTCTTCAGCTCGAAGAAGTGTGACTGCCGCGTCTTCAGATCGGTCACGATGCTGCCCTTGCTGCGCACCCAAGTGATGTAGCGGCTGGGCATGGGGAAGTAGATGCAGTAGATGTCGTCGCGCTTGCGGTAGTTCTTCATTGCAAAGTCGGCACGCAGGCGGTTGGTCTTGTGGTCGTAGGCATAGAGCGTGTCGGAGTAGGTATAGGCAAACTTCAGCTCATCGGTGTTGCCGTAGTGCCACACCTCGTGGCTGAAGCCGGGGAACTGCTTGTCCCTGAACGCCACCTGCAGGTGCTTGGGCACATCGGGGCACTTGATGACCTTGCCCTCGGGAGTGATGGTAGCGGTCATCATGGTGCTCTTGTTGTCGTGGAAATACATATGTGCGAGGGCGAGGTTGCCATCGGGCAGCATCTGTATCTTGGGCTTGTTAAGGTTCTCGCCCAGCTCTACCTCGCCGATATACTTGCCCTGCAGGTCGTACTTCAGCAGATGGTCGCTCCAAGCAAAGGGAGCCAGGTAGACCCACCCGTTCTTCTCGTCGATGGCTGCACTGTTGAGAGAGCCGTATTCACCGGGGCCACCGCCCACACTACCCACGTCGCAAAGGAAACGGCCTTGACGGTCGAACAGCTTGTAGGCACCCTTACTGCGCTGGCGTATACCTATATAATGCTCGGTGATGAGCGGCCCCTGCATCTTGAAGAGTGCCGTATCGCGGTTCTCGAAACGCACGATCTGGAAGTCGTCCACCCACTCGCTCAACGGAATGGTGATGGTGTCCTTCACTTGGTCAAAGTCACATGTGATCAGACCGCTGTTGTCGATGCTTGCGGTACCGTCACTCTGATTACCGTTTTTCTGCTTGCATCCGGCAAGCAGACAGGTTGCCACGAGGGCAAGGGTCAAGGTTGTTTGTCTCATTGCTGTGTCTTGTTTTAAGTTTATAAGCGATACGTCGTTGTCGATTCACGCTGCAAAGTTACGCCGACTTGTAGGCGTGTCCAAGAAACGTCGATGTACATAATTTAATCATAAACCACTATCTGTTAGGTATATGTGATTTTGTGATGATGTACATTTGCAAAAAATGCAGAGATGAGTTGCAGTTTTATTCTATACGTTTTTGCAGAGAACAGCTGTAGTATGGCATATTACAAGCAAAAGACCATCCTCGGTGGATACAGCCTTTTATTATATGATTCGCACGCGCGATTACCCTTTTTCACCTTGGGGGCTATGGCTCTTGGTTGATGGATAATGGTGATGGATTGTGGATGATGTACAAGTGATTTCGGAAAATAGCTGTCGCTCAGCGTGATGCAAATTGTTACGATGTACATTTTGCAAAACCGTTGCTGCATTGAGGAAGTTTGCGTAAATTTGTGTGCATGAATAGAACAATGAGATATACACCTCTTCTGCTCCTCCTGTTTGTGGTTGCCTGCACTGCTCCGAACCGGAATGCCGAGTGGCTGCAACAGGCCGAGAGGCACAGCCGGGCTGGGCAGGCGGACAGTGTACTGACCTATCTGTACCGAATCGACGAGAATCGCTTGTCTGTAGAGGACAGGCATACCTTCTATCGACTGACATTTTCCTGCACGCTGGCCGACGGGCCCGAAGCCTTGCAGCAGATGCATGCGACGGCAGCCTACTACGAGGAGCGAGGCGACACGGCCAACCTGGAGGTCATGCGCAACGCCCTCGTACAGAACTATCGCTATGGACACAGCTATGCCCGGGCCGACTCGCTCTTGCAGTTGATGGAGCGTGACTACACGCTGCGTGGCGACAGCAACGGACTCCGCTGGACCTGTGCGATGAGAGCACGCATCTGTGAACAGCAGGGCATGACCGACTCGGCACTATACTATATAGACCGTCGCATCGGACTGGAGCGGAATAGGCTGCAGGCGAAGTATCAATATGCGTGGAAGGCCGATGTGCTGTTGGGAGCACACGACTATGACAGGGCTGAGGCTTACCTCGACTCTGCCAAGGCTATAGCCACGGATGTGGGTGATGAGGAGTATCTGTATCACCTCACCGAGCGTTACCACCGCCTCTATGCCGAGCAGCACCGATACGACGACTTGATGAGCCTGCTGCAGGAGTCGCGGCGATATATGAAGCGGGCGGACGTGGCATCGCACAATCTCTACAAGGCTCAAGTGCATGAACTGATGCACAGGGACGACTCGGCACGCTATTATTATAGCGTTGTGGCTGAGTCGGAGAACCTCTTCCTCGCATCCGAAGCACTCTATCACCTCTCGCAATACTACTTGACAGCAGACGATATGGAGCGAGCCTATCATTACCATCAGGACGCTACGGGCTATATCGATCAGGTGTTCGGAGCCTACCGTTCGCAAGCGAAGCGCAATGCCTTCAGCGAACTGAAACTGCAAGTCGAGATTGACGCACTGAAGATAAGCCGTCAGCGGCAGGTCATCGTCATCCTCTCGCTGGGGCTGCTGCTTGTGGGACTCGCCGCGAGCATCGTCCTGTTGTTACAAGCAAGGAAACGACGGGAACTGGAGGCACGGCAGATGCAGGTGGAGCAGGAAAACCGACTGCTGCGCCAAGCCGAAGAGCTGGGCCGCCTGCACGAAAAGGCCAACCAACTGCGCGAGGTGCTGATACGAAAGATGGAGATATTCCAGAAACTACCCTCAAAGAACGATGAGCTGCCCGAGAGCAACAGGGCCATTGCCATCAGCGACAAGGAGTGGAGGGAGATTCGTACACTGCTCGATGCTGAGTACGAACAGTTTACCTCACGGTTGCGCAAGGTGGCACCTGCCCTTACGGTGGCCGACATCAACCTGTGCTGCCTGCTCAAACTCAATGTCAGTATGCAGGACTTGGCCAACATCTATTGCATCAACAAGGCTTCGGTGAGCCGCCGCAAACAGCGTATCAAGGAGAAGATTGGCAACGAGTTGCTGCTGGGACTCACGCTGGACGATTTCTTGCAACGATTCTGATACCCACCATGAGACGTACCTTATTATATATAGCTGTCGTGCTGGCCATGACATCGTGTGGGGAGCGCAGGAGGTCTGTGACGGCTACCTCATGGGAGCAACTGCCTATAGTTGCGGAGCGGGTGGCAGTGGGCGGCGACACGCTCATCGTATGTCGTCCCGAACGAATGGCGGACAGCATCGTGCTACCCCTCAGCCACTTCGTTGAGGAACTGGAGATTGTCCCCTTGGAGAGTAGGGATGAGGCGTATGTGCGCTCCAGCAGTGTGCGTCTGTCCGATAACTATATCCTCGTCCACAGCAGCCGCAACATGCCGTTCAAGCTGTTCGACCGCAAGGGACAGTTCATCCGCACCATCGGCATATCGGGTGGTGGACACGGTAACTACGGTCGGGTGTGCGACTTTCAGCTCGACGAGAAGCTGGGCCGCATCTATCTGATGCCCTGGGATGCTACCGAGCTGATAGTATATGACCTGCAAGGCCGCTTGCAACCCTCCATACCGCTGAACAGTCCCGAGGAAAAGCCGTGGAAGTTGCCCAAGTCGGTCTTTCATGTCGATACAGAGCGGGGCGAGGTCACTGTGGCCACCTTACCCTGGGGAGTGAATCCTCGTATGGTATGGGTGCAGGATTTCGAGGGGCATATCTTGCGTAATCTTCCATACAACCCCTACCAGCTTCCTCGTGATTATAGTCCATCGCTCCAGCATCTGCACAATACGCAGGCTTTTGAACTCTCCATCCTGAACTTCAATCCTGAAGGCGAAGACACACTCTACCATTACCACACACAGAAGAATCGATTGATGCCGGTCCTCACCCTCGACTTCCCCGAAGGAGAACTATTGCCTCACTACCACGACGAACTTCCCACCTGCTTCATAGGCACCATCATCGGGCGAATGGAGCAAACAGGACTGAGGCTGACCGAGAGCCGTGCCCACACCAACTTCATCGTAGACAAGCGCACTCTCCGTGGTGGCCCTTACCGCGTGTACAATGATTTCCTCGGCAACACCGAAGTATATTGGCTCAATCACTCGCGCAACGGCTACTATGTGCGCAACCTCTCGCCCCACATGCTGAAAGAGGAACTGGAAAGGGCTCTTCGTCGGGGCGGACTCACTCCTGCCATGCACCAGAAGGTAGCCTCACTGGCCGAGAGCATCAATGTGGCGAAGGACAATAACTACCTGATGATAGGGAAACTGAGACGATGAGGGTATCTCATATCTGTCTCACATACCCTGATGCCCCTGTACTAATACAGCAAGTCGCGCATTACGGCATCGCTGATGAAGATGCTCTCGGGGGTAAGGCGCAGGTGGTTGTCGGCGGTGTGTATGAGTTGGCCTCTATGTATATAAGGAGTGGCGCATCGTAGGCAGTGGGCATGGTAGCGTTCGCCGAAGTCGGCAAGCAGACTCGTGAGGTCGATGCCGCGTGCCGTGCGCAGCTCGGTGATGATGCGCTCGTCGTAGCGCTCCTCGGTGGTCAGGTGCTCCACCTCGTGCGGCACATCCTTGCCCTCGGGCGTGGCGATATAGTCGGTGAGGCTGCTGAGGTTCCACCGACGGTCGGTGCCATCGTAGGAGTGGGCGCCCGGACCTATACCTATATAAGGGATGCCTTGCCAGTAGCTGCTGTTGTGGCGTGAGTGGTAGCCGGGCAGGGCAAAGTTGGATATCTCGTAGTGCTCGTAGCCTGCCTCCAGCAGCTTCTCGCGCAGCAGCTCGAAGGCGCGGATGCTCTGTTCCTCGTCGATGGGGCTGACGATGCCCTGCTCCTTCATGCGCCACAGCCGTGTGCCCTCCTCATAGGTGAGGTGATAGGCCGAGATATGGGGTACGCCGAGTGCGATGGCTTGGTCGAGGCTGTAGGCCCAGTCGTCGAGCGTCTCGCCCGCCAGACCATACATGAGGTCGATGCTGATGTTGGTGAGTCCCATCCGCTGGCAGCGATGCACAGCCTCTATGGCCTCCTGTGCCGTGTGGCGACGCCCCACGAGCCGCAGTGTGCGGTCGTGAAACGACTGTATGCCTATGCTCACCCTATTGAAGGGCAGCGTGCGCAAACCCTGCACATACTCCTCGGTGAGGTCGTCGGGGTTGGCTTCCAAAGTTATTTCAGCAAGTTGAAAGTTGAAAGATGAAAGATGAAAGTTGCGTATTGAAGTGAGGATGGAGGAAAGTTCCTCTATTGTTAATGTAGAGGGAGTGCCGCCACCAAGGTAGATTGTCTCGATGGGTGCACCCTGCAGCTCTGGCAGGCGCAGCTGCAGCTCGTGGCACACCATGTCGACATAGGCGCTGCGATGACTCAGTAGCGTGGTGGAGTAGAAGTCGCAATAGGCGCAGCGGCTCTCACAAAAGGGTATGTGGATGTATATGCCGGGCATGGCTGGTTGAATTGAAAATTGAGAATTGAGAATTGAAAAGGTTCGTGCAAGCGAGCGCAGCCGAAACTCAACGCTAATGATAATTACCTGCCGGATAGCCAAATGTCATGAGTCTCTTTCTCCATATTCTTTATACTGTATTCTGCAAGTTAGGTATTACACAATACTGTTAGGCTAAAATTTTGAACTTACTATAGATACTGTCTTATTTTGTCAGCATAAACATATTCTTAAAATTAAGAATAACCTTATCATACTGCTGAAAAAAGTCTACTCCCAAAACGATATCATCGGTTTGGTGATGCGAATTCATATATGGGACATACACATCCTGCATATTCACATCCATACCGCAAACTTCAAACTTCACTGAAGGGACCAGAATTGCCATTGTCGAATAGAAACCATCAACCCTTCCAATGGTGAGTTCTTTTGTCCCGCGAAGTTGCGAGAACTCATCTTTATGTTTTACAAAATAATTATAAGTAAAGCCCGTTTCGGCACCACTGTCCAGAAAAACATTCAATAGGCCTGTTGAATCTGTAGCCTTTACATAATATGAAAAACCAGTGTTTCGTAGATTCTTTCCATACTTAGGAGTTGGTGTATAGCGTGATGGAATCACAAGACACCTCTTTTTGTTATCAATTTGTATCTCGCCCAACCTTTGCAGAATATCCATGCCAATAACTGCATCTACTGTTGCCACACTATCAATAGGTGTTCCATTATGCGCCATTCCTATAATGTTCTTACATGTAATATTACCTAATTGTAAGCTATCCAAATAGAAATAATCTCCATATTTGGAACTATAACCAACAAATTCAACTCCTATGAGGTCTGCAAATCTTTTTGAAAAATAGGTGGTAGTTGCTCCCGTATCAAACATAAACTGATATTCTTTCCCATGTACGGTT
>JAFTVE010000051.1 GCA_017465905.1 Bacteroidaceae bacterium | reverse complement strand
TTTGCTTCACTATCCGGGGCACTTAGCTACGGCGGTTCACTTCCCCGAAACAATTTCAGGAAACTATGTCTCACTTAATGGTCAGCGTTATTTAGTGTGTGATCCAACCTATATCGGAGCAGACATAGGTATGGCTATGCCCAAGTATGTAAATTCAAAGGTGGAAGTTAAAGCTATATGGTGATAAGCTGAATTAACAATTAAAAAAAACAAATATTTATGGAAAATACTGATTCATTGAAGGAACTTTATAAAAAAGCATGGGACATCCATACTTCTATTACGAAGAAGGCAAGAAAATTGCTATAACCAGAGACGCTGATGGTCGTGTTATCAAACTGGATGATTCCAATCCCTATGGTTGTGGAACAAATTATTCATTTGTTTATGATGAGAAAGGGAATATATCTTCTTTGAGCGGAAAAGATGGTTTTACTTATGAATGCAACTCAACTCTCCATTATGACAAAGACAATTATCTGGAAAAGAGTATCATTAAAGGGACGGATGTCGAATATGAGAGTATTACGGAAGAGAATTATACTTACACACAGATGGATGAATTTGGCAATTGGATAGAACGCCGCGTAGACATTTTAATGAAGATTGCAGAAGAAGGTGCAAAACCCGTAAACAAAAAGTTCAAACAAATAGAGAAAAGAGAGATTCTGTATTATTAAGATTATCAGGAGGATAAATATCTTTATCTACAAAATTTCCTATAAGTCTTTTATATGCGAAAACTATTGATTAGCTTAATTTGCTTCTCCTTTGCCTCTGCTCGGCTATCTGCCGATGAGGTGACGGCATTGAAGGTTCTGTTGAATGACGGGACAAAGACTCTGTTTGTGCTACCCGACAAGCCAGTGGCAACACTTCATGAAGATTCACTGCTGATAATCTCAGCAAGCATGAGTGTGGGGTATCTCCGCACGGACATCAGCGAGTGTTGCTTTGAAAAGGTAGATACTGTCGGGGCGGATATACAGCACAATGAAACGAATGTCCTGCGCTATACGTATGTAGACAATAGGCATGTTACTGTCAAAGGACTTGAGGCTGGCAGCAAGGTTGCTGTATACGATGCCAAAGGCGTATTTCTTGGCATACGGGCAACCGCTGAGAACAATTCGGAATTGGTGATAGACCTTGGAGAGTTGCCTGCCGGAATGTATATGATAACAATAACCAATCAACCGACCATAAAGATTATAAGACGATGAAACGACTGACAGCATTGATGACATCATTCATGCTTGTATTTTGTACCGTAGCACAGGAGCGTGAGTTCATGGTGATAGAGAAGATCGGCGGCACTATCATGGAGATAGAGGTAAATGAAATACAGCGATTCTATTTTGAGGCACGTACTGTTGGGAGTGTTCCCGAAGCAGAAGAGGCTGTTGACCTCGGATTGAGCGTCAAGTGGGCACCGTGGAACGTGGGTGCCTCGACTCCCGAGGAATACGGAGGTTACTATGCTTGGGGCGAGACAGTGGAGAAAGCAACTTATAACGAGAGCTCATACCAATACTATAAGAATGATGGATATGTGGATATAGGCTCAGAAATCAGCGGAACGCCATATGATGTCGCTCATGTGAAGTGGGGAGGTGATTGGCGTATGCCGACTAATGAAGAGGTGCAGGAACTGATAGACAAGTGTACTTGGCAGTATACCGCTGTCAATGGGGTGAACGGTGCCATTGTAACAGGCCCCAATGGAAATAGCATATTCCTTCCTGCTACAGGCTATAAAATGTGGTCGGATCTCTATTCCGATGGTTCGGACGGATATTTTTGGACTGGAACATCAGGTGTAGAGGTGAATGAAGCTAATCGGTTGAGTCTTGACGCAGAGAAAGGGTACGCAGTCGCATACGAATTCTCACGTGTAGATGGTTTCCCTGTCCGACCTGTTATCGAGAAAGAAGAGGATAGCGTGGTGATTTCGCCCGAAGTGGGAGGCAGTAAGGCCGAAGCTGTAGATTTGGGCTTAAGCGTGAAATGGGCAAGTTGGGATGTGGGTTCCTCAAGCACGGATGAAAAGGGTAAGAAGTTTTATCCTGGTGATGTGGTGGGCAATATGGATAAGGAGACTGCAAAGGTCTTACAGTTGCCATGGAACTATTGCGGGAGCGAATATGATATTGCCACAGTGAACTGGGGAGACGGCTGGCGTCTGCCCAATGCTACTGACTGGCAAGAATTGTATGAGAAGTGTACATTCGAGGTCATCCACGATATTGACTATGTGGATATGATTGAGAATCCATATTTCGACTTTGTGATTAAAGTAACTGGACCAAACGGCAATAGCATAACATTTCCGATCACTGCAGATAACGACTATATGAGTGGGAGTTCTGAGAGTTGGCCTATATGGCATATTTCTCGCGGTGGTTCCCATGATTATATGTGTGGCAACAATGACAAGAGTGCTAATATACAGGCCACATGGAACTTTTATGGTTCAGTAGACGGCTCAAAATATGTAGATGAAGCGACATTGTATGAAGATGTCGGTGGCTATGTTTACAAATATGGGTCTCACGATCTTTCATTCTATGTTCGTCCGGTAATGGGCGAAAGCACTTTGGAGTATTTTAAGTTGGCTTGTAGTCTTTCGCTCAAAAATGAAGTTTATGTCAAATGTGACTATCGGATGAGCGGATACGAATCATACTATAATGTCGAAGAACATGGTTTGTGCTATTCAACAAGAAATGAGAATCCTACGATAGAAACAGACGACTACATGACATTCGATGAAAAGGAGAGTCAAAAGGTTACTTCATCCACCGACACACTCATAGGCCCATTGGCAGATGAAACCACATACTATATACGTGCATACGCAAAGATAGATGGTGAGGTGTTCTATTCCGAAACACAAACAATCACCACCTCGAAGTCACTCCCTGTATTCACAGACATTACGGAAGGTGACCTCGTAGACCTCGGGCTGCATGTAAAGTGGGCATCCTATAATCTCGGGGCTGAGTCACCCGAAGAAAAAGGAACTGTCGTGACATGGGATGAGCAGACAAGGAATGATTGGGGTATAACCACAGAGTTTATTTATGGTACGGAGCACGACTATGCTTTCACTCAACTGGGCGGAGATTGGCGTATGCCCACATATACAGAATTGTGTGAACTGCGTGACAGCTGCGAGTGGACATTGGGGCACTACAATGAGGTATTGGGTTATAAGGTTGCAGGAAAGAATGGCAACAGCGTATTCTTGCCTTACGAAATGTATATGCTCTCAGGTACTTGTGCAGAAAGCGATAATTATCCTCCAATGGCCGTACGGCAGAATCTGATGGTCAGATCTGTCGGTGCAGACAAAGATTGTTATATTCGTCCCGTACAAGGCAAACCTTATGTTGAATTGTCCCACTTCTCGGCAAGGTATACTAAACATAAACATCGCGAGTATTATCCTGACTATAATAACATAAGAGTTTCTGTAAAGGCATATGGCTTGGAGAAGGCCGAAGAAGGCCGTAGATTGGGCGTATGCTATTCTACCGAACCAAATGTAGCCTTTTCGGAAGAATGTTTTGTTGATGTGGAGAACCCCGTTTCGGGACAGGAATTTATCATAAAGATAAACAATCTGAAACAAGCTACCACTTACTACTATCGGGGTGTTGCCATTATCGACGGTGTTGTCTATTACACCAATGAGAGCGAGGTTAGCACCGATGCCATAGATGAGTACTGCGGATTCCCCGGTGATGTGGCCGAAGCCGTAGACCTCGGGCTTAGCGTGAAATGGTCAAGTTGGAACTTCAGTGCCGGCAAGCCATCGGATAAGGGACTTAGGTACAATTTGTTTGCTTCAATGCAAGACCAAAACCAAAACTATAATCACCTGACCGACATGTTCTCTTTGGAGATGTACGAAACCCCTCAATTGTACGATAACATTACCGAGGCAGACGAAGACATTGTAGACTATGCTTGGGGCAATGGTTGGCGTATCCCTACCAAAGACGAATGGCAGGAATTGAAAGACAACTGTACATGGGAAGAAGCGACTGTGGACAATGTGAAGGGATGTCGAGTGACAGGTAAGAACGGCAACAGTATCTTTTTACCCTATTGCGGCTATTCGGAAGCCTATAAAGATGAATATATCTCTCCGAGTAGCAGTTCTACATGTTACTGGTCTGCTACCAAGTATCACTACGACAATGAACCGAACAGTGCAAGCCATGAGTACTATTACATAGATATGAGCGCAGACAGCCTTTGGATAGGAGAATGTTGGTTCGGGGATTTCATGTGGATACGTCCAGTAAAGGATACAGAATAACGGTGTTGACCGAGTGAAGTCCAATGACAACAAACTAAATATAAAGGAAGCGGTGGACATGTCATCCACCGCTTCTTTTTTACATCTTCGAAGCTGCAAGCGCTTTGAACAACAGAAGACCTTAATCTATTTGTGAAAAATTCATGGCCAATTTACGACAATTTATGTTCACGAGAGAAGATGAATAGGGGAATCCTTGCCCTCTTCTCGCTCAATCCCCAAAGCGAACAAAAAGAACGCAGCCATGAGCGATTAGGAAAAAGCAAGAAGTAAGCGAAACGTGAGTTTTTGAATTCATAAGTTTTTGAGTTTAGCAAGTCTATACTTCCGATTTCAACACCATGTAAGCAAACCGCAGGATTTGCTTTACAATCTGCTACAAAATTTTCGTACAGGATTTCTCTGCTTTCCGTCTCATGGAGACCCCAGATTCAAAGAAAGTCTTTGAGGAATACGCTGTGCGATTACTTCAGGAACGAGGCATCGAAGATGAGGGGCAACAGTTCGCGGATACCTCCCTCGACAACGTACGTCCTCTCGGTGCCGTAGAGCAGGATGCGGATGGGTTTGTGATAGCGCTGCTCCACCTCGAGCATGACTTGACGGCACGCGCCACAGGGTGGGACAGGGACATTGGTGAACTTGCTGTTGGTATAGGCTGCTACGGCAAGCGCTTCGACAGCCTTGTCGGGGTGTGCCGCATTGGCAAAGAAGAGGGTGGTGCGCTCAGCGCACAGACCAGAGGGATAGGCGGCATTCTCCTGGTTACTGCCCGATACGATAGTGCCATCTGATAATAATGCGGCAGCACCGACCTGGAACTGCGAATAGGGGGCGTAGCTACTTTGGGTGGACTCTTTAGCGGCATCAACCAGTTTGCGATCGGCCTCGCAAAGCTCATCATAAGCGTAGAGCTTGTAGTGGCAAGTATGGATTAATTCTTTCATGCTTATATGTTTTTTGATTTGTCCTCACTGTTTACAGCAAAGGTACAAAAAGAACAGATAAGTTGTTGTGTAGGCCGTGGCTTTTTATTACTTTTGCATTTATTTCACGCTATGAATAAACGAATTGTTGCAATTGTAGTTGCGCTGTGTGCGGTGCTTGGCTCATTGAGCGCGCAGAATAACGACTATATCGCTTATATAGAAAAGTATAAGGGTATTGCCATCGAGCAGATGAATAAGTATCACATTCCTGCCAGTATCACCTTGGCACAAGGCTTGCTGGAGTCTAGCGCAGGGAAGAGTGAGCTGGCGCAAAAATCGAACAATCACTTTGGTATTAAATGCCACAGTTGGGACGGCAAGCGCACCTATCACGATGACGATGAGGTGGGCGAGTGCTTCAGAGTGTACAAATCTGTACGCGATTCCTATGAGGATCACTCAATATTTCTTGCTACTGGAGCACGATATGCTTTTCTTTTCAAGTTTGACGAGACTGATTACATCAGTTGGGCACGCGGACTCAAACGTGCCGGATATGCCACCAGTCCTACTTATGCTGAGAAACTGATTGAGATTATCGAACGCTATGGACTCGATCGGTTTGACCATAATCAGGGAAATCAGACCCGCTATCTTGGGCCGCATACACCCCGTCTTGCCAGCGGTATCGTATACATCGTGGCTCGTCAGGGTGATACAATGCAGGGCATAGTGGAGGAGTTTGGCATACCGAAGCGTAAGCTGATACGCTACAATGATCTCTACAAGAACTATGTGCCTGTAAAGGGTGATATCATCTATCTGCACCGTAAGCATCGCCGTGCAAAGGAGCCTCATACGCATCATGTGGTGGCTGACGGGGAGAGTATGCACATGATATCGCAAAAGTATGCCGTGCGCCTCGACCGCTTGTATAAGATGAACAAGGTGTCACCAGATACTTACTCCCCGATGGTAGGTGATATAATACGCTTGCGCTGATTGTGCTTGCGGCAGATATAAGAAGAGGAGGGGCTCATGGCTCCTCCTCTCTTTCTTGTGTGATGTTACTTCATCTCTACCTCTTCCTTCATGTCAATCTCGTTGCCTTGGGCATCGTAGAATGTATAGGCAAGTAGCGGTAGACTCTGGTTGGGGGTGATGCGTATGCCGAAGCCATACTTCATCCTCCAGCGAGTTTTCAGAGATACTACCCCTTGGTTGACATAGGCTGCCACGTAAGGGTGGATGTGTAGGTTGAATTTGCTTATCTTCAGCTTGTTTACAAGGTAATCAATTTTGTTTTCCAGCGTGTCGGTGAAGAGTATGGATGACTTGATAGTGCCTTTGCCGAAACATACAGGACAGGTCTCCTCAACGGCGACATCCATTGCGGGACGTACGCGCTGGCGAGTAATCTGCATCAAACCAAACTTGCTGAGCGGAAGGATGTTGTGCTTGGCACGGTCGCGCGACATATTCTGGCACATGCGCTCATAGAGCTTCTGGCGGTTTTCGGCTGTGTCCATGTCGATGAAATCGACCACGATGATGCCGCCCATATCGCGCAGGCGGAGCTGGCGGGCCAGTTCATCGGCAGCGCCGAGGTTCACGTCTATGGCATTCTCCTCCTGATTGGTGTTGCCTCGTGAGCGGTTGCCGCTATTGACATCGACTACGTGGAGAGCTTCGGTGTGCTCAATGACCATGTAGGCTCCTCCTTTGTAGGGCACGATTCGGCCAAACGATGACTTTATCTGTTTGGTGATGCCGAAGTTGTCGAAGATGGGCAGAGTGCCCGTGTAGTGTTTTACGACATGCGCTCTGTCGGGAGCAATCAAGGCTACGTAGTTGCGTATCTCGTCGTATACGGCATTGTCATTGATATAGATGGCTTCGTAGGAGGGGCTGAATAGGTCGCGCAACATGGCGACAGCACGGCTGTTTTCTTCGTAAATGAGCACTGGGGGCTTCTCGGCTTTCTGAACCTTGACGATAGCCTCGTCCCACTGCTTGACTAGGATCTTGAGTTCGGCATCGAGCTCCGCTACACGCTTGCCTTCGGCCACAGTACGTACGATGACGCCGAAGTTCTTGGGCTTGATGCTTTGTATGAGTTGCTTGAGTCGTGCTCGCTCCTCTGATGACTTGATCTTTGACGATACGGAGACCTTGTCGGAGAATGGAGTGAGTACCAAGAAACGGCCGGCAAAAGAGAGGTCGGCGGTGAGTCTTGGACCTTTGGTGGATATGGGCTCCTTGACAACCTGCACCATAATCTCCTGCCCGGTCTGAAGATAGTTGCTGATACTTCCTTCTTTGGGGAGTTCGGGCTGGCCGGTGGCTTTGGAGATGGGAGCAAGTTTCTTTTTGTCGCTGATTACCTGTTTCACATACTTGTGGTAGCAGTTGTAGTGACTACCCAAGTCCTGATAGTGAAGAAAAGCTTCTTTGGCTGAACCTACATCAACAAAGCATGCATTCAGGCCAGGCATAATTTTTTTTACCCGTCCTAAGTACATGTTGCCCACAGAGAACGACGCCTCGCGTCCCTCTCGCTGATACTCCATCAGCACCTTGTCTTCGGTAAGGGCGATGGTAATCTCTTGGGGCTGTACATCGATGAATAATTCGGTTGTCACTTTTCTTGGGTTCTAATTAGTAAATGAATACTTTACAAAATACGACAAAGAACAAACTCAAAATCATGTTCCATATTCTGATGTTTGTTCCTTGTCTTGTTGCTAACTGAGTTCAGAGCTTACTTGCTCTTGTGTCTGTTCTTTCTCAGTCTTTTCTTTCTCTTGTGAGTCGCCATTTTATGACGCTTATGCTTCTTACCGTTTGGCATAGTTAATAAATTTTATGGATTAATACTTTTTTTATTTCTTCACGTCAGCAGCAAATGTCTTTGCGGGCTTAAATGCGGGAATGTTGTGTTCGGGAACAACAATAGTTGTATTCTTAGAAATGTTGCGCGCAGTCTTCTGTGCTCTCTTCTTCAAAATGAAGCTACCAAATCCCCTTAAGTAAACGTTCTCCTCGTTGATCAACGATTCCTTTACTACTTCCATGAATGCCTCAACGCACTTTAAAGCGTCAGCCTTGTCAACTCCAGTCTTCTTGTTAATAGCGTTAACAACCTCAGATTTTGTCATTTTTCTAATATTTTTATTGTTGTACAATTTGTCCTTTTGGATTTCAGTCTGCAAATATAGAGTTTTTCTTGTTCCTAAAAAAATATATTCGGTTCTTTTTTTTGTAAATGGCTCACTTTGTTTGCTCTGTCTCGTCTTTTTGACTAAATTTGCAGTATAAACAGATATGGACATTGAAAATGGATGAGATTTGCAGACGTCTTTTAGCATGGTACGACAGGAATAAACGCGACCTGCCGTGGCGTTCGACCTCAGAACCATATGCTATTTGGATTTCTGAGATAATCCTGCAGCAAACTCGTGTGGCGCAAGGGTACGACTATTTCGTCCGTTTTATTGAACGCTTTCCTACTGTGGAGGCTTTGGCAACAGCTTCTGAAGATGAGGTAATGCGGGCTTGGCAAGGATTGGGGTACTATTCTAGGGCTAGGAACCTCCACGCTGCGGCGAAGCAGATTGTGGCGCTGGGTGCTTTCCCTAATACTTACGACCAGATACGCCAACTCAAGGGAGTGGGTGACTATACAGCTGCGGCAATCGCCTCATTCGCTTTTGGTGAGGCTAAGGCTGCTGTGGATGGTAATGTATGCCGGGTGTGGTCAAGGGTCTACGGTATTGACCAGCCTATAGACTCCGTTCATGGCAAACGCGTAATAACTGAGGTAGCCCAGACGTTGCTTCCTGATGAGTACGCAGCGAAGTATAATCAGGCAGCGATGGAGTTTGGCGCTCTGCAGTGTACTCCTCATTCCCCGAATTGCGCTGAGTGTCCTTTGGCGGATAAGTGCGTGGCGCTTGCTGAGGGTAGGGTAGAAGCATTGCCTGTAAAGACGCATAAGGTGAAGGTGACTCCACGCTATCTTACCTATTTATATATACACAATGGCGATGCCCTGTTGTTGCACAAACGTACTGCCAACGACATCTGGCGGAATCTGTATGAATTTCCGCTAATCGAAACAGATACCCCCATTGATAGTGACTCCCTGTTCCTGTTGCCTGAATTTGTAGATTGGCACGAGAATTTGCCGGAGTATCTGTATAAAGGGGGCGTAGGGGGTGTCAAACATGTACTCTCGCATAGAGTCTTGTATGCTACGTTTCATGAACTGGTGGTGCAGGGTGATTTGCCCAAGTGTGATGATTATGTGGCTGTGGCATTTGCTGATCTCGACCGCTATGCTTTGCCGCGCTTGATAGAACGGTATATGGAGAAAGAAAAAAGTAGGTGAATGTACTCCGTATGTGAAAATAATTGCATAAATTTGACATCTCAAATCATAAAACAATAGAACTATGTCAGTAAACAAGGTGATTCTTATAGGAAATGTGGGACGCGAGCCCAATGTGCGTTATATTGATCGTGATGTAGCTGTCGCCAGTGTGTCGTTGGCAACTTCGGACCGTGCGTATACACTGCCTAACGGTACGCAAGTCCCTGAGCGTACAGAATGGCATAACTTGGTTTTCTGGCGTGGTTTGGCTCAGACTGTAGAGAAATATGTGCATAAGGGCGACAAATTGTATGTTGAGGGTAGTATTCACAGTCGCTCATATGACGATCAAAATGGTGTGCGCCGTACTGTGGTGGAGATTTATGTGGATAACATGGAGATGTTGTCACGTCCGCAGCAGGGTACTGCTGCCTCTACGACGGTTCAAAGTGTTGTTCCCTCGGCAGGTGTAGCCAATGCTGGTAATGGAGCCTCCACTGCACAGACAGATCAGATGCCTTTCTGAAAAGAGTACCTCTTCGGAGTATCCGATAGAACACTATGCCAAAGTATGCGCATCATACATTTGAAGGTGGCGGAATAGCTGTTTGGCACATTACAGAGACTGCCGATCAGCTATACGCTATGCTTGGAACTCATTTATATGATCGCCAGTTGGAAGGAATACGTAATGAAAGCCGGCGTGCCGAATGGCTTGCTGTACGTGTACTTGTGGCTGAACTGTTGGGGACGGAGTCTGTGGTGGCATATCATCAGACAGGGCGCCCTTATTTATCAGATGGTAATTGTCATATCAGTATCTCCCATACAAAGGGATATGCAGCATTGGCTTACTGCTACGATGCTCCTATAGGCATAGATATTGAACAAGTTTCTCCGAGGGTCTCGCGTGTAGCCCATCGGTTTGTCACCTCGGAGGAGGCTGCGTATATAGATAAATGTGATGAGCGTGATAGACTGTTATACCAGCTTCTGGGATGGTCGGCAAAAGAGGCCCTGTACAAATTTTTTGATGTAGCTGAAGGCGCTGATTTTCAGAAGGCCTTCAATATATTGCCCTATGCTTTGGAGACGCAAGGAAACTTCAGCGTAACCGTAGGCTTTCTTTCCAATGCTGCAATCTTAGTGAACTATCAACTGTTCCCTGACTTTGTGTGTACGTGGGTGATGGGTACTCAGGGTATACTGTCAGGGACAGACTCCTTCTTCTTACGACGTGGAATGAGATGATTGAAGTCCTTTTGGAATAGCAGACCCACGCCTTGTGTGTTGAGTGAGGTCTTGGTGAAATAGCGGTCGTTGGTCTTATTGTAGATCTTCGCGCTCAGGGAGTTAGTAAGGAGATAGCGTACGTCGAAGTCTCCAATAAAGTTTGAAGCATACAAGGCGTTCTCCCTGTAGCCGAAATTACCGTTGATAAGGAGACGGTTGTTCAGCATTCGTCCCTCCAAGATTCCGGCGATTTCCATATTGTCCCATGTGCCGGTAGTCGTGCCACTCATCAGATTATCGGTGCGGATGTTGCTGGCAAAGTTCCAATTGTCGTTGTTAATGACACTGGCAAGCAGATTGCTGATTTGTCCTGAAATGGTGTTGCTGAGGAACGACTCCATGTTCCCGTTTCCCTCCTCAATGTTCTGCGTCATATCCTGCGTGTAGAACTTGCCTAATCCCAAAAGGTAGACGAATTGCATGTTTCTCTGCTCTTCAGTACTCGTGTAGCTGCGCAAGATGGATCTTTGCTCCTCGGTACCTTGTGGCAATTCTATGTCGAAACCAAGGGTCGGGGCACTTAGAGGACCTCCGATGTTTAGCAAACAGTTGACACGTACGTTGTCATTTAATTCTGCACTGAGGTCTTTGAGCGGTACGTTGTTGTTGACAGTGTGGCGTGCTGTGATCTGTAGCTGGGCTGACATCGGGTCTCCATCGAAGGTGACCGTGCTTCCTTCAATCAAACTAAAGTCTTTGGTGATAACATCTTGAAGACTGAAGTGATAATCTCCTCTGGCTACTCTGTAGGTTCCGAATAGTTCAATTTCATCATCGTTGATGTTGATTTGTAGGTCTCCGTCGCCATAGGCGCTGATGTGATCATCGGTGGCTTGGTTCATGACAAGTTTGAGTTTAGCGTCTTGAGTGACGTTTGCTCTGATGTTCAGCTGTAGTGGAGTGGTGGGCTGGGTTGTTCTTCGTCTTCTCTGAGTCTGAAGTGGAGAATTGTTTGGTATGGTGTTTCGTTTAGATGCCCGGTCTCGGAAAGTGATGAACGATTCGCTGGAGTTGACGTTTTGGCTGGTTATACTTAGCGCAAACTCTGAGCCTGCTTCAGGGCGAGCGTCGATATCTACTCGTAAGGGTTGGTTAGGGCCGCCATTAATCATTATGTCGCCTGTGCCTCGTATCGTGGTGTAGAAACTGTCGTCTCCTGTGTTGGGGAGATCTATACCCAATATGTTTCGTGCATCGACATTGAGACTGTAGGCGTAATCTTTCAAATATTTGTGTGTCACAGCTCCATTGATGATAGCCTTTTGTCTGCGGTTATCATACGCGGTAATGTCGTCAAACTGAATTCTTCCAGGTGTTAACCTTATGCTGTCTTTTAGCTGGTATGTCACATTGGTGGGGGTGAGTTTCATGCTGGCATCGGCAAGCAGGGTGCCATTGAGATCTATGGCGTTCATCTTGCCTCCGACGGTGATGTGTCCGCTTGCGTGGCCTTTGATGTCGCTCATGAATGAACTTAGCATGCTGTTGAGGAATGCTGCATTTAGGCTATCTGCATCAATGTCGAGCCAAAGCTCATTGTCGGCAATATCGACCAAACCATCAATGTGGGCTGTGTGACGTGAGTTCTCCTGTACGTCTGCTAAGAATTCGAGTCTTGCAGAATCTTGATTCCAATGAGCACGAGCGTGTGTGTCGCCCATATATCCGTCACAGAAGGTGAAGTCCTTGGCATATATGTCACCATCAAGGTAGGGCGTTTTGGTGTATAGGTCAGCTGCATTGATGTAGCCGCTAAGTTTGCCTCCGAAGCTAATGCCTTCGAGCTTTACAAGGGATAACAGGTAGTTGAGCTCTAAGTCGTTTAGCTTCACCTGCAGTGTATCCGAAGGGGTGTCTGCGACAGTGCCGTCGATGCTAACGAATTCATTGGCATTGTGCTCAAACCGGAAATCCTTTATTGTAATGTGTTTGGGGGCTATATGTACATGGAATGGGTGTAATTTCCAATCGGCATGGTTAATAGTGGTACTTGAACTGTCGCTGTCAATAAAAACGGAGAGTTGATTGTCGTCGGTGTAGGCAAACTGGAGCTTTGTTTGGAACTGACCGTCGAATAGCTTGTTGGGTGAGCTATTCCATGAGGTACCAAGGGTAAGTTGGTCGTTGTCAGCATTGGCGGTCATGTTGGCTGTGACCTTTATGCCATCCTGATTTTCAAGGGTACCACCTCCCTTGACTATACTCTTGTTGGGGGTTGATTCAAGTGTGATCTCCATTCCTCTAAGTTCCTGCTCGCTAAAGGTGAGTTGCGGTACTTCTGTCTTAAGCCAAATCTTCTGATTGTTGTCGTTTAAGAATGCTTTGATAGTTATCGCTTTTTCAATATCTATCGGTAGAAGAAGGAATTCCTTCAAAGGTTCTACATCGTAGATGTCGAAACTCAGGTTGCAATTGTTGTTGCCAAGATGGTGTGTGTGCTTGTGGTTGCATAAAGATGGGAGGTGGTGGTACAAGTGCCATTTTAGACTTTCACCTAAGGTCTGGTATGTGAAGTCGCCAATAATGGATCCTGCAACAAAATCAGATCCTATGGATAGGTGTTGCTGTTGAGCGTTTGTCGGGTCGATTTCTTTCGGGTCAGTTGAGTATATGTTGATGCTCTCTATGGTATAATCATCTCCTTCGCGATGAATGGTTGTGTTGTTGATATTAATCTTGCCGCTCATGTGATTGAAGTCTATACCTTTGATGTCTCCATTTAGCTCTGTGCTAAATGTGCTGCCTTCGTGAATGCTGATGAGGTTCATGGCATATAGGTTAAGGCTATCAGCGTCAAGGTTGATGGTGTATTGGGGTATATCTCCCGTGCTGTAAATAGCATCGATAGTGAGTTGCCCGTTGGGGTCATCTAAACTGATAGTTCCTTCATAGCTCTCTGGAGCATAGTTCCCATCAAGACGGATAGTTTGGTAAGTGTATCCCAATAACTCCGTGTTGGTAGCTTCACCTGAGAAGTTCCCTCGTAGGGGAAGTTTTTTATCTGGGGCATTATGGTTGTAGGTCCCTTGTGCAGCTAACGTCAGATTGGTTCTAATGAGCGGGCTTGTAGGAAGGATTTTTACAACGTTGATGTCACTTCCCTTGATAGATGTTGTATAGCGCCCATCCTCGTCAATCTGCATATTGGCTTTGGCTGTTCCAGCATCGGTAACGGCTGTCAAGTCGATTTGGCTGACTGCTTTGTTGAGACTGACGTCTCCCTTAATTTCTACTTTCCCTAGGCGAGTTACTTCTGTGGGTATTGACGAATATAGATTGGGTAATTGAGTCTCCAATATATTCCATGCGTTATGGGACAGTAGCACTCTCTGTAAATTGATGTTTATGGCGTCTGTGCTCTTGCCCCTTATATGGGATGAACCATTTGCCTGTATCTCAAAGTCCTTGTTTGAGGTGTGTACGTTTAAGTCTTTAAGGTTGAATTGGGATAGTCCTCCTATGAAGTCAGCTGTTAAGTGTATTCTTTCCTTGACATCTTTGACCTCGGGTACTATGCTGCTCAAGTCCTGGGGAGTGATGTATGAGGGCTGTACTTTGCCTTTTACGATTAGGGATTCTGCAAATCTGTCGGGTGAGTAACTAGCCCAAATGGTGTCGAGACGGAGCGAAGTATGTGGCATCTCAAGATGGAAATTGGCAAGTGTCGCTCCATGATGATTGCCTACAAACCTGAAGTAGAGATCGTCTACTTGTATCCCTGATTGTTCCTTGAAGTTCAACTGACGTAATATGCAACTAATGGAGTCGTTGGTGAGAGCCTTCAATGATATGTGGGTGGAAAAATCTTCAATGTTGATGTGCTTGAAGAGGCTGCTCTCTTCTGACTCATTATTTTCGTAGTGGCGTATGTCGTATTTGAGGTGAGCGTGGCGGATAAGGAAAGAGTTGATGCGCAAATTTAGTTTTGAGGACTCATGCTTTTCCTTGGCTGCAAAGGCATCAATGAGGAATTGATAATTGGCTACAGCCTCAGGACTGTCTTTATAGACGGATACAGTGGGATTGAATATGCGGATGTTGCGGATAGAAATCTTCTTCTCTCTTATGAGGGGTTTCCACTCGATTTTGGCGGCAATGCGGTCGACGGAGAAGAGTAGGTCGCCTTCCTGGTCGTCAATGGCAAGGCTGTCGATGATGAGGTCGTTGGGGAAGAGCCAGTGTACACCTCCAAGATTGACGCGAGTGCCAATCTTGTTTTCTAGTTCAGTGGCGAGTATGACAGATATACGTTGCTGAAATCGTGGTGAATTCAACAACATCGTAACGCCGATGATGAGCAATGTAATAAGGCTCAGTATCAGCTGAATGCGTCTTCTCTTTTTTCTTTTCACGTTCTTATGTGCAAAGTTAATGCATGCTGAGGTAAATACCAAATCTGAACGGCTAAAAAAGTGTGAGTTTTTCTCTATCTTGGTGAACCCTTTATTGTTTGATGGCGTATGTGAGGACTTGATGTGGCTGAAAAAGTTCTATAGTTTCATTGCGGTTGCCTAAATGGGCTAAAAGGGGAACAAAATAGATTGGTGAGATAGCAAATTAATCATGTTTATTGTTTCGCGGTTCGTAAATAATTGCTAAATTTGCACGGAATTTTGTAGATTCAAGTTAATTAACTATTATAAATGTTATGCCAGAAGTAATTAAGTTACGAAAAGGCTTGGACATAAAGCTCAAAGGTTCAGCAGCTAAGGAACTTGTGCCAGTAAATTCATCGAAGTCGTACGCTCTCGTGCCCGATGATTTTGTTGGTATTACTCCTAAGGTGGTTGTAGCTGAAGGGCAGCATGTGAAGGCCGGGGAGGCTCTGTTTGTTGACAAGAAGCATCCCGAAGTGAAGTTCGTGAGTCCTGTTTCCGGCAATGTAGTTGCGGTTAACCGTGGTGCACGCCGTAAGGTGATGAGCATCGTTGTTGCCCCTGATGCTAAGCAGGAGTTCGTGGAATTTGGTGTGAAGAGTGTTCATTCACTCAATGGAGAACAGGTAAAGCAGGCATTGCTCAGCAGTGGTATGTTTGCATTTTTTCGCCAGCGTCCCTATGATGTTGTAGCAAACCCTGAAAGCCGTCCGAAGGCTATCTTCGTTTCTGCTTTCGACAGCAAACCGCTGGCTCCCGATTTTGAGTATGTGATTAAAGACAGTGAGGTTGACTTCCAGGCTGGTCTTAGCGCATTGGCCAAGTTGGCACCTACTTTTTTGGGTGTTAGTGCGGCACAGAAGTGCCCCAATATTGTTGATGCTAAGAATGTTGAGATTACCGTATTCAAGGGTAAGCATCCTGCAGGTAACGTAGGTGTTCAGATTAACCACGTGAAGCCTATCAACAAGGGTGAGGTTGTATGGACCATCGGTGCCGAGGAAGTGATTTTCATTGGTCGTCTATTTAATAAAGGTGTCGTAGATTTCACTCGTACCATCGCCGTAGCCGGCTCACAGGTGGAGAATCCTGCCTACAGCAAGGTAATCCTCGGTGCACAGATTGGCGACATCGTTGGTGGCCGCATCAAGGGCGGTTGCGTCAACCGTATCATCAACGGTAACGTGCTCACCGGTCCCGTAGCTACTCCCGAAAGCTATCTGGGTGCATTTGCCAACATGGTGACCGTGATCCCCGACGGTAGCGACAAGCATGAGCTGCTCGGTTGGGCTATGCCCCGCTTCAAGGAGTTCAGCGTGAGTCGTGCCTACTTCAGCTTCCTCTGCCCCAACAGAGAGTATGTGCTCGACGCACGCCTCAAGGGTGAGGAGCGCCACATGATCAACTCCAACGAGTATGACAAGGTGTTCCCCATGGATATCTTCCCCGAATACCTCATCAAGGCAATCATTGCCGGCGACATCGAGAAGATGGAGGCTGCAGGTATCTACGAGGTGGCTCCCGAGGACTTTGCATTGTGTGAATTTGTAGATTCGTCGAAACTTGAGTTGCAGCGCATCGTCCGCGAAGGACTGATGAAGCTCCGCTCTGAAATGGAATAAGCTATGGGATTAAGACAATTAGTAGACAAGATTAAGCCGAACTTCGAGAAAGGCGGTAAGTTCCAGGCTTTCCGTTCTGTGTTCGGCGGGTTCGAGACATTCCTCTTCGTGCCCAACCATACGGCTAAGAGTGGCTCAAACATCCATGACTGCTTCGACTCTAAGCGTATGATGATTATGGTGTGCATCGCTTTGGTGCCCGCCCTGCTCTTCGGTATGTACAATGTAGGTTACCAGCACTATCTGGCCGCTGGCCTCGACGGCTCTTTCTGGGAGCTGTTTGGCTACGGTTTCCTGGCTGTGTTGCCTAAGATTATCGTTTCTTACCTTGTAGGTCTCGGCATCGAGTTCACCGTGGCCCAGTGGAAGGGCGAGGAGATTCACGAGGGCTTCCTCGTATCGGGTCTTCTCATCCCGATGATTGTGCCCGTAGGTACTCCGCTGTGGGTACTCGCCGTGGCTACAGCCTTTGCCGTTATCTTCGCCAAGGAGGTATATGGTGGCACGGGTATGAACATCTTCAACGTGGCTCTTGTGACGCGTGCATTCATCTTCTTCGCTTATCCGAGCGTAATCTCCGGTGATGCCGTTTGGGTAGCCGACAGCGCCATCTTCGGTTTGGGTGCCGACATCGACGGTTACACACAGGCTACTGCACTTGGTGTGGCTGCCACATCGGGTGCCGCTCCCGCATGGGATTTGAATATGGTATGGGGCTTCATCCCCGGCTCTATCGGTGAGACCAGCGTAGTGGCTATCGCCCTCGGTGCCCTCATCCTGTTGGGTACAGGCGTAGCTTCTTGGAAGACCATGCTCAGTGTATTCGTTGGTGGTGGTCTGATGGCTTGGGTGTTCAACCAATGGGGCAACCCCGACAATGCAGTGGCTATGATGCCTTGGTATCAGCACCTCGCTCTCGGCGGTTTCTGCTTCGGCGCCGTGTTCATGGCTACCGACCCCGTTACCTCATGCCGTACCGAGTGCGGTAAGTACATCTACGGTTTCCTCATTGGTGTGGTAGCGGTGCTCATCCGCGTGCTCAACCCCGGTTACCCCGAAGGTATGATGCTTGCCATCCTGCTGATGAACCTCTTTGCTCCGCTCATCGACTACTATGTATATCAAGCTAACATCTCGAAGCGTGCCAAGCGTGCTTTGAAGAGCAAGTAATAACCCAATAATCGAATACTGTTATGAATACGAATAAGAATTCCTATACATTTATATATGCTTCGGTTATGGTTATTATCGTAGCATTCCTCTTGGCCTTCGTGTCATCGTTGCTGAAGCCCATGCAGGAGAAGAATATTGAGCTTGACAAGAAAAAGCAGGTACTCGCCGCCCTCAATATCTTCGAGAAGGACGCCGAGGCTGCCTATGCCAAGTATGTGAAGGCCGACCAGCTGCTCGACGCTCAGGGCAACGTAGCTGCCGAGACCGGTGGCTTCGCCGTAGCCAACGCGGCTGTAGGTGAGCAACTCCCCCTCTACGTATGTGAGGTGGAGGGTGAGACCAAGTATGTAGTACCCCTCTACGGTGCAGGTCTGTGGGGTCCCATCTGGGGCTATGTGGCGCTCAATGCCGACAAGCAGACCATCTACGGCACCTATTTCGCTCATGCCAGCGAGACTCCCGGTCTGGGTGCCGAGATCACCAACCGCGACAAGTTCCAGGTTCCCTTCATCGGCAAGAAAGCTGTTGATGGCGAGGGCAACGTGGTCATCAGCGTGGTGAAGTTCGGTAAGGTAAAGGACGAGACTGTTGAGGTCGACGGTATCTCGGGCGGTACCATCACATCGAACGGTGTGGATGCCATGCTCAAGAATTGCTTAGGCTTCTACAAGCCCTTCCTTACCAAGGGTGCTTGTGCCGCTAAGGCCTGCGAGGCTGCCCAGTGCGCTGCCGACTCAGCTTGCGTAGAGTCAGTGCCCGCTGCCAAAATTGAAGTTGTTAACCAATAATCAAAGGAGGAAACAGTTATGTCATTATTTTCAAAGCAGAATATGGAGGCGCTGAAGACTCCTCTGGGTATGAACAACCCTGTTACCGTACAGGTATTGGGTATCTGTTCGGCGCTGGCGGTTACTGCTCAGCTCGAGCCCGCCATCGTGATGGGCCTCTCGGTTACGGTTATCGTGGCCATGGCCAATGTGATCATTTCGCTCTTGCGCAATACCATCCCCAACCGTATCCGTATCATCGTGCAGTTGGTTGTGGTAGCTGCGTTGGTAACCATCGTGAGTGAGTTCCTCAAGGCATTTGCCTACGATGTCAGCGTACAGCTCTCTGTGTATGTAGGTCTTATCATCACCAACTGTATCCTCATGGGTCGCCTCGAAGCGTTTGCCATGGCCAACGGTCCTTGGGCATCGTTCCTCGACGGTATCGGCAATGGCCTCGGCTATGCCAAGATACTCGTTATCGTGGCCTTCTTCCGTGAGTTGCTCGGTAGCGGTTGCCTCTTCGGCTACCAGGTTATCCCGCAGTGGTGCTACGACCATGGTTATATCAACAACGGTCTCATGCTGATGCCCCCCGCAGCCCTCATCATCGTGGCTTGCATCATCTGGTACCAGCGTGCCCGTCATACAGAATTGCAGGAAGAACAAAACTAAAGTAGAATTATGAATGCTAAATTCTGAATTCTGAATTAAGGCTCCGCGATGTATATGTAGCCGGATGGCCATTCAGAATTCAAAATTCAAAATTCAGAATTATTAAAGATTATGGAACATTTTATTAGTCTTTTCGTCCGCTCCATATTTGTGGACAATATGATATTCGCATTCTTCTTGGGTATGTGTTCTTACCTTGCCGTATCAAAGAATGTGAAGACTGCTCTCGGCCTCGGTGTGGCAGTGACCTTCGTGTTGCTCATCACCCTTCCCGTGAACTATCTGTTGCAAACTAAGGTGCTCGGTCCCGACTGCTTGGTCGAGGGCGTCGACCTCAGTTTCTTGAGCTTTATCCTCTTTATTGCCGTGATTGCCGGTATCGTGCAGTTGGTAGAGATGGTAGTAGAGCGCTTCAGCCCTTCGCTGTATGCTTCGCTCGGTATCTTCCTTCCCCTTATCGCCGTTAACTGTGCCATCATGGGTGCTTCGCTCTTCATGCAGCAGCGCATCACTATGGACCCCAACAACACACAGGCTATCCTCAACGTGTGGGATTCCGTAGCTTACGCTCTCGGCTCGGGTATCGGTTGGCTGCTCGCTATCGTGGGCCTCGCCGCTATCCGTGAGAAGATGCAGTACTCTGACGTACCCAAGCCCCTGCGTGGTCTCGGTATCACCTTCATCACCGTAGGCTTGATGGCTATGGCATTCATGTGTTTCTCTGGTCTTACAATCTAATAATAGGAGGAATAAGAATATGATTGATATGAAATTGATTATTGCAAGTATCGCAGTATTCCTCGTGATTATACTTGCCTTGGTAGCCATCCTGTTGGTAGCCAAGAGATATCTGGTGGCCTCAGGCCCCGTGAAGCTCACCATCAACGGTGAGAACGAACTCGAGGTGGAGAGCGGCTCAACCCTGCTCAGCACACTCTCATCAAACGGTATCTTCCTCTCTTCTGCCTGTGGCGGTAAGGGCTCATGCGGCCAGTGCAAGTGCCAGGTAGTAGAGGGCGGTGGCGAGATACTTCCCTCTGAGAAGGGCCACTTCAGCCGCAAGCAGCAGATGGACCACTGGCGTCTCGGCTGTCAGGTAAAGGTGAAGGGCGATATGGCCATCAAGGTAGACGAGTCTGTAATGGGCGTCAAGGAATGGGAGTGCGAGGTTATCTCAAACAAGAACGTCGCTACCTTCATCAAGGAGTACAAGGTGGCATTGCCTCCCGGCGAGCACATGGACTTCGAGCCCGGTTCGTATGCACAGATCAAGATTCCTGCATACAGCATCGACTACGACAAGGACTTCGACAAGTCACTCATCGGCGACACCTATCTGCCCGCTTGGCAGAACTTTGGTCTCTTCAACCTGAAGTGTACCAACGACACACCCACAGTGCGTGCCTACTCTATGGCCAACTATCCCGACGAGGGCGACATCATCACCCTGAACGTACGTATCGCTACACCTCCCTTCAAACCCAAAGAGCAGGGCGGTGGCTTCATGGATGTGATGCCCGGTATCGCTTCGTCATACATCTTCAGCCTCAAGCCCGGCGACAAGGTGATGATGAGCGGTCCTTACGGAGAGTTCCGTCCCAACTACGAGTCGGGCCGTGAGATGATTTGGGTAGGTGGTGGTGCCGGTATGGCTCCCCTCCGTGCACAGATCATGCACATGCTCAAGACCCGTCAGTGCCGCGACCGTCAGATGCACTACTTCTACGGTGCCCGCGCATTGGAGGAGATCCCCTTCCTCGACGACTTCCTCGCCTTGGAGAAGGAGTTCGACAACTTCCACTTCCACCTCGCGCTCGACCGTCCCGATCCCAAGGCCGATGCAGCAGGCATCAAGTACACCGCTGGCTTCGTAGCTCCTGTGATGGGCGACACCTATCTCAAGCAGCACGAGAATCCCGAAGATTGCGAGTACTACCTCTGTGGTCCTCCCATGATGGCCAAGACCGTGCTCGACCTCCTCGACAGCCTCGGCGTAGAGAAGGATATGATCCACTTCGACGACTTCGGCGGATAAAAAGTAGAGAAATTTATTTTATAAATAGTTTTTGCGGGTATGTCTAGCACAGGCATACCCGCTTTTGTATTATTGGTGTCAGATAAACTTATTTTGCTTATTAATGTGTAATTCAATAATAAAAATTTGTGTGGGATATTGACGAGTATGTATTCATATGCGTTGTTTACCGCATTGATAAAAAAAAGAGGGAACCATCAGAAACGGTTCCCTCCTATTGTTGTAAGTTTCTCTGATTCTCTTATTTCAGTGAATCCAAATTCTTTTCGTTCAGTATGCTCTTGCCTTCAGGAGTGTAGAGTGCCTCGATGCGGTCGGCGTATGCCTTCTCAATCTTACCGCGCACAATCTTCATGGTGCTGTTCATCATGCCATTCTGCTCGGTGAAAGCTTCGGGCAATACAGCGAAGGTGCTGGGCAGCCAGCGGTCGGGGAAGAGCTCTGCCAAGTCACCGCCTTTCTTGAAACGGGCGATATCGGCATCGATGAGTTGTACACCTGCCTTGCGGCCCTCTTCGGTGCTGAGGTCGAGTCCTTGCTCTTTCAGTTTGGTGCGGATGTTCTCCTTGTTAGGCACGAGCAGGGCGATGGTGTAGGGTGACTGGTTGTTGTAGAGGATTACTTGGTCTACTGTAGCCAGATGCTCTACGAATGCCTCTTCGATACCTTCGGGGCTGTATTTCTCACCGTCGCTTGAGATGAGAAGGCTCTTGAAACGTCCCTTTACATAAAGCAGGTTTTCTTTTGACATATAGCCCAAGTCGCCAGTGTAGAGCCATCCGTCGCGAATGGTGTCTGCTGTTGATTCGGGATTCTTCCAATAGCCCTTCATGACGTTTTCGCCCTTGACAACGATCTCTCCGAGTTCGCCTACAGGGAGCTCCTTGCCTTCGCTGTCGCAAATCTTAACTTCGATGGGCTTGACAAGCTTACCGCTAGAACCGAAGCGATAGAGGTCGGGACCGTTTGATGAGATGACGGGAGTTGCCTCAGATAGTCCATATCCCTGGAACATGGGCATGCCTACACCTACATAGAACTTTTGCAGGTCCTTGTCGAGGAGGGCACCGCCACCGATGAAGAAACGGAGCTCGCCACCAAAGTTGTCGCGTACCTTAGAGAACAATACCTTGTCGAACAGCCATACGAGTGGCTTGAGCAATGCGCGCAGACCCTTTGAGTCGAGGTTGCTGTCTCCGTAGTAGCATTGCTTTACGGCCATACCCCAATTGAAGAGGCGAACGGTCATTGCACCTTTCTTCTTGATACCTGATTCGATGTTCTTCTTGAAGGTTTTGGCCAATGATGGAACACTGAGAATGAAGTGGGGGCGTACCTCTTTTATATTTAAAGGTATGTTGCGCAATGTCTCGGCACCTGTACGACCTACTTGTACGGTAGCTGCAGTAGCACCGCAGGCCATCATGATGTAGAAGCCAACCACGTGGGCGAAGCAGTGGTCGAGTGGCAGGATGATGAGTGTACGCCATGTCTCGTCGATAGCTACAAGTGTACGGGCCTGCTCTACGTTTGATGTGTAGTTGCGGTGGGTAAGCACTACACCCTTGGGGTCAGCGGTGGTTCCACTGGTATAGGTGATAGTGGCGATGTCGTCGTTCTGGAGTGACTGTCCTACGGCGAGGAACTCCTCCATGGTGTGTGTCTTGAGCCATTCGTCGCCCATCTGCTGTACCTCAGATAAGGCTATCTCGCGATCTTCGTAGTGGTCTTGTGCATCAAATACGATGATCTTCTCTACTGCAGGGAGCTTGTCCTTGATCAATCGTACCTTCTTAAGCTGGATGCCTGATACCATCATATATTTAACGTCGCCATGGATGAGGCGGAACATCAGGTCGTTGCTCTCCTCCAACTTGATTGACAAGGGTACATTGGCAGCACCTGCATAGAACATGGCCAATTCTCCGATGACCCACATGTTGCGGCCTTCGCTGAGCAATGCCATATTGTCACCCTTCTTTACACCCATAGCCTGCAAGCCGGCACCTAACTGATATACCTTCTGCTGTACCTCTTTGTAAGTAGTGGGCTCAAATACCTTGTCCGTCTTCTCCAACAAAAATGTGTTATTGGCAAATTTGCGGACTGATTCCTCAAACAAATCTACTAAAGTCTTTTTCATAAATATGTTTATTTTTGAAAGGAAGCGTGCGCTATCCTCGGTTTTTATCGGATGCAAATATACGCTTTACCCTTTTTAATTGCAAAAATAAGTTAGGAAAAATGCCCTTGTTGCGCGATTCTTGTCTTGGATAATGCGCATCTTTGTGATGGGAGTGTAATATTGAGACGTATTGTTGGCTTATTGCGTGGTTAGGAATATATATAAAGAAAAGAGGCCAACCGATAGGTTGACCTCTTTGTACACCCTCAGGGACTCGAACCCTGGACCCATTGATTAAGAGTCAATTGCTCTACCAACTGAGCTAAGAGTGCATCTCTTTTTCAATTGCGATGCAAAGGTACGGGTTATTTTTGAACTGACAAAATATTTGAGATTTTTTTTCAAAAAAGTTTGTTTTTTTATGTCAACACGGTGCTTTTTGGTTGTAATTGTCCTATCAAATGCTCTTGTAGGGCTTCTTGTCATAAAAAAACACTATATTTGTACTTGTTTTATTATAGTACGAAATAATTGTAGGATTATTGGATGAAAAGTGAACAGTTGACTTCTTCCAATCGTAATAGTGGTTGTGTTGTCGTGAGGAGAATTGAGTTACTCTCTCCCGCTAAGAACCTTGAGTGCGGTATTGAGGCTATCCGCCACGGAGCCGATGCCGTGTATATCGGTGCGCCTAAGTTTGGAGCCCGTGCTGCAGCGGGCAACTCGATTGACGATTTGCGTCAGTTGGCCGACTATGCCCATCAGTTTGGAGCCCGTGTGTATGTGACGCTCAATACCCTCATCAAGGATGACGAGCTCGCCGAAGTGGAGGCGCTTGTATGGCAACTCTACCGCATTGGTGTTGATGCACTCATCGTGCAGGATATGGCCTTGCTTACGATGAACTTGCCACCCATAGCACTGCATGCCAGTACGCAGACGGATAACCGCACGGCGGAGAAGGTGCAGTTCCTCCATTCGGTGGGATTCTCTCAGGTGGTGCTGGCCCGCGAGCTCTCGCTCAAGGAGATAGAGGAGATACATCGTGCTTGCCCTGTGCCGCTCGAAGCCTTCGTGCATGGAGCGCTCTGCGTGAGCTATAGCGGTCAGTGCTACGCCTCGCAGGCTTGCTTCGGCCGCAGTGCCAATAGGGGAGAGTGTGCCCAGTTTTGTCGCTTGCCCTTCGACCTTGTGGATGCCGACGGACGCGTTATCGAGGAGCAGCGTCACTTGCTGTCGCTCAAGGATATGAACCGCAGTGCCCACCTCGAGGCGATGATGGATGCAGGCATCTGCTCGTTCAAGATTGAGGGCCGACTGAAGGATGTGTCGTACGTCAAGAACGTTACCGCTTACTATCGCCAGGCTATTGATGCGATCCTGGCCCGTCGCCCCGAGTACAAGCGTGCCTCGCAGGGCGTGAGCACCTATACCTTCACCCCACAACTCGACAAGAGTTTCAATCGTGGCTTTACCGACTACTTCCTCACTGGTCGTCGTACCGATGTGTTCTCCTTCGACACCCCAAAATCAGTGGGCGAGCCCGTAGGCCACGTCAAGGAGATAGGGCGCGGATACATTGCCGTGTCGTCGGTCAAGACATTCCATAATGGCGACGGACTCTGCTTCATCGATGAGCAGGGGCGCTTGCAAGGGTTTCGCGTGAACAGGGTAGAGGGCATACGCCTCTATCCGAAGGATATGCCCCGTGGCTTGCGTGCCCGTACACCGCTCTTCCGCAACTATGACATGGAGTTTGAACGTCTGCTCTCACGTCCCTCGGCAGAGCGTCGCATACCTATAAATATATGCCTGCGCGATATCTCTTTCGGTTTCTCGCTCACCTTCACTGATGATGAGGGACACAGCGTCACGGTCAACTTTACCCGCGACAAGGAGCAGGCCCGTAGCGAGCAACGTGCAGGCATCGAGGCGCAACTCTCTAAGCTGGGCGGCACCAACTTTATAGTCCAGAGTATCGAGATTGACTTCTCCGACAATTGGTTTATCCCCTCGTCCGTACTAGCCGATATGCGCCGCACTGCGGTAGAGGCATTTGGGAGAGCCTGTAAATTGAAAATTGAAAAATCAAAATTGAAAGTTGAGAGCGATGCAAGCAATAATTGTCAATTGCCAATTGTCAATTGTCAATTGTCTTATCTGGCCAACGTCGGCAACCGTCGTGCTGAGGCCTTCTACCGCTCATTGGGCGTTGAGGAGATTGCTCCAGCCTATGAGATCAGTGCACCGCGTGGAGCCACGCTGATGTTCTGCCGCCACTGCCTGCGCTATGCCTTAGGCTGGTGTCCCCGCCATGGAGGCGTCAAGTCGCCCTATCGTGAGCCATACAATCTGGTGTCGGCTGACGGACGCCGCTTTGTCTTGGAGTTCGACTGCAAGCAGTGTATGATGTTGGTAAAAGAGAATGATAGTGTGAACAATAAGAATAATAGTAACTATTAATACGTAGTATGATGAAGAATTTAGTGAAATGTGCTCTTGTAGCAGGTATGATGTGTGGCATCACATCGTGTGTAAATGTGGCTCCTGGTGCGGGCGAAGAGGCTGTGCTTATCCATCAGCCCTATCTCTTTGGACATGGCGGTGTCGATGATGAGCCGGTAGAGACGGGTCGTCAGTATGAATGGTTCTCGACAAAATATGTTATCGTGTCCATGTTGCCTCAGAAGTTTGATGAAAAGCTTGATGATGCAGCCTCAAACGATAACACTTTGCTCGACTTCAGTACCCAGATCCAATTGCAGGTAAAGGACAACAAATCGCCCGTTCTCATCAAAAACTATGGTCCCAACTGGTATGTGAATGTTATTCAGGAGGTATATAGAAACACGGTGCGTAACTACATCTCCAAGTTTGGCCCGTTCGACCTCATGAGCAATCGAGAGGTGCTCGATTCCATCAACTATGCGGTGAAGAATGATATGGAGGATTATATAGCCGATTTGTCAGAGAAGGGAGGCGAGCTTCCTGTAACTGTGGTTAATGTGGTGGTAGGACGTGCCATTCCCAATGAGAAGCAGAAGGCTGAGATGGACAACACAGCTGCTGCAACACAGGCCAAGCGCACTGAAGAGAGCCGTCTTGAGATGCTCAAGGCTAAAGAGGCAGCCGAGCGTCAGCGTGCCATTGCCGACAAGGCCTATCAGAAGGAGCTGGGACTGAGCACCGATCAGTTTATTCAGCTGAAGGCATGGGAAATCATCGAGAAGAAGGATGGAGCCAATATTGATGTGTTGGTTGGCAACACGGGTACTTCAAATATGTGGAACGTACGTCGATAGTGAACTGAATAGCTTATAGCTTGAGGGTGTGCAAAGATCTTTGCACACCCTCCTCAATTTTTATTGATTACCGATTAGTCCTTAATAGCCTTTATCGCCGCCTCATAATTGGGCTCGGTAGTGATTTCGGGCACTAGCTCGGCATGGCACACCTTGCCGTCGGGAGCGATGACTACCACGGCACGAGCCAGTAGACCGGCCAATGGACCATCGGCCATCTGCACGCCGTAGTCCTTGCCGAAGGTACTCTCTCTGCGGAAGTCCGACAGCGTCACCACATTCTCTATGCCCTCTGCGCCGCAGAATCGGCTCTGCGCAAAGGGTAGGTCGCGCGAGATGCACAGCACTACCGTGTTGGGCGTAGAGGCTGCCAACTTGTTGAACTTGCGTACCGAAGCAGCGCATACTCCCGTGTCGATGCTGGGGAATATGTTTAGTACCACATATCGACCTTTATGTTCGTCGAGTGTGCATGTCGACAAATCATTTTTCACCAATTCTACCTGAGGGGCAATTGTTCCAGTTGCTATAAAGGTGCCATCGAGGTTTACCTTGTTTCCTTTGAAATTTGTTGTAGCCATAGTATTCTTCTTTTCTTGTGTAAACGTTTTTGTTTGTTTATTGTTCTTTTTTGACAGTGCAAAGATAGTCTTCATCATCGGTTTGTGCAAATAGCTTTTGTTTATGAGAGTATTGTCGCTTTCTATGGTGTCGGTTGGCTGTTCTTGTCGTCTTAAAATCTGTGTATTGGGTATATTACATTAAGTTTCTCTTGTCGTTCTTGACAAAAGTCGCTATATTTGTCCAGTTAAATGAAGAGAAGCGATGAAGAAGTTTTTTACATTGACCTGCCTGCTGCTCGTGTGTTCGCTGAGCTATGCCGACTCACTGGAGCGGTTCATAAACAGATATAAGGAGAAGGAGGGCGCGGTATGCCGCGTGCTGAATAGAGATTATCACTTCAATGATGTACTCGATGATGATATGTCGCCGGAGGCTCAGCGATTGGTGAGTGGTGCGATGGCACTGATGGGGGTGGAAGAGTGGATGTCGCTCAAGCTCGACCAGTGCAAGGAGTCTACACGTGAGCGCTTTTCCGATAAGGTGCTCGACGTGGTGCCCAACGACTACGCTCTATTGAAGGAGAAGGGCTTTCGTTCTGTATATGTAAATAATGCAGAGGAGGAGTATGCCTATCTGGTGATAGTGGACAGCGATGTGTCCGACCCCTCGCTGACGCGCCTCTATGTAACCAATGCTTTCTTACGCGCCATAATGAATGAGGAGGGAACTGGTATTGATGAGGAGAAACTCTCTCGGTATCTTGAGGGCCTTGCCGATGGATTGGAGAAGTCGCTACGTGGATTGGGCGAGTCGCTTGAAGGGGGACTCAAACGGTTGGAGAAGCGACTGCAGGAGCGGGCTAAGGAGCTGGAGAAGGAGCATGACGGCTTGTATGATATATAGGGCTGTTAGTATATAGAAACAAAGTTTATGTATTGTTGACGGCGGAGTATCGAAGAATTGTCGTACTTTTGTTGTCGATATAACATAGAGTCAGAGCATATGGAAAAGACTTGGAGATGGTTCGGAAAGAACGATAAGATCACGCTGACGATGTTGCGTCAGATAGGCGTGGAGGGTATAGTGACAGCATTGCACGACGTACCCAACGGAGAGATTTGGACATTGGAGGCCATCAACGACCTTAAGCAATATATTGAGAGCTATGGCCTTCGTTGGTCGGTAGTGGAGAGCTTGCCCGTGTGTGAAGCCATCAAGTATGGTGGTCCCGAACGTGACGCCCTCATCGAGAACTATAAGGTGAGCCTCGCCAATCTGGGCAAGGCAGGTGTGAAGACCGTGTGCTACAACTTCATGCCGGTGCTTGACTGGGCACGCACCGAGTTGGATCACCCTTGGGCCGACGGCTCCACCTCACTTTACTTCAACCGCGTGAAGTTTGTCTACTTCGACTGCTACATCCTGTGCCGCCCCGGTGCTGAGGCCGACTATACAGCAGAGGAACTGGCTGCTGCTGCCGAGATGCACAAGACCATTACCGACGAGGTACGTCGTGCCTTGGTAGATACTATCATTGTGAAGACACAGGGCTTCGTCAACGGTAATATCAGCGAGCGTGATGCTGACCCCGTGAGTCGTTTCCGCGAATTGTTGGCACTTTATGACGGTATCGACCGCGACACATTGCGTGAGAATATGCGCTACTTCCTCTCGGCCGTGATGCCTGTGTGTGAGGAGTATGGAGTGAACATGTGTGTACATCCCGATGATCCTCCCTGCCAGCTGTTGGGATTGCCACGTATCGTGACGTGCGATGAGGATATTGCGTGGTTCTTGAATGCCGTTGATAATCCGCACAACGGACTGACCTTCTGCTGTGGTTCACTCTCTGCCGGCATACAGAACGATGTGCCTGCATTGGCCCGCAAGTATGCCAGCCGCACTCACTTTGTGCATCTGCGCAGCACCGATGTGTTGCCCAATGGCGACTTCATTGAGGCCGATCACCTCAAGGGACGTGCCAACCTCATCGAGGTGGTACGCATCTTCGAACGAGAGAATCCCGATGTGCCTATGCGTGTAGACCATGGTCGCACGATGTTGGGCGATGAGGACAAGGGCTACAACGCTGGCTATTCATTCCATGGCCGTATGATGGGACTTGCACAGATGGATGGTGTGATGGCCGTTGTGCGCAATGAATTAAGTAAGTAAACAGAGAATATCTGTAGAAGTATTTTGCTCTGAGTGCAGCGAAGAATCTTGTGACATGTTTGCAAGATTCTCCGCTGTATTTTTTTTATTTTATCTTGTGCTCAATGTGGTTGCTACACTCCGTAGTGCTGTAGCTGCCCACAATGCCCAGTCCGCCGCGAATGTTGGTGTGTATGGGCATAGGCTCGCCTACGAAAGCACCGCCTGTCATATCAAAAGCGGCAACATCTTCTAAGTATTTGTAGTAATCCTCGCTGAGGTGCTCTAACATGAAGGCGTAGTGGTAGGTGGCGCGGCTCACGGTGTCGGCAGGTGATATGTAGTCGTTCCATTCATCCTCTTCCATCCATCCGCTTTCGGGATTAAAGTTTGGAGTAGCTGGTGATTCCATCAAGAACATGAAATCTACGATAGGCTGCCCGTCGGCATTGCGCAGGTTTTGGTCTGTAAAGATGAAGGAGTTGGTGCTTGACATATAGAGCAGTCCGCTAAACATTTGCGACATGCTCTCGCTGGTTGTCATCAGCCGGGTGCTGCTCTCGGTGAAAAGATAGTGCGGATAGAAGGTCTCTTCCGTAGTGTTGTAGCCACGGGTGTATATGTCATCGGGGAATGTCACCTTATAACTCCCCTCATAATGTATTGATAGGCGGTAGTAGTTGGCCTCTTCGGCAGGGTCATCAATATAGATGCTCACGAGCAAGGCACTATCCACCTCGTTAAGAAAGGCGGCGCTCAATGGGTCGCCAGGCGGAGTGAACGGCAGCATCGTGGTGTTGGTAACGGCAATGGGCGTGGGATACTTTACGCGCTCCGTAGCACTGACGGTACCCAATGCATGTGTGGCTGTCAGTGTAACCTCATCGCCAGCATTAAGGCCGTAGTAGCTGAGGTAGCTCTCGCTGGCCTCATCGTATACAAGGGGGAAATCCTCGCCATTGATGGTGGCTGTGACGGTGGCATCGCTCAGGCGCTGAGGTTCCTCGGTGTCGAGGAAGTGTGCGGTACGCCCCACTGTGGCTGTGAGTTGCTCGCCATTGGCTCTGAGCATGGCGTTGAGCACCAGTTTGGGAGCGCCTATCTCGGCATCGTAGGGGATGTCGTTGACGCAGGAGGTGAGCATCGTGCTGGCAAGCACGATGATAAGTTGAAAGTTGAAAGATGAAAGTTGAAAGTTTTTAGTATGTCTTGTCATCGTTGTATGCGTTAAAATTGAATTCCATAGCTAAACGAAGGTATGATGGGGAATATCGTTACTTTGCGCAGGGTCTTGTAATATCGGTCGGTCTCCCAGTCATAGCCATCGTAGAGGTATACCATGAAGGGGTTCATGCTGTTGTAGGCATTGTAGACGCTCAGGTTGATGGTGCGCTTGATGTTCGGGTGGCGGCGGAACCGCTTGTGGAAGTTCACCGAGAGGTCCAGACGGTGGTAGGGCTCCAAGCGGTAGTTGTTGCGGTCGGAGAAGTAGCCGAGCTTGCCTGTGTAGTCGTCGGGTGTGTGGGGTTGGTTCTCGTAGTAGTGGGTATAGAGGGTACCGCAGTTGCCCGTGGCATATACCCAGGTGGCCGAGAGGTCGAAGCGCTCGCTAAACCTGTAGTTGGCCGTCACGTTGATGTCGTGTCGGCGGTCATACTTGGCATGGAAGGGGCGCCCGCCATTGATGATGTGTCCCTCGCGGTCGAACTGACGCATTGCCTTGGCCCACGTGTAGGCCACCCAACCGGTAAAGTTGCCGATGGAGCGCTGTGCCATCAGCTCCAGTCCGTAGGCCCATCCGCGGCCCATAGCCACCTTGTCTTCCCACTCGGCCGTACCCGCCATGAAGGAGCTTCCCTCGCGGTACTCGAGCAGATTGTTCATGTGCTTGTAGTACCCCTCCACGGAGAGGTCGCACAGTCCCTCCAGCTCATAGTAGGCACCGGCAGCCACCTGGTGGGCATGCTCGGGCACGATGCGCTCGGTCGAGGGCACCCACAGGTCGGTGGGCAGACTGATGCTGCTGTTCGACAGCATGTGCACATACTGCGTCATATAGGCATATCCCGCTTTGAGCGAGAGGTTGTCTGTGAGTAGCAGACGGCTGCTGAGGCGCGGCTCCAGCGAGTGGTAAAACTTGCCGCCTACGGTGTAGGTCGAGTAGTTGAGGCCTGCATTGAGCTTTACGGCATCGGCCAGCGTCATGTTGTCTTCTGCGTAGAGCTGTGTCTCGTGGGCAAGCACATCGGGCTGTCCCAGCTGCTGGCGATTGGTGTCGTGCCCCGTCTTCTCGCTCATGCTCACCACCTCGGGGCGGAAGGTATGGTACGTGTAGGCCATGCCCATGCGCATGTCGTGCTGTGGGGTGGGGCTATAGTGCAGCTCGGCCTTTCCCGTGAGGTCAAAGATGCCCGACTTCATGTCCAACTGTGCCTTGTAGGGCTTTCCCTGAATCTTGTCCAGCTCGTCAAATCCCATGCCTATCTTGTGGCGGTACTGGGTGTAGTTGACCGATGCGTCGAGAAACATCTTGGGCGTGATGACGTGGTTCCACCGTGCTGCCGTGACGATGTTGCCCCACTTCCATCCCAGCTTGCTGTCGCGGCTGTAGTCCTTGTTGTCGGCCTCGTTGATGGAGAAGTATATCTCGTCGTCGCCCGAGTAGTAGCTCAGGTACAGGCGGTCGCGGTCGCTGAACTTATGGTTCACCTTCACGTTCAGGTCGTAGAAGTAGTAGCCCGCCCCATAGTTCGTGTCGTCCCCCTCGATATGGGTCATATACCAGATGGCTGCATTGGTGACAAGGTCCGAGTAGGTGCGTCGTGCCGAGATGTTAAATGAGGTCTTTCCCTTCCATAGCGGTCCTTCGAGACTCAGCTTCGACGATACGGCCCCCACGTGCAGATTGCCGTGGTAGTTATACATGTCGCCCTCCTTCATGCGCACGTCCACCACCGAGGAGAGTCGGCCTGCATAGTGGGCGGGGAAGCTGCCTTTATACAGGGTCACGTTCTTGATGGCATCGGCATTGAAGGCCGAGAAGAAGCCAAACATGTGGTTCACATTATATACGGGCACGCCGTCGAGCAGCATCAGGTTCTCGTCGGGACTGCCGCCACGCACATAGAGTCCTGCCGTGCCCTCCGTGCCGCTCTGCACACCGGGGAGCAGCTGCAATACCTTCAGCACATCGGTCTCGCCAAACATTGCCGGCACCGCCTTAATCTGTGCCACGGGAATGTCCACGGCACTCATCTGCGAGCCTCGCACGCCCAGGTCCAGGCGATTGCCCACGATGGTCACCTCCTCCAGTTCGGAGTGTGCCCGCATGGCGATATTCACCACCGTGTCGGCCGTGAGCTGAAGGGGGAGTGTCTGTGGCGCATAGCCCACATACGAAGCCGTCAGCTCCACCTTCCCCTCGGGCAGTGTGAGCGAGTAGAATCCGTAGGCATTGGTCACCGTGCCGCTCCCACTCACGTGGTCATACACCGTAGCCCCTATCATTGTCTCCTCCGCCGCGGCATCCCTCACATAGCCGCTGATGGTATAGCGCTGCGCGTTGATAGGCATAGCCATCAGCAGTAGCACCCATAGTAACCATCGTTGTTTGTAATACTTATGTGGTGTGTTGTCCATCTCTATAGCTTCAATTCTAATTTGCCGCGAAGGTAATGATAAATGGGCGAAATACCAAGGTTTTGTCGCAGATTGGGAGACAAATCCTATGATTTGCTACACGCGTCGGAATGAAAGCTATATGAGGCAGTGTGATATATCTATCATATTGTCACCCAATCGGCTATGTCAGTAGCAAAACGTCAGATTTGGGGAGAACGAAAAAGGTGGTTTTTGAATTGCATACATGCATTTTTCAAATTGGACAAAGAGAATTTTTCTATTACAAGGCTCTGACATTTTGATCGGAGCCTTGCATTTCAAGAGTTTGAAGCCTATAAACAAAGAAAAACGAATAGCCCTTTTTCGGAAATGGGCTATTCGTTTTCTGGAGAACACATTTCCCTTTTTTCAAAAAGGGCTGTTCGTTTTTTCCTTTTTCTATTGGCGAAAGTTCATAAATCGGTTGGCTTCGGCAGAGAAAGAGTTGTAAATTTGTACAGGAGTTGCGTTGCTGAATGTACAAAAATCCACATTATGCTTGCCAAAGCCAACCGATTTATGAACTTTCGCCAATAGGGGGTTATTTCTCAATCGTAAACTGATAGGCTTCTGCTACTGGGATGTTGGCTGTTGCGGGGTGCTTGCCGTTGACAATCCAGAACTGTGAGCCTCCGTTGCCGGCGTTGCGGATGGCATACTTGCCGTTCTGCTCGGTCAGCACGTAGGTGTTCCAGAGGGGATTGTATGCGTTGGTGCCGAAGTTGCAGATTTCGTTCACGTAGCGGCCGTCGGCAGCACTGATGAGGTTGAAGCGTCCTGTCTCGACCACGAGGTTGAGGTGCCACAGTTGGCTGCTGTCCTCCTTTCGCTCCATAAACTCGGGTGTGCCTCCCACGCCGTTCACTGTGGTGTTGGTGAGGTAGCGTCCCTCGGCGTCGGCGATGCGCACGGCTGCACCGGGCTCGAAGGTAGGGCACTCGGTGGCTTTCCCGCCTACGGGGATGAGCTCGAAGATGAAGTGCTCGTAGCGGATGTTCTTCTCTGCCGTGGGCTTGATGCGCTCCTCATCGGCACTCCACATGAGGCCACCGGCATTGCCTGCCCTCTGGATGGCATACTTGCCATTCAAGCGGTAAATATTGAATGAGTGCCATGCGGGATCGTAGGGGTTGAGGCTTTTGTCGCTCCAGAAGTTGCCCATCTCGTTGATGTAGCGGCCGTCCTGTGCATTGGTGATTTTGTAGCGCTCGGTGGTGGGGTCGATGGCGATGTTCCACTCCTGACGCTGCGGGTTGATGACATCCTCCTCGGCCTGGAATACGGGGTGGTCACCTGTGCGGTCGGGGTTGGCATTCACGTCGGTGAGCCAGCGTCCGTTCACCTTTATATAATAGCGTCCCTCCTCGATGAGGTCGGCAGGGAATATCTCCTTGCGGTAGGTGTGCTTGCTCTTGTATTCGCGGATGAGGTTCTTGGTGTTGGCCTTGATGAAGGGGCCTACCACCTCATTGGCTACGGTGGGATTGGGCTTCTTGATGGAGCCTTCGAAGTTACGCGAGAGGATGGCCTTCTGTGCTTGCTCCAGCTGCAGCATCTTTTCGTAGGTGGCGATGAAGCTCCTTTCATTACCATTATCAAGCAATGTATGGAGCAGCATGGTCAGCTGGCCGCGTTGGCCGATGAGCTTCATCACCTCTAACCAGGGCTTTATCTCGGCTATCATCTCGGGCTCTTCGGTTGAGGCCAACAGCTCGTCGGCGGCAGTCACCATGGCGGTGAACTCCTGTGTCATGGCCTCTACGGCAGCGGCATCGTAGCCATCGGCCATGGCGGCGTTGAATGTCTCGGAGGCCTGCTTGAAGGCTTTCGACTCGTCCTTGCGGCGCAGACCGTGGCCTGTGGGGCCAAGGTCGATATTGTGCTGGCAGAATAGTCGGAAGGCATCTACATGCGCGGGCATCAGCTCCGTCAGTGCACGCTCCCAAGAGGCTACAGAGGAGTAGGCATCCATGTTCCAGGTGTAGTCGGCAATGCTGTAGAGCGATACTTTTGATGCCTCGGCATACTCCATGGGGTTTGACACGAAGCCGCTCAGCTGTGGCGCTATGTCGAGGTCGTTGCCGTAGGTGGGACCCATCAGCATGTGGTCGATGCAGAAGTCGTTCACCGGGTAGTTGAGCCAGATGTAGGCGTTGCGCCGTATCTGTGCGTTGATCCAGTCCATGTCGGTCTTGTTGATCATGTCCACCACGGTAGCGCCTGTCCACATGATGCGGATATCCTTGTCCATCGTGGTGCCCAGGTCAGAGAGGTACGAACCGCCCGACCAGCTCTTGTTGTACTGTGTGGGGCAGAGGATGAGGGGGGCCACGTCGGGGTGCTTGTGCACAAACTCGCGGTTCAGCGCGTTCATATACTCGGCCTGCTTGATGCCCTTCGACTGCTCGGCACCGAAGATGTCGTCGAAGAAGATGGCAAAGGCACGTACACCGAGGGCATACATCCACTCCAGCTTCTGTACTGAACTCTTCAGGTCGGCCTCGTTCCACTGGATATCGCCACCCGGGTGCATGGCCCATACGAAGTCAACCTTGTTCTGTGCCGCCGCCTTGGCCAGTTCGCTGATGCGCTGTGCCTCGTCGGCAGGGTAGGCCTCACGCCACTGGTTGCGGTGGTAGGGGTCGTCCTTGGGACCATAGATATATACGTTCATCTTGTTGCGTCCGTAGAAGTCGAACTGGCGCAGACGGTCCTTGTGGCTCCAGGGGTTGCCGTAGAAGCCCTCCACCACGCCGCGCTCCAGCACGTCGGGCCAGTCCTTCACCTCGGCGGTCATCACCTCGGGCTGCGAAGCCATCTGCAGGAAGGTCTGCACACCGTAGTAGGTTCCAGCCTCGTCGTTGCCGGCAATCACCACCTGTTTCTTACCTATATTAATATAGTAGCCCTCCACCTTGTGGGGAATCTGCTTGTCGTATGCCTTCACGGCCTTGTCGCCGCGCTCGCCGATGACAACCTTGATGCCCTTGCCCTCCTCGGCAAAGTGGTTGCGCAGCAGGGCTACGGCGTCGGCGTCGGCCTCGTCGGCTCCTTTGATGACGATGCTCTTGGGTTGGTCAAATGCCTTGTCGCCCCACACCAATCGTTGTGGAACTGGCGATACGTTTACTGTTTGTGCTGTCACTGATGCTGTCAGGCACAGTGTCATGGCCATAGATAAAAAGTTCTTCTTTTTCATATATAAATAGATTGTTGTTGATTCGCGCTATAAAGGTACGCCGTTTTTCTCATATATGCAAGAAACTGTATTCAATAGCCCTTGTCCATGAATAAAACTGTGTTTTTATTTTTTTTATCCCAAGAATTTACGTAATTTTACCTCCGAATAACTATTATAACCATTATCATGAAAAAACTATTTACTTTCCTGGCACTTTCTGTGCTGATGGTCGTGGGAGCGTATGCCCAGTGGACCAAGCCTGCAGCCCCAGCCTCTGTGCCGCTGCAAACAGGTGAAACTCTTTATCTTTATAATCCCGATGCCGATGGATTCTTCCTCGGTGCCAATGACTGGAACACTCGTGCCAGTGTGAGCGGCACCAAGGGCTACAAGGTGTGGATTGAGAAGTATGAGCTCGACGACATCTCCTACTACCTTGCCGACTCTGTGGAGACCAAGGGGCAGGTGATGTACACTTTTATTGACGGCGTGGAGAGCATCTGGGTAGACCGTAACAAGGCCGACGATGTGCAGAAGCTCTTTACCTTCGAGCCTCAGGAGGGTGGAACCTATCGCATTGGTCTCTCTCCCGAGAACAAATCGTTCAATCCCGAGACTTATCCCGGTGCATACCTGGGTGTAATCCCCGAGAAGAACGACAATCGCATCTATCTGTGCGATACCTCTACCTATTATCCCCCTTACTACGACCCTGAGCTTTGGCAGAATGAGTGGTACTTCGTTGCTCCTGCCGAGTATCAGAGCTATGTAGACAAGAAGGTGGTATATGAAGCTGCCGTTGCCCTCAAGGCCGCTATCGACAAGGCCTTGGCCGAGAATGCCGGTATTGACATCGCTGCCGTGCAGGCTGTCTATGACAATACGGCCAGTACGGCTGAGCAGCTCAACAAGGCTGCAGAGGACCTGGTATGGCTCGTTGTCGAGTTCCAGACAGCCAAGGCTTCGCCCGAGACTCCAGCCAACTACACAGCCTATATCACCAATCCTTCGTATAACGCGAACAATAATGATGGATGGAAGGGTACAGCTCCTGGATTCCAGCAGTTTGGCAATGCGGAGTTCTACAACAAGACCTACGATTATCACCAGGCCCTCGCCGAGCTGCCTGCAGGTATCTACCGTGTGAGTGTTGATGGTTACTACCGTGCCGGAAATGCTCCCGACGATGAGAAGGCTTATGCTGCTCTGCAGGAGGGTGACGACTCTCTCTGCTTTGCCCGCCTCTATGCCACCTCTACGGCAATGGCTACCATTGAGCAGCCCTTGATGCTTGCCAGCTCGCAGGCTACAGCTGAGGCGATAGGTTCTAACACTTCGACCAATAGCTATGGCTACATCCCCAACGATATGGCTACTGCTGCAGCCTATATGCAAGCAGGAAAGTACTTGGGCAACACCTTGCTCTGCTACGTAAGTGACGGCAAGCTCACCATCGGCCTCAAGAAAGAGGGACAGATTGGTGGCGACTGGACACTCTTCGACAACTGGCAGCTTCACTACATGGGCAATAGTGACGATGCTTTTGCTTACTTCGCTTCGGATTACATGGGCAAGTCGGTTGACTATGAAACCTTCTTCGACGAGAATGAAGTGCACCATCACAAAGCAGCCTTCGAGGCCTATATCGCAGCCCGCAATGCTTTGGCTGCTGCTACGGATGCAGCGTCGATAGGTACAGCCATCGCGGCTTTTGATGAGGCTATCAATGCACTCGAAGCCAGCATCGAGGCTTATGCCCTCTTCTATACCAAGTATCAGGAGGCATGCGCCTATATGGAGACTATCAACCCCGATATCGAGTATGAGGATGCCATGTATAACCTCTCCGATTATCTCTTCCTCTCTGAGGAGGTCACCGAGCTCTATCCTAATGGTACAGGTCTCTATATCCTGGAGAACGGACATCTGAGTGCCGAGCTGGTTGTGGCTGAGATTGCCCACCTCGACAAACTGCTTGCCGATGCCATTGCCAATGCACTTGTTGACGGCACCAACTGCTCTAACCTGCTGAAGAATGCTTCGTTTGCCGAGGAAGGTGGTTGGACCTCACAGCCCGGCGTTACTTTCCCTACTGGCGATAATCCCGTAGGTGAAGGCCCCAATATGGTGTTCGACGTTCATCAGAACCTCACCAACCTTCCCAACGGACTCTATGAGTTCACCGTAAATGCTTGCTACCTTGCAGCCGACTATACCGCACTGACAGGTACTGAGCAGTACAAGGCATATACCTATATTAATAGCTACGATAAGCTGATGAACTCAGTGCTCGACTGCCCCAGCGACACATCAGCTCATGCCGAGGACTATAAGTATCCTGAGAAGGGCTATGTTCCCAACAGTGCAGCCAGTGCCTATAAGGCATTTACCGATGGACGCTATGTGCAGACAGTCTATGGCCTCGTAACCGATGGTACTCTGCGTGTTGGTATCCGCAACGACCTCCGTTATGCTGACGGTAGCCGTGCATGGTGGACCAATGCCAACCTTATTTATCGCGCCAAGAATGTTGAAATTCTGGGCGAGGTGATTGCTGCTACTGTTCCTGAAGCTCAGGCACTCCTTGCAAACAAGGCCGGCAAGCCTGAATTGGATGCACTGCAGGCTGCTATTTCTGCTGCTGAGGCTGCAGCCGATGAGAGTCGCTACGATGCCCTCATCGTGCTCAAGCAAGCAATGGAGGCTGTCGCTGCAGGTACTGATACCTATATGAAGCTCAATACCGCAATCGCTAACCTGGCTGCAGCTATCGACGAGTATGCTGCAACCGCATCGGCCGATGCCGTGAAGGCTGCCAAGACACTCTATGCCGAGGTTGCTGCAGCTTATGAGGCTGGCTCATACGACAATGCCCAGGCTACAGCCAAGGTTGAGGAGTGTAACCTCGCTGTCGTAGAACTTAAGATTCCCGATATGAGTGGTGGTGGCGATGAACCTGTTGATGTAACTTCACTCATCATCAACAATAACTTTGACCCCGCAAAGGGCGACAAGGGAACAGGCGTTATCGAAGGCTGGACCACCAGCGCCATGAATGGCTACAAACAGAATACCGTAAGCTATAACCGTGCTGAGATTACCCTTTATCAGGACCTCGTGGGCCTCACACCGGGTAAGTATAAGGTTACCGTACAGACCTACTACCGTGCAGGCTATTATGACGAAGAGTGGAACCGTAAGGAAAGTGGCGAAGAGACACATCTGACCACCCTCTATGCCGCTACAGCTGACGAGAAGTTCGAGGTGAAGGTCAAGAACCTCTATGAAGATGCAGCCACCACCGACTACGGCGTTAAGTGCTACACCCTTGCCAATGGAATGTTTGCACCTGACGGAACATCATCTACCGTTGAGTTCTTCAACCAGGGCCACTACCTCAACGAGCTGGAGTTTGTTGTGGGTGAGGATGGTAAGGCACGCATCGGACTCGAGAAGACCGAAATCTTTGCCAATGACTATGAGGTAGTAGGCGAATGGAGACTCTATTACCTCGGTGAGGTTGAACCCACCGATCCCGAGCCTGTTGATATGACCTCGCTCATCATCAATCCCGACTTTGACCCCGCCAAGGGCGACAAGGCTACTGGCGTTATCGAAGGTTGGACAACCAGTCCGATGAACGGATATAAGCAGAACACCGTAAGCTACAACCGTGCAGCTATCGACCTTTACCAAGACCTCGTCGGTCTTCCCGAGGGTAAGTATGAAGTGACCGTACACACCTACTACCGTGCAGGCTATTATGACGAAGAGTGGAACCGTAAGGAGAGCGGTGAAGAGACTCATCTCACCACCCTATACGCTACCACATCTGATAATAAGTACGAGACCAAGGTGATGAACCTCTATGAAGATGCTTCAACAACTGATTATGGTGTGAAGTGCTACACTCTCCCCAACGGCATGTTTGCTCCTGATGGAACCACACCTACCGTTGAGTTCTTCAACCAGGGCCACTACCTCAACAAGCTTCAGTTCGAAGTAGGTGCCGATGGTAAGGCACGCATCGGACTCTCCAAGACGGAGATCCTGGGCAATGACTACGAGGTTGTGGGTGCATGGCATCTCTACTACCTTGGTAAGTCCGAAGGCGAAGGTGAGGGTATCCAAGATATGGAGTCAGTAGCTCCCGTACTTGCTACCGAGATTTATACGCTCGATGGTGTACGCATTGCTACTCCTCAGTCTGGCATCAATATCTTCCGCATCTTCCGCACCGACGGAACAGTCGAAGTACAGAAAGTTCTGGTAAAGTAACGAGTCTTATCTGAATATACAAGTCAGGGGCGAGCCACACGGCTCGCCCCTGATTCTTTTGCATACGTCCGATGTATCCAAATACATTCTAATTTTGCCGAAAAAAACATGACGGTAATTCAGGTAAATTTTAGGGGTGTACTCTGTAAAGAGAAGTGCCGACCCTGTCGAGAAACACTGTTTGGTTTCATGCATAAGTTGATAGATCAGCTACGCTATTGTGGACGTGAACGTACAGCCGAGACCTACACGGCGGCGTTGAACAGCATTGCGCGTTTCAATGGAGGGCGCGACATCTATCTTGACGAGATTGACGAGACGTTAGTCCTGCATTATGAGGTCTATCTGCGTCTGAGGGGTGTCGCGATGAACACCTCCTCCTTTTATATGCGTATCTTGCGTGCAGCCTATAATAAGGCAGTGGAGAAGGGTCTCGTTGAGCAGCGTCATCCCTTCAGGCAGGTTTATACGGGTGTTGATAAGACCGCCAAGCGAGCCATTACACTCAGACAAGTCCGTCTGGTCAAGAATCTGGACCTTTCCGGCAACTGTGACTTGGCTTTTGCTCGTGACATGTTCCTATTCAGTTTCTATACTCGTGGCATGTCGTTGATTGATATGGCCTTCCTCACTGCAGATAACCTTTACAACGGCCGCTTGACATATACCCGCCGCAAGACAGGGCAGCTCCTCTCCATCCGTTGGGAGCGTTGCATGCAGGAGATTGTAGACCGCTATCATGTGAAGGGAGCTCGTTATCTGTTGCCACTTATCGAGAACGAGGGTGTGGACGAACGTCAGCAATACAAGACGCGTTCGGTGTGGTTGTGCAATAAACTCAAGCGTATCGGGCAGATTATAAAGTTCGATGCATCACTCACCATGTATGTGGCGCGTCATTCATGGGCCAGTATCGCCCGTGCATCGCATATTCCCATCTCTGTTATTAGTGAAGGAATGGGACACGATTCTGAGTTGACAACGCAAATTTATCTCTCATCTTTCAATTATCTGGAGATAGATAAGGCTAATAAGCGGATATTGAACATGTTGTAACTTCAGAAAAATCGCCTGTTTAGGGTAAATGGAAATAGAATAGTAGTAAATCTCTTAGCAAGAGATTAATAAAAGTTCGATGCACAAAAGTATACATAAATATCGTAACTACAAATTATTTATTGGTTTTTTTGCCATTCATTGCGATTTGAAAAAGAACTCGGGGAAAGGTTCTGATATTTGTAAGAGAAAACCTGTAGGGGGGGGGTAAAATGTTGAGTATCATTTCGTTATAAATATTTTATAATAAATCTCTTGCTAAGAGATTTATTATGAAAAGTGCGAAAAGAACAAACTGGGGCTGTAATTCGCTGATAACAAACAGATTTTGTTAGTTGTCAGGAGCCAAGAGAACATCCTTTTCGCTGTAATAACTGAAAAATCGGACTGTTTGTGACATTGATTTCTGAAGATTCGTATGCTGACCCTTTGGTATGGTATGCCATGAGTGCCCCTTACCACAGAGAGCTTGTTGCACGCGACTGGTTTTCTGAGCAGGGTATCGAAACCTTCGTTCCCATGCGCCATGAGATTATCACTGGTCGCAACGGAGTCAAGTCACGCGAGTTGATGCCTGCCATTCATAATTTGCTGTTTGTCCGCACTTCCCAGCCCATGATGCGTGAGCTCAAGCCCCAGTTGCCTATTGTGCAGTACTTGACTCGCCCAGTCAATGGTCGCAATGAGCCCATCTTGGTTCCCGATGTGCAGATGTCCCAGTTCATTCGAGTGAGCGATAGCCATAACGAGCGCCTTCTCTATTTCCGTCCCGAAGAGCTCAACCTTCGCCGTGGCACCCCCGTGCGCATCATCGGAGGTCCCTTCGATGGGGTAGAGGGCATCTTTGTCAAGGTGCAGGGCCTTCGCAACCGTCGTGTCATAGTCCAGCTCCCCAGCCTTTTGGCTGTAGCTGCCGAGGTACACCCCGACTTGATACAAGTACTTTAGCTTTTGGCTGTTGGCTGTTGGCGTTGACTCCTACCTCACAATTCACAATTCATAATTTAGAATTCAGAATTCATCATGTCTTACGCTCAATTATATAAGTCCTACGACCCCACCGCCTCACTTCAGGCACGTGCCGAAGCCCTGATAGCTATGCATACCGCATTGTACCTTCAGGGAGGTTTCTCTTCAGAGTCCGATGAGGAGCAGTGCTTGGCACTGACTATGGCTCTTGTCGATCCCTATTTGGCATCGTATGATTCTGCCACCTCCGATCCTGCTCTGCACCACACCATCGTTGAGCTCATGCGTGTAGCCTCCTATGGCTATCATCTCCCCACCGATGATCCCTGGTACCCCTTTATTAATGATTGATAACCCCATAACCCCCAACAACAAGCTATGTCTTTCATCTTTCATGTCATTGTCCCCTTTCTGGTATCCATGTTGGCAGCCATATGGGTATATCCCAGGATGCTTCATATCGCTCTGACGAAGAACATCGTCGACAACCCCGATGCCCGCAAGCTCCAACGTATTCCTGTTCCCGTGTTGGGCGGTATGGCTATTATGTTCGGCATCTTGGTGTCGTTGAGCATCTGCCAGCTCTTCTTCGACTGCAGCAGCCTCTTCACCATCGTTCTTGCCATGTCGGTGATGCTCTATGTAGGAACCATTGACGACATCATGGACCTCTCTCCGGCGGTGCGTTTCCTTATCGAGATAGGCATTGCACTGATGCTTATGTACACCTGTGGCTATAGCATCAACAGCTTCCATGGTCTGTGGGGACTGCAGGAAGTCTCCCTATGGGTGAGCATTCCCCTCACGGTGATCACTGTTGTCGGTCTCATCAATGCCGTTAACCTTATCGATGGCGTTGATGGATATAGCAGTGGCTACAGCATCATGGCCTGTGCCATCTTTGGCGTATTCTTTGGCTTTGTGGGCGACATCACCATGGTCATGCTTGCCTGCACTTGTGCCGCTTCGCTCATCCCCTTCTTCTTCCACAATGTCTTCGGGCGCACCAGTAAGATGTTCATAGGCGATGGTGGCACCCTCGTTATGGGCACGGTGATGAGCATTTTCGTGCTCAATATGCTCAAGTCTGAAACCTTCTGTTGTGTCTATGTCGATTGGGGTATGGGCCTGGTACCTTTGACCCTCGCCATCCTCTCCATTCCCGTATTCGATACCGTGCGTGTGATGAGCATGCGTATGCTTCGTGGCACCTCTCCCTTCCATCCCGACAAGACCCACCTTCATCACCTGTTCATCGATATGGGCTTCTCCCACATTGGCACCACCATCAGTATCCTTCTGATTAACCTTCTGAACATCCTTGTATGGTATATCGCCTACAAATGTGGCGCTGGCATCGATGTGCAGCTCTATGTCGTAGTCGCCATGGCGCTTCTCAGCACCTTTGGCTTCTATGGGCTTATGCGTCGTTGCCAGGTTCGTGACAATGCCGCCTGGCGTTTCATGCAACGCATCGGTAAGTTCTCCCATATCGAGCGCGAAGGCTTCTTCCTTTGGATGCAGCACCTCATGGATGGCAAGTAGGGTTGAGTATTGAGAGCACCATCCAGCAGTTAGTTTTCGTCTTCGTCATCGTTTTCGTTGACTCATTCCGAAGGCAGACGCGAGTGAAACAATGCGTCCTTTGCGAATTCTGCGTAGTCTGCGTGCAACATAATACACTTTGTGAGATACCTCGTCATTGTACAGTTTAGATGTTCATAATTCAGAATTCTCAAACATTTTCGTTAACGTTAGAATATTATAATGGAAAAAACTAGTAAAATATACGTAGCTGGTCACCGCGGTATGGTAGGCTCTGCCATTGTGCGTGAGCTGCAGCGTCAAGGCTACACCAACATCATCACTCGTGCACATGCTGAGCTTGACCTCTGTCGTCAGGATGAGGTCGAGATGTTCTTCACCGAAGAAAAGCCTGAATACGTTTTCTTGGCTGCCGCCAAGGTAGGCGGCATCATTGCCAACCAGAGTGCGTTGGCCGACTTCATGTACGACAACATGATGCTCGAGATGAATGTCATCCATGCTGCATGGCGTAACGGCTGCAAGAAGCTCGAGTTCCTCGGCTCCTCCTGCATCTATCCGCGCTTGGCTCCTCAGCCCATGCCCGAGAGCTGCCTGCTCACCTCTGCTTTGGAACCTACCAACGAGGCCTATGCCTTGGCCAAGATCTCAGGCCTGAAGTATTGTGAATACCTCAACCGTCAGTACGGCACCGATTTTATCAGTGTGATGCCTACCAACCTCTATGGGCCTAATGATAACTATCATCCCGAGCACTCCCACGTGCT
>JAFTVE010000050.1 GCA_017465905.1 Bacteroidaceae bacterium | reverse complement strand
AGGATTCACTCATTCGTACAATTATTAGTATATTTGCAAAATCATAACATATATGTATGAAATACTATAAAACCGAAATATTTGAGGCTGTACAGAGAATTTCAATGTATCCGGAAGAGTTCTCCAATCTATTCATACCCGTAATAGAGGAAAATGTTACGGCTTTCGAACAGGCCATAGGATACAAACTGCCCAACGACTACAAATCTTTGTTGAGCATCACCAACGGTCTGTCATTTTGCTCATGCAAGCAGTTCTTGTCATCAGAAGACAAAGAAGCCCCTGCCTTCAAACATATTATAGGAGAAAAATCACCCAACGACAAATACTTACTGAGCTTTAACAATGACTTGTCGCTATACGCGTATATGATAGTAGGAATCTGGAGTAACCTCGTAATGAATGTAGATGATGCCGAACACGAATACGACGATCTTGCATATCGGTATGCCATCAGCCATCGAAAAGGGGAAAAGCCTATGCCTGACTATCTGGTACCATTCTGCCCCACTCCCTCAGGCAACAGTTATTGCTTCGACACACGTTATACCCTACACGATGGCCACTCATGCCCTATCGTCTTGTGGGAATACAATCAGGAGTATTCTGAAGTTCTGTTCCCAAAAGTCACACATGACTGCTTCACAGACTTCCTCTATGATGCCATTGCTAAGGTTGAAACAAACAATGCACTAGCCGAGTTCTTTAAATTTACGGAAAAGGTGCGCAAATCATATACATCTGTAGAAAGAAAAGACATCGACACTTTCGAACAAGCTATAGGCCATAAGTTACCCAATGATTATAAATATCTACTGAGCCTGACCAATGGACTCTCACTATTCTCACATAAACTATTGGGAGTGTGGAATGACATCGACCTGTCGAAAGAGTTAAAGGAATACAAATACGAAGATTTGGTATATTGGTATGCCAGAAGTCACAAGATGGGTGAAGAAGAGCTTCCCGACTATTTTATACCATTCTGCCCAGCTCAAAAGGGGGCTATGTTTTGCTTCGATACGCGCAAGCCTTATCATGGAGGCATTTCGTATCCTGTAGTGATTTGGGAACCCAAGCATGAATATACCGAGGAGCGCCAACCAAGGATAACGCATGACTACTTTGCAGACTTCTTCAATGATGTATTTATAGGATGGACACTAAGTTTCTATGATTATGACGGAACATCAAAAGAGGATGGAGAGTGATAGCTTGTAGGAATAGCGGTTTTGAAAGCTCCCCATAAATTGCGAGTGGGATGCATATCATGCGGCTTCTGCTATTGGCGAAAGTTCATAAATGGGTTGGCTTTGGCAGATACGGACTTGTAAATTTGTACAGATACAGCAACGTGGAGTGTACAAAAATCCATGTTGCTCATGCCAAAGCCAACCCATTTATGAACTTTCGCCATATATAAAAGATTTCTTTGACCTGTTTTATTGAATGGCAAGCTTAAAATAAAATTTTTGTACACCTAGAAAATAAGGAACAGGCCTTTCTGAAAAAAGGGAAGTTCGTTTGCCAGAAATCTAATAGGCCTTTTGGCAAAAAGGGCTGTGTGTTTTTCTCCAAAGATATCTACACATCGCAGGACTCCGATCAAAATATTACAGCCTTGCAATAAAAAATTTCTTTGCACAATTTGAAAAAATGCATGTATGCAATTTCGAAACCGCCTTTTTCGGCATCGCCATCTATTAGATTTTCATCATATATGGTGTCAAGAACATAAATAAATTCACATTATCTTCGCACAATCGAAATTTTACACTATCTTTGTTGCCACTTTTTTGAGAAATTAGGATTTTTTATGTTGTATTACCTTGTAATAAAGTACGGCATTGGCTGAAAACAGAGTAGAACCCGGTGGTAACATCATCGATATCAAGCACGTGTCTAAATGGTTCGGAGACAAGCAGGTGCTGGATGATGTGAGTTTGTACATCAGAAAGGGAGAGTTCGTCACCATCCTTGGTCCCTCGGGATGCGGCAAGACGACCCTTCTGCGAATCTTGGCAGGTTTTGAGACTGCCTCAGAGGGAGAAATCCTATTGGAAGGTGCCGACATCACACAGACACCACCGCATCAGCGACCGATGAATACGGTATTCCAACGCTATGCGCTATTTCCACACCTCAACGTATACGACAACATAGCCTTCGGCCTGAAGCTGAAGAAGACCAAGGCCAACATCATAGAGAACAAGGTGCGACGCGCCTTGAAGATGGTGGGCATGACGGACTATGAGCATCGCGACGTGAACTCGCTCTCGGGCGGACAGCAGCAGCGCGTGGCCATAGCACGCGCCATCGTGAACCAGCCCACCGTGCTCCTGCTCGACGAGCCCCTTGCCGCACTCGACCTCAAGATGCGCAAGGACATGCAGATGGAGCTCAAGGAGATGCACAAGACGCTGGGCATCACTTTTATCTACGTCACCCACGACCAGGAGGAGGCGCTCACACTGAGCGACACCATCGTGGTGATGAGCGAGGGCGTGATACAGCAGATAGGTACGCCTACCGATATATATAACGAACCGGAGAACTGCTTTGTGGCCGACTTCATCGGCGAGAGCAACATCCTCAACGGCACCATGGTGGAGGACCGCCTGGTGCGATTCATGGACACGGAGTTCAAGTGCGTCGACGAGGGCTTCGGCAACAATGTGCCTATCGATGTGGTCATCCGCCCCGAGGACATCTACATCATGGCCCCCACGGAGAGTGCCATGCTGCATGGACGCGTGTCGTCGTGCATATTCAAGGGGGTACACTACGAGATGACCGTGCAGCTGCCCAACGGCTACGAGTTGATGGTGCAGGACTACAACGCCTTTGAGCCGGAGAGCGAGGTGAGCCTCATCATCAAGCCGTCGGACATTCACGTGATGAAGAAGGAGCGCACATGCAACACCTTCGAGGCCGTGGTGGTGGACGAGACGCACATCGACATGCTGGGAGCTACCTTCGAATGTATGCCTCACTCGCTCGAGAAGGGTACCGAGGTGAAGGTGGAGGTGGACTTCGACAAGATAGAGCTCACCGACGACAAGGAAGACGGTATGCTCGAAGGCGACGTACGACTCATCCTATACAAAGGCAACCACTATCACCTCACCATCGTGACCGACGAGGACGACTACCTCTACGTAGACACCAACGACGTGTGGGACGATGGCGACATGGTGGGTATCAACATATTGCCGGGAGACTTGAGGATAATTGAAAATTGAAAATTAAAAATTGAGAATTGAAATCAAGACAATGATGCGACGAGCTTCGCTGTGTGCGTAGTTATGTTTTTTAGACTCCGATTCTCACTAGTTTTAATTTTTAACTTTTAATTTATAATTCCAATGAACAAACTAATCAAATTCATATCGCGCCGCAGCACATGGTCTATCCCCTATGTGATATTCCTGCTGCTATTTGTGGTGCTGCCGCTGATACTCATCGGCGTGTATGCCTTCATGGACTATAGCGGCAACTTCACCGTGGCCAACTTCGTCAAGTTCATCGAGCAGCCCGAGGCCATCAAGACCTTTGTCTACTCCGTGGCCATAGCCATCATCACCACCTTCCTGTGCATACTGCTGGGTTACCCCGCGGCATACATACTGAGCAACAAGGAGTTTAACCGCTCCAAGACGATGGTGTTGCTCTTTATCCTGCCCATGTGGGTCAACATCCTCATCCGTACACTGGCTACCGTGTCGCTCTTCGACATCACTGGCATACCGCTCGGCGAGGGTGCCCTGCTCTTCGGCCTCACCTACGACTTCCTGCCCTTCATGATCTATCCTATATATAATACGATGATGAAGATAGACAAGAACCTCATCGAGGCAGCGCAAGACCTCGGGGCCAACCAGCTGCGCGTGTTCCTCAAGGTGATACTGCCCCTCTCCATGCCGGGTGTGGTGAGCGGCATCATGATGGTGTTCCTGCCCACGATATCGACCTTCGCCATCTCAGAATTGCTGACGATGAACGATATCCGCCTCTTCGGCTCCATCATCCAGGAGAACATCATGCTGAGCGACACGATGAACTATGGTGCTGCTCTGTCACTCATCATGCTGATAATCATAGGTATCACCAGCTTCTTCAGCGGCGACGATGAGGGAGAGGTGAGTCATGGAGGAATAATTTAAATTGACAATTCACAATTGATAATTGACAATTAGAGTACTCTGAGCTCTCCGGGTACTCCGAAAAACAAAGAACAAGGATGAACGCAAAAAAAATATTAGCCAAAGGGTATCTGTGGTTGCTGCTGCTGATCCTCTATACCCCGATTCTCATCATCGCCATCTTCTCGTTCACCGAGACGAAGGTGCTGGGCAACTGGACGGGCTTCTCCCTGAAGCTCTACACCAACCTCTTTGACGGGGGCATGTCGAACTCGCTGATGAGTGCCATACAAAACACCATCATCATCGCCCTGGTAGCCTCGTCCATCGCTACCGTGCTGGGCAGTGTGGCCGCCATAGGCATCTACAACCTGAAGAACCGCCAGCGACAAGCGGTCAACTTCCTCAACAACATACCCCTCATCAACCCCGACATCATCACCGGTATCTCGCTCTTCCTGCTCTTCGTGGCACTGGGCATATCGCAGGGCTACACCACGGTAATCCTTGCCCACGTCACCTTCTGCACACCCTACGTGGTGCTCAGCGTGATGCCGCGCCTCACAGGCATGAACCCCAATATCTATGAGGCGGCCCTCGACCTCGGCGCTACACCCTTCCAGGCATTGCGCAAGGTCATCATCCCCGAGATCAAGCCCGGCATCATCAGTGGCTTCATCCTCTCGTTCACGCTCTCTATCGACGACTTTGCCGTGAGCCTCTTCACCAAGGGCAACATCGGACTCGAGACCCTCTCCACCTACATCTACTCCGATGCACGCAAGGGCGGTCTCACCCCCGAGCTGCGACCCCTGTCGACGATAATCTTCGTCACCGTTTTGGTGTTGCTGATTATTATTAACCGACGCCAAGCCAAGAGCAGAGAGAAGCTTGCTTAGTCTACTTTCTTATCCCATACCGCGCTGTACCACCCAGCGCCTCCTCGATACGGATTAGCTGGTTATACTTGGCTATACGGTCGCTACGGCTCATCGAGCCCGTCTTTATCTGCCCCGCATTCACCGCCACGGCAATATCGGCAATCGTGGTGTCTTCGGTCTCGCCCGAGCGGTGGCTGATGATGGTGCTGTATCCATTGCGGCGGGCCATCTCGATGGTGTCGAGCGTCTCGCTGAGCGTACCTATCTGGTTCACCTTCACGAGCACACTGTTGGCGCAGTTCTGCTCTATGCCTTTGCGCAGGTACTTCACGTTCGTCACAAAGAGGTCGTCGCCCACCAGCTGGCAGCGGTTGCCAATGCGCTCGGTGAGCATGGCCCATCCCTCCCAGTCGTTCTCGGCCATGCCATCCTCGATGGAGTCTATCGGGTAAAGCCCCACAAGACGTTCGAGGTAGTACACCTGCTCGGCAGAGGTGCGCCGACTGCCGTTGGGTCCCTCAAACAGACTGTAGTCATACACCCCATCCTTGTAATACTCCGATGCCGCGCAGTCGAGTGCCAGCGTCACCTCCTTGCCGGGCTTGTAGCCGGCTGCTTCGATGGCCTGCACGAGCGACTCCAGCGCCTCTTCGGTGCCCCTCAGGGCAGGAGCAAAGCCGCCCTCATCGCCTACGGCCGTGCTGTAGCCCCGCTTGCGCAACACGCTCTTCAGTGCGCCAAACACCTCGGCACCCATCTGTATGGCCTGCCGTATGCTACGTGCCCCGATGGGCCTTACCATAAACTCCTGAAAGGCGATGGGCGCGTCGGAGTGGCGGCCACCGTTGAGCAGGTTCATCATCGGTACGGGTAGCACATGGGCATTCGTGCCACCGATGTATCGGTACAGCGGCATGCCGCACGACTTTGCCGCCGCCCTGGCTAAGGCAAGCGACACGCCCAGCATCGCATTGGCTCCGAGGTTACGTTTCGTGGGCGTACCGTCCAGCTCCAGCATCAGCTTGTCCAGCTCGCGCTGGTTATACACGTTGCATCCATGCAGCACGGGAGCTATGCGCTCGTTGATGTTCACCACTGCCTTCGTCACTCCCTTGCCGCCATAGCGATGCTTGTCGCCATCGCGCAGCTCCAGCGCCTCATTCTCACCCGTAGAAGCTCCCGACGGTACGGAAGCACGTCCTACAACACCATTCTCAAGCACCACGTCGGCCTCTATGGTAGGCGTGCCGCGCGAGTCCAGGACCTCACGTCCCCTGATATCCGTTATTCTCATATCTTCGTTTCTTATTATAGTTTATACTTTAACACTAACACAATGATAGCAACAAACGAGCGAAATATAAAGTTTGCAGCTTCAGTTCACCTTAGCTATCTATTGCAAAGTTAGGCATATGTTGCAAAACCTACAAACGCCTCAATCAATAACCCCATTGAGGTAGTCTATAACGATGGATAAAGCCAGTGCTATTTGTTCCACTTCTTGTCAAATGTTGTTAGGGGCTGCCGAAATTTCTATAATTAGAGCACATACAGCCTCCTATGCAATTACATTTTTGCCGGGTGGCAGTTTTTTGTTGCCTTCGATTTGCAGTTGTATAGTGTCTTCGATGATGATTTACAGGGCATTTGTCTCTATTCTATGGTTGCACTACACATTACCTTCGCGAAGATAAACTATTCTCCTCGCGAGGATAAATCTTTCTCTTCGCGGAGATAATGTTTTCTCCTCGCGAAGAGAAAAACTTTTGTATGGTTTATTTCCTGAAAATGAGTGGTTTGGTTTTCTCGTTTTCTTACTACCGATTTTATTGATTAGCAGATGAAGATGAAAATATAAAAACATGCCAGGCGGCAAAAATGTAATTGTGTAGGCCCTTACTCTTTCATTATAAGTACGTTGCACTGGCGCTAAAGGAAAACCTGCCAACCCCCTTTGGCATATTCTTGGAGGCGAATGTAAAACCTGCCAGGGGGTGTTGGCATTAATTGTTGAAAAGGGGGGCGTTATCGTCATCGTTATCGTTGCAATCTCCGATTGCTTTAGACAAATTATCTGCAGTATGCCCCACCTCGGTAATTTGTTTGAATAAAAAAGGGGAATCAATAGACTTTTTCGGGGATAATCATTAAATTTGCAGAGATAAATTGTCTTGAATTAAAGTATGTTCTATAAGCTAATTGAAAAGAAAAGGAATAAATGGTTAAGTTCTCCTGATTGTACTATACGGGAGTTGATTCAGTATATGGCTAAAGTTGGGAAAATGCGTGATGCCCAGCTTGAAGCAATCAAGACCTATTTGTTTCTAAAGATTGCATGTTGCAATAAGCCTTTGTGGCAGCTGTTTGTAGAAGGCTATTTTAATAGTTTGGACATTGATGATTTAGCTTTGACAATTGATGCACGACATGTTTTAACATCCAACAAAGCTGCTGCGGCCTTATTGGAATACTCTTTGCAGAAAGACAAGAACGGGAAGCAACTAGCACCAGAGTTGGAAAAGTTTATAAAAAAGCATGCTTCAGATATTGACTACGAAGAAGCATTCAAAAAGATATTCTACGATGTAAATTATACTGATTATCTTTTCAGTCTTCCGATGGGAGCAGGAAAGACCTATCTGATGGCAGCTTTTATTTATCTGGATTTATATTTCGCGCAAAACGAACCTGACAATCCTGCTTTTGCCCATAATTTTATGGTGTTTGCTCCATCTGGACTAAAATCGTCTATCGTTCCTAGCCTGAAGCACATTAAGGAGTTTGACCCTTCTTGGATTATACCTGAGCCTACGGCTACACAATTAAAGCGTTTGATAAAGTTTGAGATATTAGACGAACAAAAGACTGCAAATAGAAGCAACCGTATAAAGAATCCCAATGCTCAGAAAATCAATAATTACCAACCTTTAGACGATTTGATGGGGTTGGTAGCCATCACTAATGCCGAAAAGGTGATATTGGATCGTGTAGACAAGAATGTAGATGCTACGCTATTCACGGATGACGAGAACTACAAAATAAAGTTGGCCAACGAGTTGCGCTCCATTATAGGAAGACTCCCCAATTTAGCCATTTATATTGACGAAGTGCACCACGCTGCTGATGGCGATATCAAATTGCGTCAAGTAGTGAACGAATGGACAAATGCACATACCTTTAACTCTGTTTTGGGTTTCTCAGGAACACCATATTTGGATAAGGCTGAAAGTGTCGTGTTAGGTGGAACCTTTCATATCAAAAACACAGATTTGGCCAATGTGGTATACTATTATCCACTGATTAATGGTATCGGTAACTTCTTGAAAGTTCCTGAGGTGAAATTTTCAGACAGCGATACCTCAATGATTGTACGTAATGGTGTAAGAGAGTTTCTTAACAAATACAAGGATACCATATATCCTAATAGTACTTGCGCTAAATTGGCTATCTACTGCGGACAAATAGAGACATTGGAAGAGCATATTCACCCCTTAGTCGCAGAAGTTGTTGCGTCATATGGTTTAGACCCAGCAACAACCATATTGAAATATCACGGAGGTAATAAAGCGTATCCACAACCCGAAGGTTCAGAAACAGAATTTGCTTCACTTGACACCTCGGTTTCTCAGATTAGAATTATATTGTTGGTACAAATAGGAAAAGAAGGATGGGATTGCAAGAGCCTCACAGGAGTTATTCTACCCCAAAAAGGAGTATGCCCGACCAATATGGTGCTTCAAACAAGTTGTCGTTGTTTACGCCAGGTACAAAGGCACCACGAAGAGTCTGCTTTGATTTGGCTAAACAAGTTCAACGCAGATACGCTTAACAAACAATTGAAGCAACAACAGAATATAACCCTGCAAGAGTTCAATAGCAAGAAGCCTCAAGGTGGTAAGCTAGTGGAACGATTCTCCCGAATAGAGAAACTTCAAGTACCCCCTATTGATTTTTACCAATTAAAAGTTTCTTATGAAACTTTAATAGTAGAGGAAAACATCAATGTGTCAGAGCGATTGCAGAATGAGTCATTGCTTTGCCAAACAGCATCATCTCTCATTCATCAACAGGATATAGAAGGCAATATCATAGGACACTATGAAGAAGATAGGGAGGATAACGAACAGACAACTTTCAATCATTGGCTACACCTGATAGTGAAGGAAGGGTTCAACACCTGTACAATGGCGGATTTGAAGAAGTATACCACCGAGTTGCAAACCATCTTCCTACAGATTGTTGTAAAAAAAGATGGTGAGTACTTCTTCAATCATAAATATAATCAAATACAAATCCGTTCACTGATACGTCAGGCTTTTCTACCCAAACGGACCTTTGAAACAAAAGAAGAGGTAATCCCCACAAAAGCCAACTTATTGCGTATTGAGAACTTTACAAGCCCGATAGAAATAACTGATTGCAGGTACTATCCATCGTCTGATACTGTACAAAAAGTGTTAGAATGGGATAATAGATCAATAGCCCCCACACTTTCCGATGATGTGCTCAGAAAGTTGGAAGAGTTGAAAGCTATGGGTATTGACACTTCAAAATTGACTCCAGAGAAAGACCCTCATCCCGAAAGAGAAAAAACGTACCACTATCTGCCTTATCATTTTGATAGCCGATTAGAGATTGAGTACTTTGCAGAGTCAATACTTCCCATCATTCGTAATAAGAATTTGGAAGTCTATTTTAATGGCGATGACACTTTGACCGAGTTTAAGATAGACTGCTATCGTAAGAAAAGCGAGGGATGGCAATATATTGGAAAATATGTCCCCGACTTTCTGCTGATAAGCCGAGATGCCAGCAAGAATATCCACAAGATTATTATTATCGAGACGAAGGGTGAAGGCTATGCTGCAAAGTTTGCCGAACGTAAAGAGTTTATGGGAACCTTTGTGCAAAAGAATAACGAAAAGTTTGGTTACCCACGTTTTGACTTCCTTTATTTGGAAGATACTATATCAAAGGAAGAACGAGAGAATCAGACTATCATGGCGATTGAAAACTTTTTTAATGACTAATACACATAATTTATATGGCAATCAAATATATTCCCTATTTCCCGAACACTTTAGAAGGGCAAGCTCTATTAGATAACTTTGTTCGTACCAAACGTATACTCCGTTATCGTGACAACGATAAAGTTGCAGAGCGTATCGAACGCGGCATGCCACTTTACGAAATGGAGTTGACGGAGAAGGTTGGAACTAACCCTAATGAGAACTTAATTATCCGTGGAGAGTGTGTGTCAGCTTGTGCATACTTAAAAGATAAGGGCATTACTGTGGATTTAGTGTATATTGACCCACCTTTTGCTAGTGGTGCAGACTATGCCAAGAAAGTGTATGTTCGACGAAATCCTAGAGTTGCAGAAGCAATTCGCCAAGCAGAACTAGAATTGGATATTGAGGAACTGAAAGTTTTTGAGGAAAAAATGTATGGTGATGTTTGGGATAAAGAACGTTACCTCAATTGGATGTACGAAAACTTGATGGCTATTAAGTCTGTGATGAGCGACACAGCAAGTATATACGTGCATTTAGATTGGCATATAGGCCATTATGTAAAGATTCTTTTGGATGAAATTTTTGGTGAAGATAATTTTAGGAATGAGATTGTATGGCATTACACAAATAAGATGAGTGGTTCTACTAGTCCTCATGATTTTGTTTGTGAACATGATACACTTTTTCGATATTCAAAATCGGATGAATGTAAATTTAATGTGATAACGGAAGAACGCGATGAACCCGTCAAGCAAAGTAAGCGAGTAAAAGTTGATGGCAAGAATATGCGTGCTCGTGATGAGGAGGGTAATATAATATACGAATTATCTGTAGATAAAAAGGTTAAAGATGTATGGACAATTCCGTATATCGCATCAACAGATTCACAACGTGTTGATTATTCAACCCAAAAGCCCGAAGCATTACTTGAACGTATTATCAAAGCAAGTAGTAATGAAGAAATGGTTGTGGCTGATTTCTTTGGTGGAAGTGGCGTTACCGCTGCTGTTGCTCATAAACTCAATCGCAAATTTATTCACAACGACATAGGTATAAATAGTATTCAAACTGTTCGTGACAGACTTCTATCCGCAAAATCCGAGTTTGATGTATTGGAAATCAAAGACGGAGTTTCACTTTATCGCAATCCCGTGCAAACTATGGACAAATTAAAAAGTTTGATTTTAGGTTTACGCAACGAAGATGCATTGGATAAGTTCTGGGAAGGAAGTATTGTAGATACCAAGTATGGCATGATGCCAGTATATCTGCCCAATTTGATGGATGGTACTACTCGTTTGTTGGATATCCCCTTGATGAATCGTATTATTCGTGAAGCAATGCCCGATTTACCCGATGAAACCAAGCGAGTTATAATCTATTATATTGACATCGTAAATCGCGAAGAGATCGATAAATTCATCAAGGAGAATGGTAATCCTCTCATAGAAATAGAAATGCGAGACTTGAAGCAAGTGTTAGATAATGTTGTGGTTGAAGACTATGCCGAATGGAAACTGTCAGAAACTCAAGCAAACCTCTTCAAAGGATGGATGGTTGAGATTACTCAATTCCATAGTGATAGAGTAGCTCAAAAGATTGAGGCAATAAATCTAAAAGGCGAGCAACAAGTGTTACAGCAATTGGCCAAAGGAAAAGAAAAGGTTTTCAAACCTATAATCATAAGTGATGAAGGACTTGAAACCATTGAATGGATTAGTCTTGATTGTACCAATGCTGATAAGTCAGCTGCATGGCATAGCGATAGTGAAGTCAAGATAGACAAACTCGGCTATGTAATCAAAAATGGAGTTAAAACTAACGAATTTTGGGATGCTTGTATTCACTGCGAGGAAAAGCCCCTGCGTATGAAAATCCGCAATATCTGCGGTGACGAAACGGTATATTGTCTCTGATATAAAATAATCCATATCTAATGCATGAAGTATTATCAAAATATGACCACAAAGAAAAAAAGCAATTTCATTTTTGTGATATTGTCAGAGATCTTTATGCATTAGATTCTGAAACTAAAAAAGAATCTTGGTTGCTATATGAACTAATTGCATTTTCGTTTCATGAAGCAGAAGATGACGGTTATGAGCTAGCATTCATATTTAATCCTGAAACAGGAGAAGAAATACAGTTTCCTGGTGATGACCAATTTGCAAGAAGTGTAATTGCATATTGGGAAAATAGAGCTATTGGAACTCAGAACCCATTATTAAAAATGCGGTATGCGGGTTTGGTACTTAGTTATAAGAAACAAATAATTGGAGTAGAGCCCGATTTTAGAACTATTAAATTAGGATATATTGAGTCTGTCATAGAAATTCTAAGAGGGAATTACACCGAACTTCCTTTAGATTCTTTTTGGCATGGCAGACGGGCTATGGATATGGCTGTTTCAATGTCTAAGAAAGAATTAGCACAGGAAATCGCACAAGATTTATTCAACTATTACTTGCAATACACTACGGATGATTTTCCTTGTTTGTGGCAACTTTTCTTTGAGGTTTTCATCAAGCATTACTCTTGCTTTTCTACAATCGAGAGCAGTATCATAACTGAGAATGAAGAACGTTTTTGTCGTCTGGAGAATCTGTCAATAGAGAAGGGGAAAGAAACGGATAATTATTTTCATCTCCTAAGAACGCAGGCAGAGTTGTTGGCTGAATACTATAGCATAAAAGGTGAAAAGGAAAAGATTCAAACAGTATTGGCCAAAACTCTAAAGTCCTTAAATATGTGTGTCGATGCAAGAGATGATTTCTGGAGGCAAGGCATGTTTTCTGAAATCCAACAGATTTATAGGAAATACCATCTACACACAGAAGCAAATGCTTTGTACAGGAATATTTATGAGCTTGGCGAAAGTGTCAGTAAAGGGAGGGAAAGTTTAAATATTCCTGTAAAAATAGAAAAGAAGCGTTTTGATTTGTATTTCCAAAAGATGATGGATGGGAGTCGTGAAGATATTATCAATAAATTTCTTTATTATAATTCTCTTCATTTATCAAATTCACGCAAAAGATATAAAGAAGCTGCAAAAAGAAATCCGATTATTTTTGACTTGATGCCAGTGATTTTGCTCAACACCTCAGGCATTCCACTTTCAAAAATTGGGATGAAAGGAAATGCACAAGAATTACGATTTAATCGTTGGCTTTATCAAGAATTGTCCTTATCTAATGTGTTTTTAGATATGCATATGCAAAGATTAATTGAAGAAAATGTCCTTGATGCTGATTACATATTAAATGTACTTTTCAAAGATAGCCTAATAATAAGTTCTCAACAAAAAACTATTATAAAAAGAGGACTTGATGCCTATTTTGAAAAAGATTATGTAGTGGCCATACACCTATTAATACCTCAGATAGAGTCTGCTATAAGACAGTTGGCTGTAGTTGTTGGTGGTGACGTGTTACGACCAAAAAATAATCCAGAAGATGGAAACGAATATAAATCGATGGAAGGACTTCTTTCTCAGAATTGTGTAAGTGCTGCATTGGGAGAAGATTTTACGACGTATTTTAAGTTGTTATTTACAGATAGCAATGCTGGAAACTGGAGAAATTTAGTAAGTCATGGTCTTCTTGATGCTGAGTGTTTTGATGTAAGTATGGCCAATAGAGTTCTACACGCATTCTTACTCCTCAGCTATGTGAAAGAAATAAAAGAAGGCGATGAAGTTAATATTGATGAACGAGGATGATAAGGTATTTATCCCCAAGACCAACCGCATAGAATATAAAATAGGATTGACTCTCCCAACTTGATATAAAGCCTAAGAAATGATTAACTTTGCAAAACTACATATTCTTGTATGGAATAAAAAGAATATAGGTCATTATTTGATTGCGAAATAAAAAACATGAACGAAGAACAGCTATACCTCAATTTCGATGAATATATAAAGGCCAGCGAGCCTCACAAGCGTGAGCGTGCCGAGGCATGGCGTGTAGCCATTGGTCTGCAAGCGGTAGATGGACTTCAGGTATCGGAATATCTGAAGCAGACTGCCCGACAGCACATTGAGGGTGAGATTACGATTGATGAAGCTCGTGAGCAGATAAAGCAATACTATATATCCAAAACCAAACACGACGATGATGATAACGAGAAGGAAGAAGCGGACCGCGTATCGGGTAATATAGCAAAGCTCATCAGTTCGCCCTCGTTCACATTCAATGCGGCAGGTGTAATGGCTATTCATCGTGCTATCTTCGAGGGAGTGTTCAAGCATGCCGGCACGTTGCGCACCTATGACATCACGAAGAAAGAGTGGGTGCTGCAAGGCGACACTGTGACCTATGGCCGTTGGCAAGACCTGCGGATGGCCTTGGAGTATGACATTGAGCAAGAGAAAGAGTTCGACTATCGGGGACTGTCGATGGGCGAAGTAGTGGAACATATAGCAAAATTCATCGCTGGAATATGGCAGACACATCCTTTCTGCGAGGGGAATACACGAACTACCGCCATCTTTGCCATCAAATACCTCAAGTCGATAGGCTTTGAATGT
>JAFTVE010000049.1 GCA_017465905.1 Bacteroidaceae bacterium | reverse complement strand
TTTGCGAGTCGCTTCGCCCTCGCTGCCATCCGGACGGTACACGCGCCGACGCGGTATAAAAGCGTCGGTTGCGACGACGGAGCCTTTAGGGTCCCAAAGGAGTACTAAGCCAAAGGCGAAGTCAACGATGCGTGTTCTGCGCAGGGCAGACGCACCAGAAATATTTATGGATATTTATTTTCTATTCTCAGAAATTCAATTTGTTAGCCTCACACAGATCTCACAAATCTCACAGAGGCGCGTCGCTTCGCCCGCGCTTGTCGGCTTCGCCGAGTGTTTTCAGCCGGATGGCACACGCGAGTTTACGATGCGTGCTTCGTGAGATTTGTGAGATCTGTGTGAAACTCAATCACTTGTGCGAGCTTTTTCTGGTGCGTCTGCCCTGTGTTCTGCGTAAGTCTGCGGAGTCTGCGTGAGAATCAAATATTTGCGAGAAAATGGACTGTAAAATTCAATCATTCGTGTAGGAACATTAGCGATATTCTATAATGCGTTTTCCCTGCACAGAGGTATTTCATTGGCGTAAACACTCGGTGGAAACATCGACTGCTGCAAGCCTTTTGCGATGCAGCTCATTCAGTGTATGTAGGTCTGTAGAGTGTGAGACATAAAGTCTGTGTGGAAAAAGTCTTTCCAATCGCACAGATTGAAGCAATTTACACTTTCTGTCGTGTAATCTGTTGATTATCACAGATGCTAAGCCCAAAAGATTTACACAAACATTTACACTTTTTGTACAGTTCCCAAGGCTTAAATCCTACTGCGTCTTTTTTGTCCCCTTGTTTACGCCAAGCTCTTTACCATTCCATCCTGAAGAACGATTGCCTCCTCTTCGATGAGGCGTTGCAAGAATGGTTTCAGTTGGGTGTCGTCGATGGGGAGGGTGCGGAGCTCTTCTGTGGAGTGGGGCGCACCGTCGGAGAGCAGGTGGAGGAGCATCTCGCGGTAGGCACGGTAGTGGAGCTCGGAGAGGGGTGTGTGGCGGTGCTTGCGGCAGTTGTCGCACACCTGGCAGAGGGGAGCGGTGTGCTCACCAAAGTAGCGGAGGAGCATGCGGCTGCGGCATTGGTTTTCCGACAGGGCATATTCCTTCATGGCCTCGATGCGCTGGGCGTAGCTCTCCTTGCGCTCTTCGTAGATGGCGGGAGTGATGACGACGCGGTCGGTATCGACACGCTTGCGAGTGAAGGTGACCGAGGGGCAGGTGCGGCGAGGTATATAATGTATTACGCGCGCGCGACCCAGTCCGAGCAGGGCTTCGTAGAGGGGCTCGAGGTCGATGCCGCTCATCTCGCTGATGAACTTCTCGTCGATGAACACGTAGTCGCTGAAGACGCCGCTATAGAGGCGCAGAAGGGTGCGGATGAGGGTGTCGGTGTCGTCACTGTCGTCGCGGCGGCGGTATAGCTCATCGCGCTGGACGGTGAAGCGCAGGCGTGAGGTGTGCTCCTCTTCCTCCTCGTAGTGGATGTAACCGGCTTGTGTGAGCAGGCGCAGGGCACTCTCGGTTTGCACAAGGGGCAGGTGGTAGGCACGGCAAAACTCGTGGAGATCGAAGTCGTAGTGGCAACCCTCGCCATCGCCTACTGCCATCTGGTAGTAGTAGCCGAGGCGCTCATAGATACCGCGTATGAATTCCTTGTCGGGGTAGTTGTCGCTCACGCGGCGCGAGAGCTTGCGCTTGTCGTCGGGGGTGTAGAGAAGTACGGCATAGGCGGTGAGTCCATCGCGTCCGGCACGGCCTGCCTCCTGGTAGTAGGCCTCGGGGGAGTCGGGCATCTCGTAGTGGATGACCATGCGTACGTCGGGCTTGTCAATACCCATGCCGAAGGCATTAGTGGCAACCATGACGCGGGTGGCACCCATGGTCCACTGCTGCTGGCGCTTGTCCTTGTCACGGCTGTCGATACCGGCGTGGTAGAAGGCGGCGCTGATGCCATGGTCGTTCAATAGGCGGGCTATCTCGCGGGTCTTGTCTCGGTTGCGCACGTAGACGATGGCTGAGCCTTGTACGCTGCTTAGGATGTGGAGCATCTCGGCCTCCTTGTTCTCGGTGTGGCGCACGATGTAGTTGAGGTTCTTGCGCTCGAAGCTCATGCGGAACACGTTCTCCTTGCGGAACTGCAGACGGTGCTGTATGTCTTTCACTACCTCGGGAGTGGCTGTAGCCGTAAGGGCAAGGATGGGGATATCGGGCAGCTGCTTGCGGATGTCGGCAATGGCAAGGTAGGAGGGGCGGAAGTCGTAGCCCCACTGGGATATGCAGTGGCTCTCGTCGATGGTGATGAAGCTCACCTGCATACGGTGCAGCTTGGTGAGGAAGATGTCGGAGGTGAGGCGCTCGGGGGAGATGTAGAGGAACTTGTATCCGCCAAGAATGCAGTTGTCGAGCGCTGCCACGATATTGTCGCGGCTCATGCCTGAGTAGATGGCAGTGGCCTTGATGCCGCGCTCGCGCAGCTTGGCAACCTGGTCCTTCATAAGGGCGATGAGCGGAGTGATGACAATGCAGATGCCTGGCATGGCCAGAGCGGGCACCTGGAAGGTGATGCTCTTGCCGCCTCCTGTGGGCATAAGCCCGAGGGTGTCGCGTCCGCTGCCTATGCTGCGGATAATGTCTTCCTGTATGCTACGGAACGAGTCGTAGCCGAAGTACTCGCGTAGGACCCTCTGGTATTCCATGTTATGGTTTATGGTTTATGGTTGAGGGATGATGGAAGCTGCCTTTGGCTGCAATGATAACTTTGCTATTCGGAGTTAACTCTCAACCCTCAACCCTAAACTCTCATTCCTCGATGCGTGGCTTGATGCTCTCGATAAACAGCTGCACTTCGCCTCGCTTATGGCTATTCTCCTCTATGGTGTAGCAGATATCGAAGGCTTGTTTAGACTTGATGTAGCGTGCCTGTGAACTCTGCCCGAAAGCGATGCCGTTCATTACGCGGTTTGAAAGGTTATCGACAAGCTCCAGCTTGATGTGTTCTTGATTGTGACCTACCACTTTACTGGTACCATAGTCATATACCTGACGGGTGCAGAAGACTGGCTTGAGATTATCAGGGCCATAAGGTTCGAAGCGTTTGAGGTCGTTATATAGTTTCATAGAGATGTCCCGGAACGAAAGTTCCTCATCAATGTAGATGATGGCATCGGTTTGGCTGGGCTGGATATTCTCTGAAACATACTCCTCGAAGCGGCGGGTAAACTCCTCAATATTTTCTACCTTGAGTGAAAGTCCAGCAGCGTAGGGGTGACCTCCGAAGTTGTCGAGCAGGTCGCGGCAGCTCTCGATGGCTTTGTATACATCGAAGTCGGCCACTGAACGCGCCGAGCCGGTAGCAATATCGTTGGTCTTGGTGAGCACCACTGAGGGGCGATAGAAGAGCTCAGTAAGGCGTGAGGCTACAATGCCGATGACTCCACGGTGCCAGTCTTCGTTGTAGAGCACGATGGAGCGCTTGTCGGCCAAGCCTTCCAGATTGTCTACGATGCGGTTGGCCTCCTCGGTCATTGTCTTGTCGAGATCCTTGCGGGCTTCGTTGTATTCGTTGATTTGGTTGCTCAGCTCAAGGGCTCTGTTATAGTCCTTTTCCGTGAGCAGGTCTACGGCCTCCTTACCCGTCTGTATGCGTCCGGAAGCATTGATGCGGGGACCTATCTTGAAGATGATGTCGTTGATCTTGACTTCCTTGTCCTTGAGTCCACAAACCTCAATGATAGCTCGCAACCCTGTGCTTGGATTGTGATTTATCTGGCGCAGTCCATGATATGCAAGGATTCGGTTCTCGCCCATAATGGGTACGATGTCCGAAGCGATGCTCACAGCCACCAGGTCGAGATAGGGGATGAGCTGGCTGAACTCAATGCCATTGTCCTTGGCAAAGGCCTGCATCAGCTTGAAGCCTACGCCGCAGCCTGAGAGGTGAGGGTAGGGATAGTTGGAGCCTATAAGCTTGGGATTGAGGATGGCTACTGCAGGAGGCAAGACCTCGTCCTGCACATGATGGTCACACACAATGAAGTCGATGCCCAGCTCTTTGGCATAAGTAATCTCATCCACAGCCTTTACGCCGCAGTCGAGCACAATCACCAGTTTGACACCTGTCTCCTTGGCATAGTCCACTCCCTTGATAGATACTCCATAGCCGTCGTTGTAGCGGTTGGGGATGTAGTAGTCTATGTTTGTGGTAAACTGCTGCAGAAAACGATAAACTAAGGATACAGCTGTAGTACCGTCGACATCGTAGTCGCCATAGACGAGGATGCGTTCCTTGCGTCCCAATGCTTGGTTGATGCGGTCTACGGCAGCATCCATTCCGTCCATAAGGAAGGGGTCGTGCAGCTCTGTCAGGCTCGGTCGGAAGAAGCGCTTGGCTTCTGCAGCCGTAGTAATTCCTCTATCAAGGAGCAGCCGACAGATTGCAGGATTGATGCCCAACTCCTTGGATAGGGCTTCAGCTCTCTGGATCTCTTGATCGGTGGGAGGTTGATAGTTCCATTTGTTATTCATTATATGTTGTTTTTTTTGTTGTCTTTCTCGGAGACACAGAAAATGTGCCTATTAAATGGCTTACAGCGTGTTACAAGAATGCGGCCATTTAATTTTGTAAAATTACAAAAAAGAATGGATACAAACGAATAATCGGAGTAAAATATAAATTATTTTAACTCAACGTGTGTTTCTTTGGAACAATCAGGGCGTTTGATTGGGCAAGTGAAGTTTCTGCTATTTGGGTGAGATGAGGCGAATTCTGTCGTTTTTCCACTGCAAGGGGGGGCTCTCATTGCCGTAGCGGTCAATGGAGGTAATGGCGTAGTGGCGCGGATGCACGATACTTTGAGTAGCCTCTGTATGGCATGGCTCACTTAGGTAGGTGCACTGTAGGTTTGCCGCATTGTCAGTGTCTACGGGGAAGGTGTTGCTGCTGTACACATTGTACAAGACATCGTCGTCAGTCTCCTCCCAAGTGAGGGTGGTGGTATGCTTGTCTATAGTGACTCTCAGCGCTTGTGGAGCCGAAGGCAGTGTGTCGCTGAGCCACGTCATGGCAGGCACCAGGGCTGGAGTGGGGTAGAACAGGCGTAGGTAATCATACACTCCTTTGGTGTTGTCGGTTACGAACTTTGAGCGGAATTGCGCTGCGCCTCCTGTGGGATGTGAGCGTACGACGTTGAGTTGGCGAACAATCTCTTCCAGTTCCCAGTTCTTCTCGTCGGGATGGAGCTGATAGGTGCCCATGCCTGCAATGACATGTCGTCCATAGCTGTACTCATGCCAGTCGGTAATGAAGGGGTAGAAGTGCTTGCCTGTATAATATAGCATGGGGAAGAGTGCGTCGACAATCCCCTCGCGCATCCATTCTTGTGCCGCTTGGTTCACGGTGTGGTACGCATTCCATCCGTAGCTGCTATATCGGCTCGTATCATCATATTTGCCAAGTGTGGCTGCACTTACGCATACCCAAGGCTTGATGCTTTTGACCTTGGCATATAGGGAGCGCATGATGCCGGTGACATTGCTCCTTCTCCAGTCGCTCTTGGATTGTCCTCTTTGCTTCGATTGGTTGAAGGAAGAGCCGTCTGGGTAGCTGCTGTTTCCCTCGGGATAACGTATGTAGTCAAAATGTATGCCATCAATATCATACTTGCTTACCATCTCCTCTACCAGTGCACTGAGGTGTTGCGTAGTTCCGGGGTGGGCAGGTTCCATATACCATGCTCCCTTGAATCGGGTACATTGGTTGCGCCTTTTGCTGGGAAGCGACTGCTTGCCATGTCCTTGCACATGGAGTATGTCGCCTATAGGGATGGTTACGAGCCATGCATGTAGCTGCATGCCGCGCTTATGGCATTGCTCAATGGCAAAGGCCAGCGGGTCGTAGTCGGGGGCTACGCCATGCTTCCCGGTAAAGACAGGGCTGAAAGGTTCTATCTCTGATGGGTATATGACATCGCCGCGGATTCGCGTCTGAAGCAGTATTGTGTTTATGTTGATGGTTTGCAGACTGTCGAGGATGCGGCAGAGGTGGGTGCGCTGGGCGGCGTAGTCGCCCATGTGTTCCTCGAGTGGCCAGTCAAGTCCCTTGATGGTGGTGAGCCATACGGCACGATATTCACGCTTGGGTGCCTCGATGAATTGTGCAGAAGTATGTGTAGGTATGATATATGTTATGAGTATTGCCCATAACAACCATGCAAATCTTTTCATACTGCAAAATTAGTGCAAGCCGAGAGAAGTATCAAATTTATTTGAATATTTCCGAGGCGCCGCCTAATTCCTGCTTATTTCTTTCAGGTGTATTTTGGGTTGTATAGGAGAAAACTCAAGATAAATTTGCGTTTCCGTTTCGCTTTGACTAATTTTGTGACAAAATTCAAAATATAGGAAAAGTACATGGCAACAGTAGACGACAAGAAGATTATTTTTTCGATGGTAGGCGTATCGAAAGCCTATCAGCAAAACAAGCAAATCCTTAAAGACATTTATCTCTCCTTCTTCTACGGAGCAAAGATTGGCATCATCGGTCTCAATGGCTCGGGTAAGTCCACCTTGATGAAGATTATCGCCGGACTGGAGAAGGACTATCAGGGCGAGGTCGTGTTCTCGCCCGGCTATAGCGTGGGCTATCTGCCTCAGGACCCTCAGCTCGACCCCTCGAAGACCGTCAAGGAGGTGGTGATGGAGGGCGTGCAGCCTATCGTGGATGCTTTGGCCGAGTACGAGGCTATCAACGATAAGTTTGGTCTGCCCGAATATTACGAAGACCCCGACAAGATGGATCAGCTCTTTGCCCGTCAGGCCGAGCTGCAGGATATCATTGATGCCACCGATGCGTGGAACCTCGACTCTAAGCTCGAGCGTGCGATGGATGCACTGCGCTGTCCGCCCGAAGACCAGCCCGTGACACATCTCTCCGGTGGTGAGCGCCGCCGTGTGGCTCTTTGCCGTCTGCTCTTGCAGAAGCCCGACATCTTGCTCCTCGACGAGCCTACCAACCACCTCGATGCCGAGAGTATCGACTGGCTGGAGCAGCATCTGCAGCAGTACGAGGGTACGGTGATTGCCGTGACGCACGACCGCTACTTCCTTGACAATGTGGCCGGATGGATTCTCGAACTCGACCGTGGTGAGGGAATTCCCTGGAAGGGTAACTACAGCAGCTGGCTGGAGCAGAAGTCAAAACGACTGGAGCAGGAGGAGAAGCAGGCTTCGAAACGCCGCAAGACCCTTGAGCGTGAGCTCGAGTGGGTACGCATGGCTCCCAAGGCACGTCAGGCCAAGGGTAAGGCCCGTCTGAATTCATACGATAAACTCTTGAACGAAGACCAGAAGGAGCGCGAAGAGAAGCTCGAGATATTCATCCCCAATGGTCCTCGCTTGGGCAACAAGGTTATCGAGGCGCAGGGTGTGGCCAAGGCTTATGGCGACAAGCTGCTGTACGAGAACCTCAACTTCATGTTGCCGCCCAACGGCATCGTAGGTGTCATCGGTCCCAATGGTGCCGGTAAGACCACGCTGTTCCGCCTTATCATGGGCTTGGAGACTCCCGATAAGGGTACCTTCGAGGTGGGTGAGACCGTGAAGCTCGCATACGTTGACCAGCAACATCAGGATATCGACCCCAACAAGACCGTATATCAGGTGGTGAGCCAGGGTAATGAGCTGTTCCGTATGGGAGGCCGCGATGTGAATGCTCGTGCTTACCTCAGCCGTTTCAACTTTGCCGGTAGTGATCAGGAGAAAATGTGTTCTATGCTCTCCGGTGGTGAGCGCAACCGTCTTCAGCTTGCCCTTGCCTTGAAGCAAGAGGGCAACGTGCTGCTTCTTGACGAGCCCACCAACGATATCGACGTGAATACTCTGCGTGCACTTGAGGAGGGTCTCGAGAACTTTGCGGGCTGTGCGGTAGTCATCAGCCACGACCGCTGGTTCCTCGACCGTATCTGTACCCATATCCTCGCTTTCGAGGGCGACAGTCAGGTGTTCTTCTTCGAAGGCTCATATAGTGAGTACGAGGCCAACAAGCAGATGCGTCTTGGTCGCGAAGAACCCAAACGCATCCGTTACCGCAAGCTGACTACAGACTGATGGTATAGGGAGAGGATGCTCTCCGAGTTCCAATAGGTAGGGCTTTATGATAAAAACCTTTCTGATGCTGCTATGCTCAGAAAGTTTTTTTTTTTTTTATATATGCATGTTCTCATAATGTGGAGAGTTGGCTTTGCGTTTTTTTTTTTTTTTGTTGACCTTATTATATATATAATGGTATTATGTTTGCCATTGGCAATGTTAATGCTTTAATTATTCATTTTTTTGGTCAGAACCATGTTTTGCAACATAAGAATGCCATTTTTGCTGTTTTGTGTAGAATTCCGGTTTTTTGGTTTTGTTTATAAATCAGCGTTTTGTGATTTTTCTTGATATTTTCCTGTAAAAAAGTTGCGATAAAGTTTGGCGGTTAATGTAAAAGTGCCTACCTTTGCATCCGCTTTCGAGAGGGAACGCGATGAGCGCCACTTGCGAAGGCATTGAAAGAGAGTTCTTTGAAAATATTTTCCATACAG
>JAFTVE010000048.1 GCA_017465905.1 Bacteroidaceae bacterium | reverse complement strand
CCCCCTCCCCCTACGGGGACTCCCCCTTAAAGAGGGGAGAGTGCAGATAGTCTCATCGCGGAACAGTAAATAGCCAAATAACTAAATTGTAAATAAATAGTACATAGTAAATAGTCAAATTGTAAATTACTTCATGAAATACTTTACCATAACCGAATTAACATCCAGCGCCACGGCGCTGCGCGAGGGTATCGACAATCGCCCGAACAAGTGTGCATACCATCTGTTGCACGTACTCGTAGACCTGTTATTAGACCCCATACGCGAAGCGTGGGGCGAGCCTATCGTAGTGAGCAGCGGCTACCGTTGCAAGCAGCTCAACGCCCTGGTGGGCGGTGCCAAGTATAGCCACCACATCCTCGGCTGTGCTGCTGATATTATTGCGGGGAACAAGGCAGATCACCGCAGACTATTCAAACTCATCCAGCAGATGCAGCAACAAGGGCAGATACGTTTCACGCAGTTGATATGGGAGGGCAACGGCCGCTGGATTCATATCTCCTACGTCCCCTCTGACCTCAGGTGTCAGGTCATTGAATAAATGCCGACATACAAAACTGCCATACATGATGCACGCCGCAGAGCACATGAGGATGCTTTGCGGCGTGTTGGCTTTAGATGATGCTGGAGATGCAGTGTTACTGCTTGTCGGCGATGCCGAAGGTGTGCCAATCGAGTTTGTCGTAGCGGCCCTTGACGGCTTTCTTGGCATTCTGCACATCGTCGCGCAAGAGGCGCATGGCCTCGTTGTTGCGGGCGCGAAGTTCGGCGATGTGGGCGGCTGCCTCCTCTACGGCGCGGTCGGTGGCACGCAGGGTGTCCATTTCGGATTCGAGGCGGGCAATGTAGGCGTTGTCGATGCCCAATTGTTGCGCCTTGTCCATGTTTCTCTTCATTCCTTCAGCAAGGCTCGCAGCCTTGTCAATCAATGTTTGTGCTGTCTTTGACATACGTTGTTTTTTGTTTAAGTGAATAATGAATATATAGCAATCAATACTGCTTCATCGGAGGTGCCAGTGGAGCCATTCTCGCCATCTGATCACTGGTTTGGTAAAGTAAAAATAGGTAAAAAAAGGACAAGTTGTGACCCTCGTAACAGGCGCTTCTGTATGCAATATGTTATCGTAACGCGTTGATATATTGAAAGAAAGAAAAAGGTTAAACTTTGTTAATTTGGGTATTCGGGGCTCGGGTTACGCTAATATTAATCAGTCACTGATTGAAATTAGGCTGCACCTCGGAAATAACCAAATAAATTTGGTATTTCGTTCGCTTATACGTACCTTTGCATCCCGAAACTTAGGCGTATAATTAACGCGTGGTGCGGTTCTCGCACGTAAATCCAGTTGCAGCTTTAAGTGAGTACATTATTAACTTAACGTATGACGATGAAGCGCAAAGGAACATTCAACTAACGACATATTCTCTCCCTCTCCGCACGTGCCGCGACAGTGGTGCGGTAGACTCGTGCATTATGGCTTCTCCTTGCTATGATAGCACGGGGTGGTGTGTGGCACTACTGAGGATGACGTGAGGCGACAATCAATCTATTTTTCTAACTTTTCAATATTATTTCTCTTATGAAACAACGAATCAAACTTATGGTGCTGATGCTGGTGACCACGGCTGTGGCCTCGGCACAGCAGGTGCTGCGGCTCACGCCTGAGTTGCTCTTTGCCATGGCCGACAGCACGGAACAGAGTCTGCAAGCCAGCCGCTATGGGATGGAGGCAGCAACACGCGAGGTGAAGGCTGCCGAGGCTATGCGCCTGCCCGACATCGAGGTGTCGCTATCGACGAGCTACCTGGGCGATGGCTATGTGTGGGACCGCGACTTTACGAATGGTATGGCGGTGGACATCCCGCACTTTGGCACCAACTTTGCCGTCAGCGTCAGTCAGGTCATCTATGCAGGCGGTGCGGTGGAGAGCGGTATTGCCCTCTCAAAGCAGGCCAACCGTATGAAGGAGCTCGACTATGAGAAGAGCCGCCAGCAGGTGCACTTCCGTCTGCTGGGCGACTACCTCAACCTGCTCAAGGCTCAGAGTCAACAGGTGGTGTATGACGAGAACATACGCCTCACGGAGAGGGTTATTGCCAACCTCACGGCCAAGCGTGAGCAGGGCACGGTGTTGCAGAATGCGCTCACGCGCTATGAGCTGCAACTGGAGAACCTGAAGCTGCAGTGCGAGCGTGTGGCCAACGCGTGTGTCATCTATAGCCGACAGTTGACTACAGCGCTGGAAATGGACGCGACGACACGCATCGTCCCCGACACAGCAATACTGCATGCGGCAAGCGGTGTGGCAAGCATCGATGGTGTCACTCGCGATGCGCTCACTCACTCGCCCGACCTGCTACAGATGGAGGTGGCCGTGGGGATGAGCCGCACGAAGGAGCGCCTGGCCCGTTCGGAGCGCCTGCCCAAGGTGGCTATGTTTGCACAGGAGCATCTCGACGGCCCTGTCACCATAGAGGTGCCCGTGCTGAACAAAAACTTCAACTACTGGGTAGTGGGCGTGGGTGTGAGCTACAACATCGGTTCGCTCTACAAGTCGGGCGACAAGGTGCGTGCCGCAAGGCTCGACACGCAACGTGCCCTCAGCCAGGAGGCTCACGTGCAGGAGCAGGTGGAGAATGCCGTGACAGAGGCCTACATTCGCCTGGCAGAGGCGGAGCATGAGGTGGAGGTACGCACCAAGGGGGTAGACCTTGCCCGCGCCAACTATGACCTCACCTATGACCGCTACGCCAATGAGTTGGCCCTGCTGACCGATATGCTCGACGCTTCGAACACGGTGCTGGCTGCCGAACTGGAACTTAAGAATGCACACATCAACCGACTCTTCTGCTACTACAAACTGCGATTTGTGTGTGGGGAACTGTGATTAAGTAATATGAATATAAGCAATAACTTGGGGTAACAATAAATTGAACAATAAACACCAAAAACAATGAATAAGAGACATCAGAAAATCGTAGGCAACACCATCATCCTTGCCTTCATCATCGCCGGACTCCTCTGGGTGTGCGGCAAGTTTATCCACATGGGCAGCAGCACCTTTACCGACAATGCACAGGTGTGTCAGCATATCGTAGCCGTCACAGCCAAGGTGCCTGGCTTCGTCAAGGAGGTGTGCGTTGAGGACTACACCCATGTACGCCGTGGCGACACGCTGCTCATCCTCGAGGACACCGAGTTTCGCCTACAGGTGGCACAGGCCGAAGCGGGCTATCAGAATGCCCTCACCAACCGTACGGCACAGGGTACCTCAATACAGACTACGGAGAACAACATCGCCGTGTCGAACGCTGCCATGGAGGAACTGAGCGCCACTATGCGTCTAGCCGAGACCAACTATCACCGCTACCAGAAGTTGCTGGCCAGCGAGGCGGTCACCCGTCAGGAGTATGATGCCGTGGAGACCCACTACCTCACTATGAAGGCCAAGTATGAGACCATGCGTCGCCAGCAGCAGACCCAACGCCTGGTGAAGTCGGAGCAGACCCAGCGCCTTGACCAGAGCGAGGCCGCCATAGAGGCGGCACGGGCAGCGCTCGAACTGGCGCGTGTGAACCTCTCGCGCACCGTCGTGCTGGCTCCGTGCGATGGCTATACCTCACGTATCGACATCCAGGTGGGCGAACTCGTGCAACCCGGACGCACACTGCTCTCTGTAGTCGATGACAAGGAGCACTGGGTAGTGGCCAACTATCGCGAGACGCAGCTGCGCAACATCGCCCTCGGCAAGAAGGTGAAGATCACCATCGATGCCCTTCCCGACAAGGAGTATGTGGGTACGGTGACCGCCATCTCAGCAGCTACGGGCGCACAGTATGCCCTCGTGCCGCAGGACAACTCGGGGGGCAACTTCGTCAAGGTGGAGCAACGTGTGCCTGTGAAGATCGTGTTTGACGAGGCAAACAGTCGCGAGGATATGCTATTGCTGCGTAGCGGACTGAACGTGGAATGTGAATTGAAGTAATCCTATGTCATCACATCAACAAGGAGGGTTCTCCCTCCCCATGTTTCGCGACTTCGTGCCCGAGGGGTGGCGCTTCTGGCTTATCCTGCTCTTTCCCGTGGTGTTCCAGATGAGCGATGGTGTGTTCATGGGTCTCTCCACGCAGATAGCCTCTGACCTCTCGCTGCTCTCCGAGGACATCCTTATGTGTGGCTTTGCCGGTATGATAGGTGTCACGATGACCTTCCCGCTGCTCTTCCCCCTGAAGTTCCGCTTCACCACCCGCCAGATATTGCTCACCTGCTCGATCGGTATGGCGGCCATCAGCACGGTGTGCGTGCACATCCGTTTCGTGCCGCTGATGGTGGGGCTATCGTTCCTCTTCGGCATGCTCAAGCTGTGGGGTTCGTTCGAGTGCTTCTCTGCCGTGATGCTCAAGGTGGCACCGCGCTACAACTTTGCCCCCTTCCTGGCCATGGTGTTCACCATCGTCTTTGGTAGCATCGAGCTGTCGGGCATCGTCAGCGCTCATGTCACCCATGCCTTGCCGTGGCAGTATGTCAACTACCTCTCCATAGGGGCGCTGCTCGTGCTGGCCCTGCTGGCCTTCACCTGTATGAAAAACTTCCGCGCCATGCCGCGCCGTCCACTCTTGGGCATCGGGTGGATGGGGCTCATCCTGTGGAGTGTGATGCTCCTCGCCTTTGCCTTCATCTGTGTGTATGGCAAGACGCTCGACTGGTGGCACTCGCCCTACCTGCACCTTGCCGTGGGCATCATCCTCGTCAGCCTCGGGTGCAACCTATGGCGTATGCGTGTGGGGCGACATCCCTACCTGCCCTTCGTCTCGTTCCGCCAACACAACCTGCTGATGGTCATCGTGCTCTTCCTCGTGGCCTGTGTGATGATGTCTACCGAGAGTGTGCTGCAACATATCTTTACGGGCGAAGTGCTCGGCTACGACCACCTCACCTGTACCCGTCCGCGCTGGGCAACCCTCGCAGGCGTCGTCCTCGGCGGTATGGTGAGCGTGCAGTGCATCGAGCGACTGGGCTGGGGATGGAAACGCCTCACCTTCCTGGCCTTCCTCCTGCTCACATTGTACGAGGCCTCGCTCTTTGCCCTCATAGCCCCCGATGTCCCCATCGAAGCCCTCTCTCTCCCCCTGCTCCTCTACGGGGCAGGCCATGCCATGGTGTTCATCGTGCTCACTACCTACATCGAGGGCGTAGTGCCCTTTCCCCATCGCTTTCAGGTGCTCACCATCCTCGGCTTCGTGCGCATCGGTTGCGGTTCGGCCTTAGGCTCGACACTCTTCGGACATCTGTTCGGTAAGGCGATGGGCCAGCACATGGCAGCGCTGGGCTCCCATGTCGGTACCGCTGCGCTGGCCAATGTACCCTCTTTTGGCGAAGCGGCCGGAGCCATTGCCCACGGTGCCCTTCTCGTGAGCCTACGCGACCTCTACGGACTCGCCACAGTGATAGGTGTCATCACCCTCATCCTCATCACCATGGGCCACTTCCGCCACCATGTACGCAGCACCTATCCCACCCTGCGACAGGTCTACGACATCCTACGACGGAAAGACAGACGGAGGTGATAGTCCTATTTAAGGATTCAGATACACGCCGCAGAGCACACGAGGTGCTTTGCGGCGTGTTGGCTTTAGATGATGTTGGAGATGCAGTGTTACTGCTGTATATCCGCAATGTCGACCAACTTGTTGGCGATGGCGTAGATGATGAGGCCGGCGGTGCTGTGTATCTGTAGCTTCTGCGATATGTTGCGACGGTGGGTGGCCACGGTGTGCACCGAGAGGCAGAGGGTGTCGGCAATCTCTTTGTTGCTCAGTCCCTTGGTGATACTGATGAGGATGTCCTTCTCGCGGTCGCTCAGGAGGTCCGACCTGTCGCTGTCGGCAGGGTCGCTGTCGGTGTCGTCGGTGTAGAGAATGGTGCCGCTCTGGGCGAGCTGCTGCTCCACGAGCTTGACGGCGGGCACGAAGAGGTGGTCCTCGATCATGCAGTGCGAGGTGAGGTCCTGCTCGCAGAGGAGGATGTCGAGCAGTACGGCATTGAGCAGGTAGTTGTTCTTCTCGGGGCAGTAGCGGATGATGATGTCCTTGAGCTCCTTGAGCTTGTCGCTCATGGGGGTGTGCTTGCCGGCAAAGTCCTTGATGGAGTAGTCGCGGCTGAGGAAGCCCTGCAGGAGCTGCTCGACGTAGGCAAAGACGACCTCGTTCTCGTGCTCCATGTGCTTGCGCACCTCGGCCACATAGTCGTCGTAGAAGCGGAGGATGAGCATGGCGATGTCGTTGCTGCCCGAGCAGTCGATGGCCTCGATGAGCTTGCGGCGCAGGGTGGGGAGGTTGAAGTCGAGGAAGTACTCGTGGGCCTGCTTGAGGTAGCCGATGAGCGAGGGCAGCGACACGGGCTCGTGGCTATAGGGCTTTTCGGAAACGAAGTTGGCTACCTCGAGGAAGGTGGCCTCGTCGACGCCGTGCATGTGGCACACGTCGTGCACGGTCATGTCGCCAAATCCTAATGAGATGCCGAAGCGCCCCATCACGAGGATGAGGGCGTTGTTGTCCTTCACCAGGTGGCGCATCTTGTCGTCGTGCTTGTATGCGGTGTTGCTCATCTCTGTTTTCTTTTTTGTCGTTTAACGACACTGCAAAATTACATACATCTTTATAAATAGGCAATACTTAAAATTTGGTAAAATGCGATAAAAAATGCCGTGCGAAAATACCAAAAACAGAGTATTGCCTGCGTATGGAGGTTGGCGTAATTTTGCAGCCGAAAAAATACGGACCGACATTATCGCATGAAGAGAACCTTGACATACCTCCTGCTGACCACGCTGATGAGCGTGGCGAGTGTAGCACAAAGCCTCATCGAGGGGCGCCTGACCACTACTGACCCGAAAGGCGAGCCTGCAGCATACGCTACGGTGTATGCCGTGGGGACGACATACGGCACGGCTACCGACGGGGAGGGCTATTACCGTCTGGAACTGCCTGCCGGGTCCTACATGCTGCGTGTGTCGCTCATTGGATATGGCACGGTAGAATGCCACGTGCTCGCCACTGACGGCTCTACTACACGTTGTGACGTTACTCTGAGCCCTCATACCACGGAACTGGAGACTGTGGAGGTGACAGCTACGGGGGTGGAGCGCGTGATGCGTACCCCCTACAACGTAGTAGCCATCGATACGGAGGAGATGGCCAACTCGACCAAGAACCTGAGCGATGCGTTGGCCAAGATGCCGGGTATGAAGCTGCGCGAGTCGGGAGGTGTGGGGTCAGACATGCAGCTGATGATGGACGGCTTCACCGGCAAGCACATCAAGATATTCATTGATGGTGTGCCGCAAGAGGGCGCGGGGACGGCCTTCAACCTCAACAATATCCCTGTGAGCTATGCCAAGCGTGTAGAGGTGTACAAGGGTGTGGTACCCGTGGAGTTTGGAGGCGACGCGCTGGCTGGTGTGGTCAATATCGTCACCGACAAACAGCCACGGCGGTGGGCACTCGATGCCGCCTACTCGTATGGTTCGTTCGGCACCCACAAGTCGCACCTGCATTTTGGCCGTTCGCATGCCAATGGCTTCACCTATGAGCTGAAGGCCTACCAGAACTACTCCGACAACGACTACTACGTGCACAACTACGTACGCCAGTTTACGGTCAAGGATGATGGCACCATACGCTGGCTACCCACGGACAAGAGCGACGTGCGCCGCGTGAAGCGCTTCAACGACCGATTCCACAATGAGTCGGTGGCAGCCAGCGTGGGGCTTACAGGCCGCCCATGGGCCGACCGCCTGATGCTGACGCTTACTACAGCCAACTTCTACAAGGAGATACAGACGGGAGTGTATCAGGAGACGGTATTTGGCGACAAGCATCGTCACGGATATTCCGTGGTACCCTCGGCAGAGTATCGTAAGAACAATATCATAGATCGGCTCGATGTGGCAGCGACAGCCAACTATAACCACAACGTGACACACAATGTGGACACCACGTCGATGGGCTACACGTGGGCTGGGCTCTCCTATGACAGGGGGAGCAAGGGAGAACAGTCATACCAACTGAGCAAATCGCAGAACAGCAACTTCAATGCCACCCTAAACGCCAAGTACCGCTTGGGCGAGGCACACACCTTCACGCTGAACCATGTATATAGCACCTATAGCCGCACCAGCCGCCGCAGCGAGGGAGCCGAGACAGTGCTCACGGCATTTGACATACCCAAGCTGACCCAAAAGAACGTAAGTGGCCTCTCATACCGTCTGATGCCGTCGGAGCGGTGGAACGTCACCGTCTTCGGCAAGCACTACCATCAGTACAACCAAGGCCCAGTATCGACCAGTGCCGATGGTGTAGGCAACTACGTGAACCTGTCCAAGAGGGTGAGTACCTGGGGATATGGCACCGCAGGCACATGGATAGCCGCCAAGGGGCTACAGACCAAGCTGTCGTACGAGAAGGCATGCCGACTGCCCTCCACCGATGAGCTCTTCGGCGATGAGGACATGGAAGCGGGCAAGATGGACCTTCGCCCCGAGCGTAGCGATAACCTGAACCTGAACCTCAGCTATGGCACCAGCTACCGCCGTCACGGCATCTATGCCGAGGTGGCCCTTATCTACCGCAACACCAAGGACTACATCAAGCGTGGCATAGGCAAGCATGGAGCCATTGCATATGGCATGTATGAGAACCATGGGCATGTGAAGACGATGGGCTACAACGCCAGCGTGCGCTACAGCTACGGAGAGTGGATCGATGTGGGTGGTACATACAACAGCATCGACACGCGCGACAACGAGCGTTACCTTGCCGGAGGTACCCTACAGAAAAACCTGCACTACGGTGTACGCCTACCCAACATACCCTACCGCTACTTCAATGCCGACGCCACGCTGTCGTATCCGTCGCTTATAGCCAAGGGCGACAGGATGAGCCTCACCTATGATCTCTTCTGGCAGCATGAGTTTCCGCTCTATTGGGAAAATATGGGTGATGCCTCCACCAAGCACACAGTGCCCACACAGGCTGCACACAATGTGGTGCTCACCTACTCGGTGCGTGGCGGACGCTACAACCTGTCGGCCGAGTGCCGCAACCTCACAGATGCACGCCTATACGACAACTTCAGCCTGCAGAAAGCCGGACGTGCCTATTATGCCAAGGTGAGAATCAATCTGGGAAAATAAACATGTATAACCATTAAATAGAACTACAATGAAAAAGAAACTCTACACGCTGACTATCGCCGCTGCAATCATCGCTGCCGGCTGCACACTGACCTCATGTTCCGAAGAGGGTGGCCAGACCCCTCCCGCACCGTCTACCGGGGCCAGCACCCTCTACGTCATCCCTGCCGTTGACGGCGATGCCACCTACCTCCTCACAGCTACCACGCTCGATAGCGGCAAGGTGTCGGCCATAGGCAACGGCACCGAGGTGATGAACGCCACCTACTGGGTGTACAAGAATACCGATTATGCCTTTGCCCTGGTATACAACAAGGGAGGTGCAGGCACAGGCGCATCGTACTACCTCGACAGCAACGGACAGATTGCCGAGAAGTACACCTATACCTACAATCGTATCACCACCTATGGCACGTGGGGCGACAATGTGATTACGGCCTCTACGGGCAACTCGTCGCAGGCCGATGCCGAGGGCAACTATCCGCAGGTGCTCTTGTTCAATTACCTCAATGCCACTGACGGCACACAGGAAGAGGGTACCGCTGTAGCCGAGAACTTCCTCGGCAATGGCGAGAAGGTGCACTTTGCCGGTATCGTCGAGACGAACAACCGTCTCTACACCTCAGTCATTCCCGGTGGCATGAGCCTCTACGGCATCAGCCACTGGCCCGAGATGGTTACCGATGCAACACTCGTGACCACCGAGGCCGGAGGTAGCGGCAGCGGTGCTTACACTGCAGGCGTCATCCCCAGCACACAGTACCCCGACAGCGCTTTTGTGGCCATCTACAGCAGTTCGTCGTTCAATGACACGCCCGTCATTGCCCGCACCGGGAAGATAGGGTTTGCCTGCGGACGTATGCGCTCGCAATACTATCAGACTATCTGGACTGCCGACAACGGCGATGTTTATGCCTTCTCCCCGGGCTACGGACGCTCGTTCGTCTCTACCGATGCCCTGAAGAAGGTTACGGGCACGCTACCTTCGGGAGTGGTGCGTATCAAGGCTGGCGACACCACATTTGACGATAGCTACTATGTCAACATCGAGGAGTTGGGCAACAAGAACCCGCTCTTCCGCTGCTGGCATATCGACGAGGACTATTTCCTGCTGCAACTCTACAAGAACGGTGTAGAGAGCATGATCAACGATGGGCAGAACGCCGATGTCAGCGAACTGGCTGTCTTCAAAGCCGAGGAGGGTACACTCACACTCATCACGGGTCTGCCCGAAAACATGTCCATCGGTGGCGAACCCTATGGCGAGGATGGAAGCGTATATATTCCCGTCAACGTGACTACCGATGCATATCCCTCATTCTATAAAGTCGATATGCACACGGCTACGGCAGTCAAGGGACTGACTGTAGAGGCCGAATCCATCAAGACCGCCGGAAAACTGGCCATAAAGAAGTAATGCACAATGAAAAGACTGTTTCGCCAACTGCATCTGTGGCTGTCCATCCCCTTCGGACTTGTCATGAGCATCACCTGCCTCACAGGTGCCCTGCTCGTGTTTGAGAAAGAGGTAGACTACCTCATTCGCCCCGAACTCTTCTATGTCGATGAGGTCAAGGCTACACCATTGCCCGACTCAGTACTCACCCAACGCATCGCAGCCACCCTGCCCGACAGTGTGAAGGTGACCGGCATCAACACATTTGACAATCCCCGTCTGGCCTATCAGGTGAGGTTGTCGCAGCCGCGCCACGCATCGCTCTATGTGGACCAGTACACGGGCGATATCAAGGGCCGCTACCAGCGCCTCCCCTTCTTCGCCACCACGTTCCGCCTGCATCGTTGGCTGATGGGTCCCTCGCGCAATGCCGATGGTGGCATTGGCTGGGGAAAACTCGTGGTAGGCATCAGCACGCTGATGTTTGTCGTTGTGCTCATCAGCGGACTCGTCATCTGGTGGCCACGCAACCGCAAGGTACTACGCAACAACCTTACCGTCAAGGTGCGCAAGGGTTGGCGCCGCTTCTGGCACGACCTCCATGTAGCGGGTGGCATATACGCCTTCGTGCTGTTGCTCGCCTTGGCTGTCACCGGCCTCACCTGGTCGTTCCCCTGGTGGCGCGATGCAGTGTATGCCTTGCTTGATGGCTTTATGTCGACACAGGAGATACGATCACTGATACGCTCCATCCATATGGGCACATGGGGAGGACTCTTCAGTCGCATCCTCACCTGCATAGCCGCCTTGATTGGGGGCATCCTCCCCCTCACCGGTTACTACATCTGGTTAAAGAGGGTAGGTAAGAAGCGTCGAACGAAATAATACATCGATGATATAGGCATCAATGTAGGCCTCAACCTCTGGAGGGCGCGTCGTTTTTTTGACGCGCCCTCTTTGGCCATTCCTGTTGCTTACTTCGTCGCGGTGGATATGCTATCCGCTGCTTGTGAGTCGGGGATTTCAAAATCCCCATCTTCAATACGGCCGATTACAAATCAGCCGTAACCGAGGTGTCAAGTGATAGGAGAATAATAAGAATGGAATTTGCACCCCCTCCGTTTCGCTCTACTTCGTTGCATTGCCCCTTCGGGGACTCCTCGGGGAAGCTAAAGCTTCCTTCGTCGCAACCGACGCTAACACTCCGCGTCGGCGTCCCCCTTAAAGAGGGACAGTTCTTTTGAATAGTTATCTTTGTGCCGCAAATAGTTACCCCATCTTTCCCGTGAGGTAGGCGCGGGTGCGCTCGTCGGTGGGGTTAGAGAACATGGTGGCGGTGTCGCCATACTCGACCAGTTCGCCCAGGTACATGAACATCGACTTGGAGGAGATGCGCCGTGCCTGCCCCATGTTGTGGGTTACGATGAGGATGGTGACCTCGCGCTGCAGCTCCTGCATCAGCTCCTCGATGTGTGCGGTGGCGATGGGGTCGAGAGCCGAGGTGGGCTCATCCATGAGCAACACGTCGGGTTTCATGGCCAGGGCGCGGGCGATGCAGAGGCGTTGCTGCTGTCCGCCCGAGAGGAAGGTGCCCTTCTTGTTGAGCACGTCCTTCACCTCGTCCCACAGGGCTACGCTGCGCAGGCAGCGCTCCACGGTGGCGTCCTTCTCGGCCTTGGCCAGGCGTATGCCGTTGAGCGTGTAGCCCGAGAGTACATTGTCGTAGATGCTCATCGTGGGGAACGGGGCAGGGCGCTGAAACACCATGCCTATGCGGCGGCGCACGTCGATGGGCTCCATCGAGAGGATATTTTCTCCGTTGAGCAGGATCTCGCCATCGACACGTATGTTGGGATAGAGCTCGTGCATCAGGTTGGCGGCACGCAGCAGCGTGCTCTTGCCACAGCCCGAGGGCCCCATGATGGCGGTGATGGTGTTGCGCTCGATGGCTGCCGACACGTACTTCACGGCCATCGTCTGCTTGGTATAGGATACGCAAGTGTTTTTAAACTCGAGGATAGGGATTATTGGTTCCATTTCTTTGCAAGATACTTTGATAACAGGTTAAGTGACAATACGAATAGCAGGAGGAAGAGCGAGGCTCCCCAGATGAGTTCCTGCAGGTTGGGGTCGTTGAAGAACTCCCAGATGAGCAGCGGCACGGCCGAGATGGGCTTGTCTATCGACCAGCGGATGAACGAGCAGCCAAGGGCGGTAAACATGAGCGGGGCAGTCTCGCCAATGACGCGTGAGATGGCGAGCAACACACCGGTGAAGATGCCTCCGAAGGCTGCTGGGAGCTGCACGCGGAGCATCACGCGGGCACTGTTGCCACCGAGGGCAAGGCCGGCCTCCTTGAGCGAGGCGGGGAGTATCTTGAGCGTCTCCTCGGTGGAGCGGATGATGAGCGGCAGCATCATGATGCATAGCGCCACGCTGCCCGCAATGGCCGAGTAGCCCTTCATGGGCACTACTACCCAGATGTAGGTGATGATGCCGATGATGACCGATGGCGTGCCCTGCAACAGGTCGGTAAGGTAGCTCACCACCTGTGCAAAGCGGCGTTTGCTGTTCTCGGCCAGGTAGGCACCGCAGAGGATGCCCACGGGCACAGCCACCATGACAGCCATGCCGAGCATGATCATAGTGCCGATGATGCCGTTGGCGATGCCGCCAGGGATGGGCTCTCCGGCCTCGATGGCTTTCATTGCTTTATAGGCTGTAGGCGTTGGCTCGGTGAAGAACGACCACGACAGCTGGTCGTAGCCACGCAGCAGCACCTCGCCAAGGATGGCGATGAGGGGTACGGCTGTGAGCGCTGCTAAGAGGCATACGCCCCACAGCAGGGCTTTGTCTTTTATTAAGCGATGTTTTGTTCTTACTTTCATAAGTATTTTTTTGGGGGGAGAGTGGAGTTGATTCTTTTTAGGAGTTATGAGGAGTTTCTTCTAATTAGGAGTTTTACCCCCTCCGCTCCATTACGCTCTGCTTCATTTCGCTCGTCCCCCTTAAAGGGCGACAGTTCTTTTTTTGATTACTATCTTCGCACGCATTGACTATCTGAAAGCACTGTCCTGCACTCTCCCTCTTTAAGGGGGAGTCCCCGTAGGGGAAGGGGGTAACAGGGACGAGCGCAGGGAGCGAAGCGACGGAGCGGAGGGGGTAACCGTTATTCATAGTTGAAACATCCGGCCTTTATCTCCATTTAAAACAATTAAACTATTCTTGCGCGTTTAATCATTACCTTACCTATCAGATTGATTATTGCCGTGATGAGAAATAACACCAGTCCGATGGCAATGAGCGATGAGAGCCGCAGCCCGTCGGCCTCGCCAAACTGGTTGGCGATGATGGAGGCCATCGAGTTGCCAGTAGAGGTGATAGACTCGGGGATGTTGTTGGTGTTGCCAATGAGCATCGTCACGGTCATCGTCTCGCCCAAGGCACGCCCTATGGCCAGGATGTATGAGGAGAAGATACCCGACCCTGCCACGGGGAATACCACCCGACGTATCACCTCGGCACGCGTGGCTCCCAAGCTATAGGCACCCTCCTTCAGGTCGTTCGGCACCATCTTGATAAACTCGGCGCTGAGCGAGGCTGCGTAGGGCACTATCATGATGGCCAGCACGAGCGATGCCGTGAGTACACCCGAGCCTTGCGGCGAGATGTTGAGCGCCATGATCAGTGGGCGCAGTGTATAGAATCCCCACAGGCCATAGATGATGCTGGGGATACCGGCCAGCAGGTCGGTTACTGTGGCGAGCACGGAGGCCACCTTGGTGCCCTTGAAATACTCACCCACGAAGAGTGCCACGGGCAGCGAGAAGGGGATGCAGAAGAGGAGCGCCAGCGCGGTGGTCATCAGTGTGCCCGTGATGAAGGGCAGTGCACCGTACTGCTCGGCTCCCTCGGTGTAGCTCCACTCCGAGGAGGTGAGGAACTTCAGGAACCCGAAATGCTCGAAGGCTGCGTATGCATCGGTGACGAGGGCATACACTACACCACCACATACGATGGGTATCGCCAGTGCGGCGGCAGTTAGCAGGAATCTGTAGAGTTTATCGTTCATAGTGAGCTATGTCTTTTTTACCCCCTCCGCTCCATTACGCCCAGCTTCATTTCGCTCGTTCCCCTTTAAGGGGGACGAGTGTAGCGTAGTGAACACGAAGCGAAACGGAGGGGGTAATAACTTCATCTTTAATTAAGGATTTCCACCCCATCATAAGTCACCGCCTTCAGATTAGCCAGGCTCAGCTCCTTGGCCTTGGCAGGCAGTGGTGCATAGTGCACCTCTGAGGTGATATGCTGCGCCTCGTCGGAGAGGATATACTTTAGCAGGTCGAGTGTGGCTATGGCCTGTGCCTTGCTGCGGTCGGCATAGTGCTGTTCCTTGTAGATAATCATCCAGGTGAAGGTAGAGATAGGATAGGCCCCGGCAGCGTCGGCATTGGTGATGGAGCAGCGTGTGTCGGCAGGGATGGTGCCCGATGCTGCTGCAGAGATGCTTGCTGCGGTGGGTGTCACGAACTCGCCACGCTGATTCTGCAAAGTAGCGTAGGGGATCTTCTGTGCGAAGGCATACTCCGAGCCCACGTAGCCGATGGCGTTCTTCGTCTGCTTGATGACGCCTGCCACGCCGGGGTTACCCTTGGCAGCTTGTCCCACAGGGAAGTTCACCGACTTGCCGGCACCGAATTTCTCCTTCCACATCGGGCTCACCTTGGTCAGATAGTCGGTAAACACGAAGGTGGTACCCGAACCGTCGGAGCGGAACACGGGGATGATAGCCTCGGCAGGGAGGGTTACGCCCGGGTTGAGCGCTGCGATGCGCTCATCGTTCCACATCTTCACCTCTCCGGCAAAGATATCGGCGATGAGTTCGCCCGAGAGGTTCAGGCTGTTCACCCCATCAAGGTTATAGGCCAGCACTACGGCTCCCATGCAGGTGGGCACGTGTATCACGGCATCCATCTCGGCCATCTCCTTGTCGGTGAGGAAGGCATCGCTACCGGCAAAGTCCACAATCTTGTCGCGCAGGTTACGCACGCCACCGCCCGAGCCAATACCGCCATAGGCCACTACGTCGCCATTCACTTCGGCAAAATGCTCGAACACCACATTGTAGAAGGGCAAGGGGAAGGTTGCACCTGCGCCCGAGAGTTCTTGTGCCTTGCGGCCACCATCTTTGCTCGCACCACCGCACGATACCACGGCAAGAGCAAGAACTAAAGTCATTACGGTAGAAAAAATCTTTTTCATAATTGATGTGTTTGATTCTAATTTAACAATTCTTTTTTAGAAAGGGTTTTATGCCCCTCCGCTTACAGTCCAAAGTAGCAACTCACATACCCCGCATACGTATCCTTGCCAGTGGCGTGGTCGAGCTGCATACGCACGTTGGGAGCAATCTTGACATATTTACCCACCTTGAACTGAGCACCCACGATGGCGGCTGCACTGGTAGCGGTGCTACCCGCAAACAGATCATCCCAGCGGGCATACACGGAAGCCTCGTCCGATACATTCACCGTAGTGTACACCGAGTAGCCGTTCTGTTCGTTGCCTGCCTTGTCCATATAGTTATACTCGGCACCCACGGAGAAGGCCTTCGCCTTGTAGCCTACGAAGGCGGCTGCGTTCCATTGGTCGGCATCAGCAGCGGAGGCATCATCGTTCAGTCCACCATAGAGGCGCACCTGGAGTCCCTTGACAGGAGTCAGCGTAGCACCCACGCCATAGCAGAGCCCTTTGCCCATCTGCACCTTCTTGTAACCCTCACCGTTGACGATGATAGCGTCGGCCGAGAACCAGTCGGCAGCCTTGTACGCGGCCGAGATACCGAGGTCGGCACTGCTGCCAAACTTGTAGAGGTCCTGAAATGACTTCATCACGTAGCGGTAGCCCCAGAACTTCTCCTGGAAGTTAAACTGCGTGGTCGAGATAAGACCGCCGTTCAAGGTCCATCGTCCCTGCTTCCACTGCACCAAAGCATTTTTGATATAGGCCAGGCGCTGGTAGTCCGACACGGCACCCGACTGCCCAATGTCCATCACGCCCTTCACCGTCAAGCCACCATCGAGCTTGTATTCATAGCCCAGATAAGCACGCTCCAGCTCGAAGCCCAGGCTCTCGGCATCCTGGCCGAAGTCCGCATTGAAGTTGCTGAACACTTGCACGATGGCCTTACCCTTCGGCTCGGCATCCTTTGTCTCCTGTGCCTGTGCATTCATTCCTAAGCAAACGGCCATGCCAGCCACAATAAATCCAATCTTTCTCATAATTTCTTTTTTTTGTTTTTTTACTAAATACTTTTTCTCTATCTGATCAGATTACGTTGTCTTTCTTTTTGACGCTGCGAAGGTACTGCCCAAATGTTTCATAAATATTTCAATCCCATTAAGAAGTTGTTTGTATTTTACCGTTAATAAGTTTAAGGAGATACTTTTCGCCTTTTCAGCTAAGGTGTCGGTCACGGGGATGTTCAGCCTTCGGCACTCTTTGGTGCCGATAAACCAGATGCCGTAGCATCCGACGCTTTCACACAGCGCAGACCCCCGCTTCCTTAGTATAGTGATTCGGAAATCCGATGAGACGTAAAGTTTTTCAGTCAATGGAGGTTGATTATTCGTCGTTTATTCGTACTTTTGTACCACAAACCAAGATAACTGCACCGATATGGGTTACGAAAGCTTCATACTTACCGTCAACTCCTCGAGCATCATCATCTTGCTGGTGATGGCGATTGTCTTGCTCATTGCCACCCGTTTCCGTGGCGAGAACGCCTATGCGGCCACCATCATCGTGGTGCCTAACGTGCCGGTGTATCTTTACAACATGAGCCGTATGTTGGGATGGCATAGTGTGTCGCTTTTCATGTTTCCCATCGGTATCACGGTCAACACGCTGCTGATGCCGCTGCTGTGGCTCTTTGCCAAGAGGAGTTTCGACACCTCGTTCCGGCTCAGGCCCGTCCACCTGCTCCATCTGTTGCCGACCCTCCTGATGCTGGTGCTGACCCTCACGATGTCGCCAGCCGAGCGCATGGAGACCATCCTCCACGAGACGATGGGCGACGACACGTGGATAGGCGACGTCAACACCATCATTATCTTTGCGCAGATGGTGGGCTACTTCACGGCCATCTTCCGCTTTCTCCACCGCACGAAGAAGACCATCGGTGACACCATGTCGGATGCCGAGTGGGTGCAGAAGGAGTGGATTGTCGTCTTCGAGTACCTCTTTGCCGCCCTGTTTGTGATTGTGATGGTGTGCTATGCCATCTGGCCGCGCACCGATGCTTGGCTAATCCAGATACTGAACGTGGTGGCCATGTTCTATCTCGTGTACAACAGCATCGCCCATCCTGCGATACCGATGATACAGGCTGAGGAGCCGATGAGGGAGGAGTCCGCCGAAGCCGCCGACAGAGAGAGCGGAACTGCCGCTTCCTCGATGAGCGACGAGCAGATGAGGGAGGTATGCGACCGTGCCTCACGCTATATGCTTGAATCGGGAGCCTACCTGCGTCCCGACATCTCGCTGGCACTCTTCGCCAAGGAGGTGAACATCCCTCAACGGACCCTCTCGCGTGCCATCAACGGCTGTCTGGGGTGCAACTTCTTCGAGTTTGTCAACCGCATGCGCATCGAGGAGGCCAAGCGCCGCCTGTGCGAGCTCAACTCGTCGGACTTCAACATCGAGAGCATCTACACCGACTGCGGCTTCCGCTCCCGCTCCACATTCTACATGGTGTTCAAGAAAATGACGGGGGAAACCCCTGCCAAATGGTTAGAGGAACAACAAGAATAGGACAGAGAGGGGATGATGAGCACCGAAATCAGTCCAATCATCCGATTCTTGTACTCCAAACTACTGAAAAAAAGCCCCGAGAAGGGGCTTTTTTCGTTCCTTTGCACTATAATGAAAAAGACAGCAACGGACAAAAAGAGTCCGCACGTTCCTTGATTTCAGAATTATTTGCTTACCTTTGCGGTTGCTTACCGAAGGGTAGCATAGATTTTATTTATTGGGAAGTGTGATGCTTCATTCTCAGAAAGCGAATCTGGTAAATTTACAGGACGAGAAGAAGCCGACTCTTCACGCAGATTGTTGTTATATACCGGCCTGTAGGGCATGTCGTATATATCTGCTGCGTGATCCGTTGCTTGCTTTTAGTCCGAGGGTTTTACCAGAGCCTGCTTTCTTAAGACAAGCGTATGGGTCACGCTTTTGTATATATATGGATATATAGGCTATGGGATACGACAACCTCGTCTTGACCGTCAATGCGGTGTCCGTCATCATTCTGCTGATGCTGACCCTGCTCCTTTGCTTTGCCACCCGTTCCCGTGGCGAGAGTAGCTATGCCGCGCTGATTATCGTGCTGTCCACCGTTCCTGCAGCAGCCGGCAACATTTTCCGTAGCTTGGGTCTGCATGAGGCAGCCCTCCTCCTGGCCCCCGTGGCCTTCGCGGCCGACCTTGCGCTGATGCCCCTGCTGTGGTCGCTCGTGCACAGGGCTTTCGATCCCCGCTACCGCTTCACGCCCTGGAGCCTGCTCCATTTCCTTCCCGCCCTGCTGATGCTGGTGCTCTTCGGCGCGAGCATCTACGCCCTGCCTCCCGAGCAGCACAACGGCTTCGTCCACCACGCAACGACGGGTGGCGGCACCCGGCTGGGCACTGCACGCATCCTCGTCCTGCTGCTCCAGCTGGTGGGCTACCTCTACGTCATCTTCAGCTACCTCCATAAGGTGAAGCACTATATCCGTGAGCATTACTCCGAGCCCGAGCTGGCCCGCAAGGTGTGGGTACCCCGCTTCGTCACCCTCTTTGCCGCAGTGTTCGTGGCGGTGGTCGTGTGCGACAGCTTCTGGCCACACACCGATGCGTGGCTGCTACAGCTGCTCACCGTCATCATCATGGGCTACCTGCTCTATGCCGAGCTGGACACCGCCCTCACCGTCCTCCACCATCCGCTGCCGGCTCCCGAGGAGATGGCCGAGGCGGAGGAGGAGTTCATCGCTACGGAGGTGCACACACCACCGCAGGCCGAGGCCGGCAACAGCAAGGCCGACATGGGGCAGCTCGCGCTGTATGCCCGTCAGGTGGCTGAGTATCTCGAATCGTCCGAGGCATATACCAACCCCAACCTCTCGCTCAAGGATGTGGCGAAGGCCACGGGGCTGTCGTCGAAGAACCTGTCGCGGGCCATCAATGCCATCCTTGAGAAGAGCTTCTTCGACCTCGTCAACGGCCTCCGTGTAGAGAAGTCCAAGGCACTGCTGCTCGCGAAGAAGGAGCGGGGCTATACGCTCGACACTATCGCCGAGGAGTGCGGCTTCAACTCGCGCTTCACCTTCAACGCGGCCTTCAAGCGTGCCACGGGGCTCACCACCTCGGAGTGGCTGAAGAGCACCAAAGCCGTGTAATCCGAGTAATCTGCAGTTGAAAAGTTCGAGGAAATTGTGAGGATTCGCGTCCTGCGAGTCCAAAGTCACGCCATTCCACCGCCTATTTTGTGAGGATTCCGTGCATCCGCACATAATGGGCGGAACTTTCTTTGTACGCTCACACCATTCCTCCTAACTTCGCCAACGGAAAAACGCAAAAACTCTACGCAGCTATGTTTCGCAGATGGATAGACGAGCCAGAAAGAGACCGATGGGAGAAAGACTTCCAGGACAACTCGGTGATGAGCGTGCGCCAGTGGCTGGCCGCGATGGCCGTGATGATTATCCCGGGAGTGAACGTGGTGATGCTCTTCCTCTGGGCCTTCGCCAGCAAGGAGCTGATGCCCGCCAACAAGGTCAACTGGGCACGCGCCTGTGTCATCCTGCTGGCAATGACGGTGATGGCCATCGCCATCGTCGGAGGGTTCTTGCTGATGGGATGGAAAATACACAACTCATAACAAACTCAAAAACTTAAAAACTCATAAACTCAAAAACTCAATTATTATTCACCTTTAAATTCTACGATTATGAAAAAGAATGCTAATCAGAAGATTTGGAAGATGATGTCCCTGCTCCTATGCCTTGGGATATTTGTATTCACCTCGTGCGACCCCGAGGCTTTGTTGCCCGACACGCCGGACATTCCCCACGAACCGGATGTCCCTGTGGTGCAGGGCGACTGGACGAAGGCCATCAACGAGGCAACCGTATGGAGTGGCAAGGTGACCGTCAAGGGCACCGTCTACGTCAATGCCGAGCTCACCATCAAGCCGGGCACGGTAGTAACGTTCCGCGAGGATGCCCAGCTTTACGTACAGAACGAAGGCAGCATCAAGGCCGTAGGTCTGGCCGACACGATTATCGTACTGAAAGCCCACGAGCAGGGTGCCGACTGGCAGCGTATCTACATCAACGACAACGCCGGCAAGAGCAGCAAGTTTGCCTACTGCCACATCAGCGGTGCCGAGACTGCAATCCATGTATATTATAACAAGGTGTCTGTGGACAACTGCGTCATCAAGGATTGCAGCGTCAATGGCGTGTATCTGAACAACAGTGAGTTCGGCTCATTCACCGCCAACACCATCAGCGACTGCGAGGAGTATCCTTTAGTAATCCCCTTCCTGCAGGCCACTGCCGTGACCTCTGACAACGAAATCAGCGGTATAGGTATTGCCCTGTCGGGTGACCAAGTAGGCAAGAAGAACGGTAAGGTAACTATCCACGAGCAGACTATCCCTTACGTGATAACAAATAGTTACTTCGACATCAACGACAATGCCGAGGTGACCATCGAGCCGGGCGTGACTATCGCTATGCCTGAGGATGGCTATATAGAAGTGGGCTACTACTCTTCCGGTAAGCTGACAGCAGTAGGCACGGAGGAGAAGCCTATCACCTTTACCTCGAACCTTACGGACAAGGCCGCTGGTGACTGGAGGGGCATCATTTTCTATGAGTATGCATCGAAATCAAGTGCGCTGAAGAACTGCATCATCGAGTATGCAGGAAGCGGAGATGACGGTGCCGTTAGGGTTTACTACACCGCGGCAGCTATTGACAGTTGCACCATCACCAACAGCAGCAGCTACGGCGTACTTGTAAACTCCAATGAGGACAGTTGGCTGACTTCGTTCTCGGGCAATGTCATCAAGGACACCGAACGTTATCCTCTGAGCTGCAATGCAGCAGCTGCCGGTGTAGTGACCACCGACAACGAGTTGGGCGAGATGGGCATTGAAATCAGCGGTTACCAACTTACCAAGAAGGTGACTTGGCAGAACTTGAACGTGCCCTACACAATAAGCAGCTCTTATCTTGACATCAACAAGGGCGGCTCGCTCACCATTATGCCGGGCGTGACGGTGCTGATGACTGAAGATTGTTACCTCAGTGTTGGTTACGACACAGAGGGCAAACTCGTAGCCGTAGGCACAGAGGAAGAGCCCATCATCTTCACTTCGGCTATGAACGACAAGTATCCGGGTGATTGGCAGGGCATCATTTTCTATGAGTATGCCGGTGCAGGCAGCATCCTCGACCACTGCAAGGTGCTCTATGGTGGCAGAGGCGGCAATGCGAATGTCGACTTCTACTACACCAAGGGCAAGGTGAGCCTGACGAACAGCGAGATTGCCTACTCGGCCAACTGGGGTATCAGAGTGCGCGACAATGACGGCATAATGCCTACATTGCAGAACAACAACTACCACGACAATGGCGGCAACTACATCCACGGGAATGAGTACTCGGATGCTGATATGTAACGCTTGGAATCACTGAATGATTCAGCCATAACCAACTGACCATGAAAGACCGCGAGGGAGGCGTCGGTGCCTCCCTCGTCATTACCGAACCGGCGTTCTTTGAACATGTTGACGACATGGCTTCTCCCTCGCGCAGAGAGGGCTCTGCGAGGAAACGCGCAGCACTTGTCAAAAATTATCACCGAAGTGACAAAAAATTTTCACAGGCATGATAAATTTTTTTCACACCTATGAAAAAACAATTTGGCCAGTTCCAAACTTCAGTTTTCAAGGCTCCAAACTGCAGTTTTTACTAAGAAAAACTCCAATTTGTACAAAGAAAAACTCCAGATTGCAAGGCTCCAATCAAAATGTCAGAGCCGTCCGTTAGAAAAATTCTCTTTGTCTGATTTGAAAAATGCGTGTATGCAATTCAAAAACCGCCTTTTTCGGCCTCCCCAAATCTGACGTTTTGCTACCGATATTGTCAATTTACTGACATTATGCTACACCCCCGACCCACCGACACCCCGCAACGGGGGGTGTCGGTGGGTAAACCAAATATATTCAATGCTTTACACACAATTACCGATACCTACGCCAAGAACAGGAGAACATCATTTCATCAACGTCAACGTTATCGTTTTCGTTGAAAAGCTACTGCTTCTCTCATCTACCGATACCTAGGCCAGAAAAGGCCGAACTTTATTTTCTACTCCTATTTTGTGGCAGGTTATTACACTTACTTAATATCCTTGTACTATAGAATTTTTCTCTGTCAAGAGAAAAAAGTGAACCAAAAGCATCGTATATATGTAAAGTCTTTGTAAATTTGCGTTGATATAAATCTATAGCATCTTGTATGAGCGATTTGGATAAACATAAAATTGACTTCTTGGTAGCCTTGATTGACGAGTTTGCCAAGCGTTTCGGCTTGTCAAATAAAGAGTCATACCAATACATTAGTCAATATGGTGGCGTACAGATGTTTTTTAATCATTATGACATACTGCATACCCTCTCATTCCGCGATATGGTAGACGGGATGGCAGCTTTTTGTCACAGACATGGAGGTAAGTTGGTATGATACTCTTTCACGGCTCCAATGTAGAGATTACGACCATAGACCTGTCCAAATCAAAGAAGTGCAAAGATTTCGGACAAGCGTTTTATCTTTCGGCCGAGAAGGAGCAGGCTCAAAAGATGGCTGAGGCAAAGGTGGTGCAGTTTGGTGGCGAAGAAGCCATATCAGTATTTGAAATAGATGAATCCTGTCTGGCGAGCGGCGAACTTAGTGTAAAGGTGTTTACTGGATATACCCAAGATTGGGCTGAGTTCGTTTTCAACAATCGGGACGAGAATCAGAACTATTTGCACAAATACGATGTCGTGTATGGGCCAATCGCTGATGATTATATAGGTCTGCAGATACGTGATTACAGACGCAACAATATCACATTCGAACAGTTCCTGCACAATATCAAGTACCATAAAGGAATCACATACCAATATGCTTTTTGCACACAAAAGGCAGTAGATTTATTAGTTCGTTTATGACAATTACGGAAAGTCAGTTTCAGTATATGGTAGAGGCTATGACTTCTGACCTCATTCGTTTGGTAATGGAGAACGAACAGTTGACTATGCCAGAAGCTTTCGATAGAGTGTATAATTCAAAGACTTATGAGCATCTGCATAATCCTAAATCACAGCTTTATTATCAAAGTCCAGGCTATGTGTATGCTTGCCTATGCGGAGAGGCCTGACATCACTGTTGAAAATAGTTGAACTCTCAATTTGTGCAGCCGGCTGCACAAATTGAAACGCAATCAATTCTGCCCAACACCGATTCGAATATAATTGTGCAGATGCCGTCTGCACAAATTGTCCAGTCAGTGCTTGGACAAATGCCTAAGATATTGGAGCTAACCACATTAACCAATCACGTGGAGATTCTTTGTCGATGCAAAAGCAATGAAGAACGATTGTTCTATATACTCTATGCTAACAAGGAACATTTGGCAAGTCGGGAACTTCAACGCTGTATCTCCAATCAGACCTATGCGGCTTTGTTGAGCAACAAAAGCAACATGTCAAAAGGCTTGCTCGAGGCATACCCTAATGCACCAGTAATATTCAAAGACACCTTGTTTGTGGACTTTCTCAGTCTGCCAAAGAAGCATAGTGAAACAAAACTAAAGAACGGTCTGATAGAGCACATGAAGCAATTCATCTTAGAATTGGGCAAGGACTTTATCTTCATGGATCAAGAATACAAACTTACCGTAGGTGCCTCGACATACAAAGCCGATTTGCTTTTCTACCATCGTGGGCTGCAGGCTTTGGTGGCTGTAGAACTGAAGAAAACCAAGTTCCATCCGCGCGACCTCGGGCAATTGGAGTTCTATCTGGAAGCCCTTGACCGTGATGTGAAACGCTCCAACGAGAACCCCTCTATAGGCATCGTCCTTTGTCCTGAAGCCGACCGTGTAGTGGTGGAGTATGCCATGAGCCGTAGCATGAGCCCCACGATGATAGCCGAGTATAAGCGTATCCTTATTCCGCAAGAGCGTATGCAACAGCAATTGAATGAGTTCTGCAATATGTTCTTAGACAAAGAATAGTTCCCGATTATATGACATAATCTCCCGACTTCTTCGAGGTCGGGAGATTTGTTTTCTTTTTACCTTTTTGCTTAACACGAATGACCATGTAATTGCCCCAAAAAAATCGTTTCTCGTTCCTCGTTAATCGTTAAACGTTCATCGTTAATCTTCAACTTCAGCTCCGCTGCTTAGTCATCGTTAACGTCACCGTTATCGTACAGCCATAGGCTGTTTTATCGTTGCAATCTCCAATTGCTTTAGACAAATTATCTGCAGTATGCCCCACCTCGGTAATTTGTTTGAATAAAAACGGGGAATCAATAAGCTTTTTCAGGGATAATTAGTATATTTGCAATTCAACAAATTGAATTATTATGTTCTTTCAGGAAAACATCTTAAAGCGATATCTGTCAACACTTTCCCAAGAGGAAGTTTCGATTGCATGGAATAAATATAAAACATATTTCCTTGACCTACAAATACAGGAAAATATACGTAATAGTAAGGAAGAACAATTCCAAGAGGGATTCTTGCGTGAACTCTTCGTCAATATATTAGGATATACGCTCAATCCGTCGCCCAACTACAACTTGATAACAGAGCAAAAGAATGAAAGCAATGCAAAGAAGGCAGACGGAGCTATTCTTCTTGATGGCAAGGTGATAGGCGTAATCGAACTGAAAGACCATAAGACGACTGACCTGAAGAAGGTGGAGCCTCAAGCATTTCTATACAAGAATCAGAACAAGGAGGCCAGATATGTAATTATCTCAAACTTTGAGAAACTGCACTTCTACATCGACAACTCAGTAGAGTTCCGTGCGTGGAATTTATTTGCGATGGATGAACAGGACTTTCAAGAGTTGTACCTATGCCTTGCATGGGAGCAGATACGAAAGGGAGTGGCTATCGAGATGAAGAAAGCATCTGTTTCGTCAGAGGACCAGATTACCAACCGTCTCTACCGTGATTATTCACAATTCAAGAAAGCCTTATTTGCCGACTTTATCCATAACAATCCTGTCATCGAGGGTAATGAGAAAGACTGGCATTTGCTCTTGTATAAGAAATCACAGAAGTTCCTAGACCGATTACTCTTTATCTTTTTTGCAGAGGATGGGGGATTGTTGCCTCCTAACTCAATGATTAAGATACTCGACCAATGGCAGCAACTCAAAGAACTTGATGCTTATGTGCCACTTTACGACCGCATAAAGCAATATTTCGGTTATTTGAATGATGGAAACCCGAGTAGAGGAATATATGCATATAATGGTGGATTGTTCAAGCCCGATGAAATACTTGATTCGTTAAAGGTTTCTGATGACTTGCTCGACAAACAAACACGTCGACTCTCGGAATATGATTTCAAGAGTGATGTTGATGTCAATATCCTAGGCCATATATTCGAACATTCCTTGTCAGAGATTGAAGAGGTTACTCAAAGCCTTATGGGCGAAGAGGTAGATACTTCTAAATCGAAACGAAAGAAAGACGGAGTATTCTACACGCCATCCTATATCACTAAGTATATAGTAGAGAATACCGTAGGAAAGCTTTGTGCAGAGAAGAAACAAGCATTAGGCATAAATGAAGAGGAATATTTCTCTGACCGTAAAAGGCAAAAGGAGACAAAGAAACATCTATTGGAACTCCTTAGAGAATATCGTAATTGGTTGTTGCAAATTACCATTCTTGACCCTGCTTGTGGTAGTGGAGCTTTTCTCAATGCAGCACTAACCTTCTTAATGAATGAACATCGATTGATCGACGAGATGGAAGCAAAGATTGCCGGGGCCTCCATTGTATTCCAGGATGTGGAGAAATCCATTTTGGAAAACAATCTTTATGGTGTTGACATCAATGAAGAAAGTGTTGAGATTGCACAATTGGCTCTGTGGCTGCGTACAGCAAAACCACAACGTAAACTGAGTACACTGAGTGGAAACATCAAATGTGGCAACTCGCTTATCTCTGACCCTGCCGTTGCTGGAGATAAAGCCTTTGACTGGCAGAAGGAATTTCCCCAAGTATTTGAGAAGGGCGGCTTTGATGTGGTGATTGGTAATCCGCCGTATGTAAGAGCAGAGATTATTCCATATACAGATATAGAGTATTATAGACATAATTATGAGGTGTTCACACCAGATGGTGACCTGTTCTCTTATTTTTATGAGAAAGGCCTAAATCTGCTTAACTCCAAAGGTCTGTTTGGCTTTATATCCAACACCTTTGACAAGACAAATGCGGGATTGACTCTTCGTCGTTATCTACAAGAGAACACCATATTTGAAGGTTATATTGATTTTACGGAAATTCAGATATTTGAAGGGGCTACAACCTATCCCATTATTTTACTTTTGTCGAAAGGGAATAAGGAGGATAGCAAGTTTGTCTATACGAAAATTCCCAAAGAGATGCAGGGCAATGTTGATATCAATATTGCCCCCAACAAGTATGTAATTCAATCTCATTTAACAGTTGATTCTTGGTCCTTCCAAAATGCCGAGATGGTGGAGGTCTTGAAAAAGGTTACTGCATATAAAACAATCAAAGAACAATATGGTAAATGCTATCGTGGTTTATTGACGGGATTAAACGAAGCTTTTATTATCAATGAAGAAACAAAATCAGAATTAGTCGGACAGGATGCAAATTCCGATGAACTCATAAAACCTATTTTCGAAGGTAGAGACCTAAACAAATGGAACAATAGCCCATTACCAAAGTATTTGATTTGTACTCATAACGGCTACGATGATATTCCACCAATAAACATAGAAGATTATCCTGCCATTAAGGATTATTTATTGTCTTTCGAACCTCAGTTAAGCAAAAGATATGATAAGGGTAATACGCCATTTAACCTCCGCAATTGTGCATATCAACCTTTATTCTATCAGCCTAAAATCATTTGGGGAAATCTGCAAAACTCCAATAAGTTTAGCTTGGACGAACGAGGGACAATCATTTCTGCACCAGCTTGTATGTTGCCTACCGACAAAAAAGCGTTGTTGGGAGTGTTAAACTCAAAACTTGTGTGGACATTCCTCACTAATATATGCGTGGTTCGCAATGGCGGTTATATAGAGGTGAAACCTCAATATTTTGAAAAGATTCCTGTTCCATTATTGGAAGGCGAACTTTCGGAGGCGCTAAATACTATCGTGGGAAGTATGCTTCTGCTTAATGAGCAATTACAAACAAAGCGTAACCGTTTCCTTCACCGCTTATCCGACAACTTCCAAGACATAAAGATTACGGGAGCTTTGTCCACCTTCGATCAATTGGAATTTGCAGAGTTCTTGAAAGAACTGAAGAAGCAAAAGATAAAGTTAAGCCTTTCACAGCAGGACGAATGGGAAGACTACTTCAATGACTATCGCACGGCATGTCAAGAACTCTCCGCACAAATAGCAACCACAAATAACGAGATAGACCTGCGTGTATATAAACTTTATGGCCTTACTTACGATGAAGTTCTCATTGTAGATCCCGAGACTCCGATTTCGCGTGAAGAGTATGAGAAGTAAGTAGACTAAAAAAATAAATTTAATATGGCTAGAGTTAATATCTTTGTAAGTTCAACATGCTATGATTTATCGCAAGTAAGAGAAGATCTGAAGCAATGTATAAGCGATTTAGGACACAATCCTATATTGTCTGAACAAAGAGATTTTCCAATAAATCCTTATTTGTCGAATGCCGAAAACTGCATTAATGCGGTGAAAAATGAAGCTGACATTTTTGTTCTAATAATTGGAAATAGATATGGGGCTACTTTGGGGTCTGGAAAGTCTATTACAAACACAGAGTTTCTAACTGCAGTTGACAAAGGAATTCCTATCTACACATTTGCATTAAAAGAGATGGTAACTCTTCTTCCTGTTTGGGAGAAGAATCCCGATGCGGATTTCTCTAATACGGTTAGTGATAATAGAATTTTTGAATTCTTGGCTAATGTTAGAAATGAAAGTGGTTTATGGAACTTTGATTTTAATAAAGCTCAAGACATCATGGAAACTCTAAAGGCACAATTGTCTAATTTGTTTCGTGAAACTCTCATTGCAAAGCGTAAAATAGATTCTTTGGGTAAGAATAATTTATATTTAAGAGTATCAAGTAAAGCCTTAGATATTCTTTTGGAAAAAGAAGGTGGATATGAAATAAGATTTTTCTTGCAAGCAATGCATGACGAGATTGTCAAGTATAGAGATTTAAAGAATGACTATGAATATTCAATACTGGTAAAAAGCGAAAATGCCCTTTCTGATCTGTCACAATTGGTAGATTGGGCGCAAATAAAACTAGAGCAATTTACTAATTTTATAGAAACTCAAAATAGACTACTGGAAGCCTTCAGGGTTTTCTTCGCTCCTTGCGGTGTGGAGTCTGATATTGAAGGATTATTTTATGTTGCAAGGTCATTTGCTAAATCCTATGCAAGTATATTGGAATGGGGTATTGAGATTAGAAGTACCATCGTGCCCAAAGAGTACCTAGGATTATTAAACGCTTTAGCTGAACTTCCCCAAAGAGCAATTCTACAGATTGAAGATTTTCCTCAGGAAGCGATGGCGATTGTTGAAAAGAATATTGAAGATACAAAAAATGGAATCCAAAGTAAGGAGGATACTATCAGTTTGTGTTTGAAAATTACAATTGATGATGATGCGCTTGAACGATACAATAGAGAATTAGACAAGTTAAGGATTCTAATTTAAATTCAAAAGAAATCAACCGCATAGAATGTAAAAGAGAATAGGTCGTTGAACTTATATTACGGAAAGAGATATGAATGAAGAACAACTATACCTCAACTTCGATGAATATATAAAGGCCAGCGAGCCTCACAAGCGTGAGCGTGCCGAGGCTTGGCGTGTGGCTATAGGTCTGCAAGCGGTAGATGGACTTCAGGTATCGGAATATCTGAAGCAGACTGCTCGGCAACACATTGAGGGAGAGATTACAATTGATGAAGCTCGCGAGCAGATAAAGCAATACTATATATCTAAAACCAAGCACGACGATGATGATAACGAGAAGGAGGAGGCTGACCGTGTGTCGGGCAACATAGCCAAGCTCATCAGTTCGCCCTCGTTCACATTCAGTGCGGCTGGCGTGGTGGCTATTCATCGGGCTATCTTCGAAGGGGTGTTCAAGCATGCTGGGGCATTGCGCACCTATGACATCACAAAAAAGGAATGGGTGCTACAAGGCGATACCGTGACCTATGGCCGTTGGCAAGATTTGCGGATGGCCTTGGAGTATGACATTGAGCAGGAGAAAGAGTTCGACTATCGAGGACTGTCGATGGGCGAAGTAGTGGAACATATAGCAAAATTCATCGCTGGAATATGGCAGACACATCCTTTCTGCGAGGGGAATACACGAACTACCGCCATCTTTGCCATCAAATACCTCAAGTCGATAGGCTTTGAATGT